>JADMKN010000090.1:0-27136 GCA_015478825.1 Patulibacter sp. | reverse complement strand
CCGGATGGAGCGACCAGTACTGGGTCGAGGGCTCGCCCGGAACGTTCCACCGGCCCGGGTGGCTGTTGCTGCGGGCCCAGAACGGGACGTCGTAGTCCGTCTGGCGAAACGCCAGCAGCTCGCGGGGGCCGCTCGGGTCGAAGCCCGGGAGCTCAGGCTGCGCGTTGCGTTCGCCCACGGCGCGCCAGGTCGATCAGCGTGCGCTCCAGCTCGGGCTCGTCCGCGAGTCGGTCGAGCAGCTCGGCCGGCGTCCGGCCGTTCAGCGCCTGTCGAGGACGATCGAACCAGGCGACCACGCCCTCGTCCGTCCAGCTATGCCGCAGCAGGGCGATCAACCGCCAGAGCACCATCAACCGCGCGTCCGGCGAGGTCGCCGCCCGGCGGATACGGGGAATCGTCCTGCGATCGACGCCCAGCAGCGCCGCGAGGTCGGTGACGCCCAAGCGGGGAAGCCATCCCTCGATCTGCGCGACGGCCGAGGCCGTCGTCAACCCGGCGGGCGGGGCGCCGTCGAGCAGATCCCTCACGATGTGACGGATCGCCTCGGCCTCCATCAACGCCCGGTCGGCCAGATCGAGCGGTCCGTCTCCGCCGTCGGGATCGATGGTCGCCAGCCGCACCAGTCGATCGCGGATCTCGCTCGCGCCCTCGGGGTCGACCAGCGGCGCGACGCCCTCGTTGAGCGACCGCACCAACTCGCGCAGCGTCCGTCGCAGACGCTCCCGCTGCTCGTCGTCGATCGCTCCGTGCTCCGCGGCCTGCTCCAGCGACTCCTGCCAACGAGCGATGCGGTCGTCGGCGTCCCGTAGGGACGTGCGCTGCAGCTCATCGAGGGTGGCGGTCATCGGGCTCCCGGCGGTGATGACGGAGCATGTCCCGCGAGTGGGACATCGATCTACATGAGTGTACACAACGCCCCACGCTGCCGGCAGAAATGCCTCCAAATGCGGCAATCCGGCGGTGCCGGACCACGGCGGCGCGGGACCGCGGCTACTCGCCCGAGGTCAGCTCCGGCGCCTTGGCCGGAGCCGGTAGCTGCGCGTCGCTCGTCGCCGCTCGCAGCTCGTACGCCTGGCGAGCGCCGTGGTCGGCCTCGATCAGGGCGGTGTCGGCCTTCAGCGCCCGCATCAGGCCCTCGCGTCCGCGCCGCGGGAGCACGCCGACGATCCGGTTGGTGACGCCCGCCGACTTCGGGACGAAGACGTCGAACCGCGGCTGCCTCAACGCGTCGACGATCCCCTCGGCCACGTCCTCGGGGGTGATCTGCTTGACCCCGCGCGTCGCCTGCAGGCCGGTCGCCAGCTCGGTCTGGACGATCGCCGGCATCACGCAGCTGATGTCCACCGGAACGTCCGCGTGGATCATCTCGCCGCGCAGCGCCTCCGACCAGCCGACCACGAAGTGCTTCGTCCCGCAGTAGGTCGCCGCCCCCGGAAACCCACCCTTGCCGGCGACCGACGCGATGTTGACGAGGTGGCCGCGCCGCCGCTCGACGAAACGCGGCAGGATCTCCTTGCCGCAGTTGACGACGCCCATCACGTTGACCTCGAGCTGCCGCCGGGTGCTCTCGTCGGACTCGGCGAGGAACGGACCGACCGGCATGATCCCCGCGTTGTTGTCGAAGACGTCGATCGGACCCAGGTCGGCCTCCGTCGCCTCGACGAAGGCGCGGACCGACGCGCGGTCGGTGACGTCCAGCGGATACGCGCGGACCGTCCCGCCCCCGGCCGACAGCTCCTCCGCGGTCCGCTCGGCCAGGGCCACGTCGACGTCGCCGATCGCGACCTTCATGCCCTGGCGCACGAGCGCGGCGGCGGTCGCCCGGCCGATCCCGCGCGCGCCGCCGGTGACGGCCGCGACCTGACCCACGAGAACTCGGGACTGCTGGGACATCTCGACGCTACCTTCGGTTCGGTGGCGAACCGTCGACCCGCCACCCGTTGCGCGGATCCGTCGCCCCGACGTTGGTCGTCGGTGGCTCCGCCCCGCCGGTCCGACGCCCGCGCAAAAGTGACGGAGGCGTCATGTTCGAGCCTACCCCGGCGTCCGTCTGCTGGCAAGCGCACCGTGCGCGACGGCCGGCGGCGCGGTCTTCGGATCGCGAACCACGGTGACCCGTCCCGCCTTCACGCCACCCCCCGACTGGTCAACCCGACGATCGGGGGGAACTTTTCGGCGTCGTCGAGCGATGTATAGATGAATGCTGCGGTCCCCCTCCCTCAGCCGGCTCTTCGAGCAACACCGCGGACCCGTCGTGCGCTACCTCCGACGCCGGCTCGGCGACGACGCCGCCGAGGACGCCTCGATCGAGGTCTTCGGCCGGGCCGTCGACACGTGGGCGGGTGGGACCGAGCGCTTCGGCGCTCCGCGCCCGTGGCTCTACGCGCTGGCGACCGAGGCGATCTCCGCGCGGTGGCGGATCGACCGCGGCCGACTCGAGCGACTCGAGCGACTCGCCGATCAGGCGCCCGTCCGGCATCCGGCGCTCGCCCCCCCGCGTCCGCTCGACCCGCGGATCGTGGCCGGCCTGCGGTCGCTGTCCGCCCTCGACCGCGAGACCGTGCTGCTGCTCTGCTGGGGGGAGCTGTCCCGCGGGGACGTCGCCGCGACCCTCGGGATCCCGCTCGGCAGCGTGTCGGCCCGCCTCGACCGGGTGTGCTCGCAGGCCCCGCACGGCCGATCGGACCCTCCGGGCGGCGCCGGCTTCGACGAGGGCCCGGGCACCCGGCTCGAGCTCGACGAGCTGCTGGCGATCCTCGGTGACAACGCGGACCTGGGCCTCCAACCGGTCCGTCAGCCGCGGATCGAGAGCGCCGTCAACCAGCGCTTCGCCGTCGCTCCGTCTCGGCTTCGCCCCCGCCGGCAGAGCGGCGGACCGCAGGCGATCGGCGCCTGACGGAGATTCCTACCGCCGGTCCCGTGGCCGTATGCTCCGGGCACCGATGACCGAGCGCTTCACGTTCGAGGGCCACCAGATCGCGTACGAGGAAGCCGGAACCGGCGACCGGACCGTGATCTTGATTCACGGCCTGACCTTCAACCGCAAGATGCACCGCCCGCTGGCCGCCGCGCTCGCCGAGCGCGGCTTCCGCACCGTGACGGTCGACCTGCTCGGGCACGGCGAGTCGGACCGCCCGGTCCGGAGCTGGGAGTACTCGATGTCGCGCTACGGGCGACTGCTGCTCGCGCTGATCGATCATCTCGAGGTCGCCGACGCGGTGCTGCTCGGCACCTCGCTCGGCGCCAACTCGTCGCTCGAGGCCGCGTTCATGGACCCGCGCAAGATTCGCGGGATGGTGCTCGAGATGCCGGTGCTGGAGCACTCGCTGATCGCGGTCGGCGGGACGTTCCTGCCGCTGTTCGCGGTGCTCCGCGGCGGCGAGCCGATCGTCCGGCTGGTCGGGCGGGCGCTGCGCAAGCTGCCGACCGAGCGCCGCTGGCTGACGGACATCCTGCTCGACACCGTGCGCCAGGATCCGCGGGCGACGTCAGCGGTGCTGCTCGGCCTGTTCTTCGGGCGCGTCGCCCCGCCGCGGGCCGAGCGCGAGTCGATCGAGGTGCCGACGTTGGTGATCGGCCACCACGTCGACCCGATCCACCCGTTCAGCGACGCCGGGATGCTCGCGAAGGAGCTGCCCAACGGCCGGCTGCTCGAAGCCAGCTCGATCCTCGAGCTGCGGATCGCGCCGAAGCGACTGACCGACGAGATCGCGAGCTACCTCGACGGACTGTGGTCGGGCGTGCCGAGCGAGGTCGGCGCGGCGCAGTAGGACCGTCGCGCCGTCAATTTTCGGCGCCGAGCTCCCACAGGGCGCTGATCGGCACCGCGCGGTACTTCGGCCCGAACGGCAGCGTCTCGCGCCCCGTGTAGAGCACGATGCCGGCGACGAGATCCTCGCCGACGCGCTCGTCCAGGTGGCGGATGCCGCGGAAGTCGTCCGCCCGCACCGTCGCTGACGCCTTGATCTCGATCGCGACCACCCGTCCCCGGCGATCCTCCAGCACGCAGTCGACCTCGACCCCGTCCTTGGTCCGGTAGTGGAAGAGCTCGGCCCGCACCCGTGCCCAGGTCAGCTGCCGGCCCAGCTCCGAGCTGACGAAGCCCTCGAGGAGACCGCCCAGCGGCCCGTCCAGACGCTGCAGGCTCTGGACCGTCTCCCCCAGCAGATTGGCGGCAATCCCGGAGTCGACCATTGCGGCCTTCGTCGTCGAAACCGCTCGGGCGTTGACGTTGCGAGACCACGCCGGGATCCGCTTGAACAGGAAGACCTCTTCGAGCAGCCCCAGGTAGCGGCCCACCGTCGACTGCGGCAGGTCGAGCGCGTTCGCCAGCTTCCCGGGGACGAGCAGCTGCCCCGACCGCGCCGCGAGCATCCGGATCAGGGCGTTCATCTGCGCGCGGCGTTCGATCTCGGTCAGCTGCATCACGTCACGGGTGACGAGATCGTCGACGTAGTTGTCGAAGAAGGCCTCGCGCCGCCGTCCCGAGCGCGCAACGGCCTCGGGAAATCCTCCACGGACGACGCGCTCGGCGTATCCGGCTCGAGCCTCTCCGCTGGTGTGGCGCAGATCGGGGCCCGACGAGAAGACGGCATCGACGAACCCATCAGGCTTGCCGTCGATCTCGCCCTGCGAGAGCGGCCACAGCTCGACCGTCTCGACCCGCCCCGGGAGAGCGTCGGGCACCCCGCGAAGCGCCAGCACCTTGGCTGACCCGGTCAACAGGAAGCGCCCCGGCCGCGGATCGGCGTCGACGACCTCCTTGATCGCCAGGAGCAGCTCAGGCACGCGCTGGACCTCATCGATGACCAGGAGCTGATCGTGGAGAACGAACGTCGTCGGATCGAATTCCGCCGCTTGCCGCGTAACCGCGCGGTCGAGCGTGCGCCACTCGGCTCCGCGTTCGCGGCCGATCAGGCCGACCATGGTGCTCTTGCCGCTCTGTCGGGCCCCGTTCACCAGCACCACGCGCGTGTCCTGGAGGGCCTCGTCGACGAGCCGCCGCGCGCGGCGCGGCAGGGTCGACCCGAGCGGCATTTCGACGGTCATGGGCCTCATCATGGCGCACTCATGCGCGTTTGACCAAGGGTCGGACGCAAGAATGGACGCGGGTGCCGTGCAAGTTTCGTCGCTGCTCCGTGCAAGTTTGACCGCACGCGAGCATGTCCATGATGGACTGCATCCGTCGACCCATCAGGCGCCCACCGGCCGCCTCCTGACTACTCGTCCTGCTCCGGCGCTTCCCACGCCGCGCCGTCGCGCTCGACCCCGGCCCCGCCGAGCACCACGCGAACCGTGGCGAGCAGGATCCGCAGGTCGAGTCGCAGCGAGCGGTTCGCGACGTACCAGCGATCGAACTCGATCCGCTCGGGCCAGCTCAGCGTGGTCCGGCCCTGGATCTGCGCCCAGCCGGTCAGCCCGGGCCGGACGAGCAGCCGCTCGCGCTGGCGGTCGTCGTAGGCGGCGATCTGCGACGGCACCGTCGGGCGCGGTCCGACGATCGACATCTCGCCGCGCAGGACGTTGACGAACTGCGGCAGCTCGTCGATCGACGTCCGCCGCAGGAAGCGCCCCAGCCGGGTGATCCGCGCGTCGCCGTGGACGATCGCCAGTCCCGCGCCCATGCCCTCGGCGCCCTGGACCATCGTGCGGACCTTGAGCACGTCGAACTCGCGACCGTCGCGACCGACCCGGCGCTGCCGGAAGATCGGATGGCCGGGAGACTCGAGCCGCACGACGAGCAGGACCGCGGCCAGCGGAAGCGCCAGGACGCCCAGCGCCAGGACCGAGACGACGACGTCGAAGCCACGCCGGATCGCGTTGCCGATACCGGAGCCCCCGGGACGGGCGATCGGGCCATCGGGCCCGACCTGGCGTCTCGCCGCGCGCATCCGCGCGCGCAGCTCGGCGTGGCGGTCGCTCGGGGTGACCCTGCCGGCCCCGGTCGTCGCGGAACGGTCGCTCACCGCGTGCCCTCCGCCGGGTCCCAGCCGGCCGGGGTCCCGTGGCGCAGGTGGTCGCTCAGCCCGGCGGCGATCGACGCGGTCATCAGCAGGTAGTAGCGGCAGAGCAGCAGCGGGCGCCAACGCAGACGGGCCGCGGCGGCCGCGCCGAGCGGGACCGCGAGATGCGCGGCGAGCAGCAGGACGTGCAGCGTCGGGCGCGGCTTGCGGCCGACGAGCAGCGCCAGGCCGGCGGCGTAGGCCAGAAGGTGCAGGAACGGGCTGGCGTAGCGCAGCCAGCGGTGGCTGACGATCGCGAGCAGGTACGGGACCGGCAGCCCGGTCGGGTCGAGGATCCCCTGGCGCAGACCCCCGCCCTCGCCGCCGCGCAGGACCACGCGCCAGGCCTGGTTCATCATCCGCCGCTTGCGGCGCCACTCGCCGTCGATCGACGGAACCATCGGCTCGGACGCCTTCGCGGTCGGCCGGTCGACCGCGAGCAGGCCGGCGCGGACCACCTGGTGCGGCAGCGCCAGGTCGTGCCCGAACGCGACCCGCAGCCGCGACCACAGCTCCGCGCGCAGCGCGTAGATCGCGCCGTTGCCGGCGGTCACCGACCACCAGTCGCTCTCCAGTCGGCGCAGCGCCATTTCGAGCTTCCAGTAGGCACCTTCCTGATTGGTCGCGCCGTCCTCCGCGAGGAACGAGACGCGGCCGCAGGCGTAGCCGACCCGGGGGTCGTCGAAGGCGGCCACCAGCTCGGCCAGCGCGTTCGGCTCCCAGTTGGTGTTCGCGTCGCTGAAGGCCAGGATCTCGCCGGTCGCCCGGGCGACCCCGCCGGCCTGCGCGTGGTGCTTGCCGCCGCGGGGCAGCTCCAGCACCAGGTCGGCGCCGGCTTCCCGCGCGCGCTCGGCCGTCCGGTCGGTCGAGCCGTCGCAGGCGACGACGATCTGCAGACGGTCACGCGGCCAGCTCTGCGCCGCGAGCCCGGCCACGGTCTGCGCGATCGCGTCCTCCTCGGCGTAGGCGGCGATGACCACCGAGACGGTGGGGCGGTCGCCGGACGCGGCCGAGACCGGCCCCGTGGCACGGCTCTCCCGGTCGTCGGTCACCCGCCCCAGTCCGAGCCGCCGCGCGATCCGCACGAACAGCCCCCAACCGACGTGGGTCCAGGCCAGCAGGCCGAGGGTCAACAGGTGCAGCGCACGCACGCGATGATCGTCCCAGAAGCGGTGGAAGCGGGGCCGCGCCGCCGCGGGCTTTCAGTGCCGATACCGGGGAATCGCGCCACCCTCGGGTCGCCCATTCCGTATCTGCGGGGGCGCTCACTACAGATCTGCCGACCCTCTCACTACAGATCTGCCGACCCCCGGACTACATATCTGCCGACCCTTCCACTACATATCTGCCGGGCCGCGAACTACACTTCTGCCGGTGTCGGTCATTCCGCGCCGAATCCACCCGGAAGTGCTAGAAGCGCTCGCAGATACGCGCGTCGTGGTGATACTCGGCGCGCGACAGGTTGGCAAGAGCACGCTCGTCGAGCGCATCGCCGCAGAAACCGGCATCAAGACGATCGTCAGCCTTGACGAGCAGGCGGTGCGAGTCAGCGCCGAGAACGATCCGACCGGCGTGATCAACGACATGGCGCTTCCGGCCATCATCGACGAGGTGCACCGAGTACCCGACCTCATGCTTGCGATCAAACGCCGAGTTGATCGGGAACAACGCCCCGGGCAGTTCCTGCTCACCGGGTCGGCGAACATCCTGACCGCCCCGCGGATCGCTGACGCACTCACCGGCCGCGCCGAGTATCTCCGCCTGTGGCCGCTCACCCAAGCGGAAATTCACGGCACCCCAGCCACCCTCCTACACCAACTCTTTGCTGGAACGGCACCGGCGCTCTCCGGCCAACCAGGAGGTCGCAGCGCATACGCCTCGATGATCGCGGCCGGCGGCTACCCCATGGCCCGGCTGCGCGAAGGCAAACGACGCAGCCGGTACTTCGAAAGCCACGTAGAAGCCCTGCTCGTCCGCGATCTCGCCGATATCGCGGGAGTTGGAGGGCCTCACACGACCCGCCAACTGCTCAACGCCTACGCGGCGATCTCGGGGGCTCTTGTGAACCACGCAAGCCTTGGCCGAGACCTCGGCGTCAATCAACGGACGGCCCAAGCACGCACCGACCTGCTGGAAACGCTGTTCGTCATTCGACGCCTCCCCGCCTACTCGGGCAACCTGCTCAACCGTGTCGTAAAAGCCCCGAAGGGCTACATCACCGACAGCGGCTTGCTATGCCACCTGATCGGAGCCGACGCAGAGCGCATCGTGAAGGACGACAAAGTCGCGGGCATGACGTTCGAGACGTTTGCGGTCATGGAGCTCCTGCGCCTCGCGGAGTGGGGCGATCACGCCCTGCGCGCGTTCCACTATCGCGACCGCGACGGCCGCGAAGTCGACCTGGTCCTGGAGCACCCGAACGGCGACGTCATCGGCATCGAAGTCAAGGCCGCGGCGTCGATCCACACCTCCGACCTGACGGGGCTGCGACACCTCCGGTCGAAGCTCGGCGACCGGTTTCGGGGCGGGGCGGTGCTCTACACCGGCGAGGCCACGGTGCCGTTCGGCAACGGCTTGTTCGCCGTGCCGCTCAGCGCGCTCTGGGCGTGACCGCGTCGCTACGCCCGCTGCGGTTTCGCCGTCACCCAGATCGGGATCGTGATCGTGGCGACCTCGACGTCCTCGGCGTTGCGGATCCGCACGTCGACCGGCAGCTCCTGCTTGTCCCCCAGGTCGGCCGGCAGGTCGATGGTGGCGGTGGCCCGCAGGCGGCCCGTCGCCTTGGCGTTGTAGGTGGCGGTGATCCCGCGGGGGATCCAGCGGTGGCTCGGCGGCACCGTCGCCTCGGCGAGCGCGCCCATCACGTACTCGGCCAGGTTGCACTGGGCGATCGCGTGGACGGTGCCGAGGTGGTTGCGGGTCCACGGGACAGCAGCCATCGAGGCCTCGGCCCGGCCCGGTTCCAGGTGGTCCAACCGCACGGGAACGCTGAGGAAGTACGGCGCGGCGGTGCGGTAGATCCGCGACGCCACCGAGCGACCGAGCGGGAGTCCCTCCAGCGCGCCGTAGAGCTTGGGCAGGCTGAGCTCCGGCATACACCAACCCTACTCTCGGTAGGAAGCACCCGCAAGGGCGCATGAGCGCACGGGCGTGCGGTGGGCCTCCCCAACGACGACCAACCGCACGTCAGTCGCTGCCGTCCGCCAGCGACGCGTAGACCCGCTGGTGCGCTGCCGCGATCGCGTCCCACGAGTACGGGCCGGCGGCGAGCGCCGCGGAGCGGTCGGCCAACGCGTCCCGGCGAGCGGCATCGTCGAGCACCGCTCGCAACGTGGCGGCCAGTGCGCCCGCCTGGCCGGCCGGCACCAGCTCGGCCGCGCCCTCGGCGGCGACCTCCGGGAACCCGCCGACGTCGCTGAGGACCATCGCCCGGCCGAAGGCCAACGCGGTGAACAACACCCCGGACTGGTCGATCTCGCGGTAGGGCAGGACCACCACGTCGGCCCGTCGGAAGACCGCCGCCGTCTCGGCGTCGCTGACGAACCGATCGACGAACCGCACGCTCGGCGGAGCATCCTGGCGCAGCGCGGCGATGTCCGTCTTGGGCAGGCCGACGACCCAGAGGTCCGCTCCGGGGTCGCCCTCCGCCGCCAGCGCGCGCCACGCCTCGAGCAGGACGTCGAGGCCCTTGTACGGCCGGATCAGCCCGAACAGCAGGACGACGGGGCGGCCCGGCGGGGTGGTGGCCAGCTCGTCGGGCAGCGGCGCGGGCTCGAGCTCGGTCAGGTGGGCGAACGCGCCGTGCGGGATCAGGTGGACCTTGGCGTCCGGTACGCCGAGGTCGTCGACGAGTCGGTCGCGGCCGTGCCGGGAGTGCACGATCACCGCGTCCATCCGGGCGTAGAGCCGCCGCTGGGCGTCGCGCTGCCCGGGAGCCGCCTCGCGCGGGAGCACATCGTGCGCCGTCAGGACCAGGGGTCCCCGCCACGGCAACGGCGAGCGCGGACCGAGCAGCCGCAGGTCGACCGCCTGGAGCGGCAGCCATTGGAAGTGGACGACGTCGGCGGCGCGCGACGAGCGCGCCAGCCGCCACATGTCGCAGGGGTGCTGGGGGAGCTTCGTCAGCTGCCGGACGCGCGAGCCCGCCGGACCCAGCGCCCGCCGGTAGAAGCCGCGCTCGACCGCGTAGCCGTCGGGTTCCGGGACCTCGCCGTAGGGGAAGTCGCTCGTCACCAGGATGACGTCGTCCCCCGCCCGCGCCAGCGCCGCGCAGAGCGCGTGGTCGTACGGCGGCGTGTAGGCAGAGGGGTCGACGATCCGAACGTGCACCGCTCGGGGACGCTAGTGGACGCGCAGGCCCCGGGCCACCCGGCGCAACTCGCCCCGCGCCGTCGCGTCGGTCACGGCCGCCGCGATCAGCAGCACGCCGCCGCTCGGGCCGTTGACCGGCACCGCCGCGCAGACCCCCTCGCCACACATCGCGAACCGACCGCCGCGGAAGAGCGACGCGTCGAGCCGGCCGGCGTCCGGCAGGCGCACCACGAACGACTGCCCCGGCCACGGACCGAAGACCGCCGCCTGCCCCGGCTGGTGCTGGACGACGAGCCGCGTGCCGTCCCCGCGGCGCAGGCGCGTCAGCAGCGTCCGTCCGCCGGACAGCTCCTGGACCGCGGTCTGGCGCCAGCCCGCGGTCGCCGGCAGGTCGAGCGTCCAGCTCCCCCCGCCGAACCGCCGCAGGCCGCGGGCGGGCGGGATCGCGGCCGCCGCGGGGGCGGCGCCGGGTCCCGAGCGCTCGATCAGCGGAGCGGAGGAGTCCGGAGACGGGCTCGCGGCCGCCCTGGATGCCGCACGGTCCGCACCGCTGCCGTCCGAATCTCGGGCCGCTCCACCGGAGGACGACCGCGTGCCCCGATCCCCGCCGGACGGGGCGCCCGAACCGTCGCCCGCCGCCGAGACGTCACCGCTCCCGGTCGAGGACGACCGCGCGCCTGACGCCGACGCCGACGCCGACGGAGCCGCCGACGCGCCGCCGGTCGGACCGGATCCCGACGCACCCGGCGTCGTCCGCCGCTCGACCCCGCCCGCCGGACTGGCCAGGAACTGGTCGTCGCGGATCTCGCCGAGCACCAGCGCGCCCGCCGCGATCGCCGTCAGCAGGACGACCAGCGGCAGCGCCCAGACCCACCGACGCCGCCGGCGCGGGCGCGCGACCAGGGTCGTGGCCCGACGACGGCCCGTCCGACCCGCTTCGGGAGCCAGCGGCTCCACGTCCTCGTACTCCGCGTCGGCGACCTCGGCCGGCGACGGCAACCGTCCCGCGACGACCGCCCCCGCTGATGCCGATGCGGTCGTCGTGGCCGCCGCGGCGGCCACCGCCGAAGCGCCGGTCCCGCCCCGCGGGCCGGGGACGCCCCCCGCCGCCCCCGGCTCCAGCACCGCCCGCGCCGCCACGGCCAGGTCGCCCGCCGTCCGGTAGCGCCAGGCCGGATCGGGATCGGTCGCGCGGGCGACGACCGCCGCGAATCCGCGCGCCCCCGGGTCGACCGGGGCGGCGGGGTCGCCGGTCAGCATCTCGGCGAGCACGCGGCCGAGGCCGTAGACGTCCGCCGCGGCGGTCGGCTCGTGGCCCGCGAGCTGCTCGGGCGCCGCGTACTCCGGGGTGCCCTCGACGGCCACGGCCGGTCCGGCGCTCGCCGCCCCCTCGTCCCCGTCGGGCCCCGATTCTCCCGCGGTCCCGGAGCTCGGTCCGGCGTCGTCACCGTCCACCGCCCGCGCGGCTCCGCCGACCAGGCCGAAGTCCGCCAGCTCCACGTGCAGCGCGCCCCCCGGGGCGTCCTCGACCAGCACGTTGCCCGGCTTGACGTCCCGGTGGACCAGCCCGGCGGCGTGGGCGGCGTCGAGCGCCCCCGCGACCTGCTCGACCACCGAGACCGCGTGCTCGGGCTCCAGCCGTCCGGTCCGTCGCAGCAGCACCCGCAGGTCCGGCCCGTCGACCAGTCGCATCGCCAGCCACAGCCGGTCGTCGTCCTCGCCGCTGTCCAGGACCGTCACGACGTTCGGATGGTCGAGCGCGGCTGCCGCCTGGGCCTCGTGACGGAACCGCGCGCGGAACGCCGCGTCCGCCGCCCACGGCGAGCCGACGACCTTCAGCGCCACCGGACGATCGAGCGCGACCTGCCGCGCCAGGTAGACGACACCGGTCGCGCCGCGGCCGAGCTGACGCTCGATCCGGTAGCCGGCGAGCAGCTCGCCGGGGTGAAGCAGGTCGGGAGGCACGACGGACACCCCTACGTCACGCCGATCAACGGTCCTTCCCGGCGACAGCGACCGTGCAAGCTGGCACCCTGGACAGCAGCGTCCGCCGCGCGTCGGTACGGTCACCACGTGCCGCCCGCGGTCTCTCCGGGATCCTCCACCCCGCTGATCAGCTTCTGTGTCGTGGGCACCAACGGCGCCGCGTTCCTCCCGGCCTGCCTCGACGCGATCGAGCGCGAGCAGCGGCTGCTCGACCAGGCGACCGAGGTCCTGGTGCTCGACAACGCCTCGACCGACGACAGCGTGCGGATCGCCCGCGAGCATCCGGTCGGCGCTCGCGTGATCGCGCTCGAGCGGCGCGAGGGCAAGGCGGCCAACGACAGCCGTCTGCTCGACGAGGCCCACGGCCGCTACGCGTTGCTGCTCAACGAGGACAGCGAGCTGCGGGCCGGGGCGGCCAAGGAGCTGCTCGACGCGATGGAGCGCGACCCCCAGGCGGGCTGCGCCGGCGCCACGCTCCTCCGTCCCGACGGGCGCGAGCAGCCGTCCGCCTGGCGGTTCCCGACGTTCAGCACCACGCTCGCCCAGGCGCTACTGCTGCACCGCCGGTTCGTGGTCCAGTCGGGATCGGGCCCCACGCGCAAGGTCGACTGGTGTCAGTCGGCGTGCCTGATGGTGCGGGTCCAGGCGTCCGCGATGATCGGCCACCTCGACCCGGAGTACTTCGTCTACGGCGACGAGGTCGACCTGCAACGGCGGCTCGCGGACGCCGGATGGCACACGCTGCACGTGCCGGCCGCGCGCTGCGTCCACCACGAGGGCCTGTCGACCGGCCGGGGCGCCCAGCGGCGGATCGTCGAGCTACACCGCAACCACGAGCGCTACCTGGTTGCCCATCACGGCCCCGGCTACGCGCGACTCTGCCGCCCGCTGGTCGCGTTCCCCTACCTGCTGCGCGCCGTCGCCGCGGTCGTGCTGCCCGGCCACTCGCCGCGACGCTACTGGTGGCACGTGCGCGCCGCCCTGCTGCCCCGCCATGGCGAGGGCATCCGCGAGGCCGCCGAGGCGTTCAACGCGGCCCGCGAGCCGCAGGCCGCCGCCCACTGAGCGACGACGGCCGACGGCCGCGGATCAGCCCGTCGTCGAGTCGGGCAGCTTGCGGCCGACCGGCCCGACGTAGACGCCGCGCGGGAGGTCGCCGTCCTGGTCCGATCCGGGATGGAACGCGCAGTAGATCCGCGCGCAGCGCTGGGCGCCGGAGCCGTTGGCGACCCGCACGTGCTCGGCGACCCGCAGGGTCTCGCCCTCGTAGGGGAAGTGGTAGTCGTTCGGGTGGATCCCGTACCAGACCTCGCCGACCCCGGACCGCCAGTCCAGGCCCAGATCCTGCGCGAACTGGCCGACGGGCTGGCCGATCCCCTCGGGCCGCAGGTAGGCCTCGGCGACCTGGTCGAGCTTGATGAAGTCCTGCAGCACCATGTCGGGGCGCCAGAACGGACTGTCGGCCGCCGTCTCGAACGCCCGCTCGCTGAAGACGAGGTGCTTGCAGCGCTCGGAGGCGGCCTGGACCGCTTCGAGCACCGTCTCGACCGCCGGCAGCTCCTCCTCCTCGGACGCCTCGTCGTCGCCGGTGCTCTCGACCTCGCGGTGGAGCTGGGCGACCCGCCGACGAGCCTCCTCGAGCGCCAGCTCGAGCCGCTCGTGCTCGGCGTGGGCGTCGAGCAGCAGGGCCTCGCGCTCGGCGAGCTGCGCCTTGAGCTGCTCGACCGCCTCGACGGAGGCCTCGTCGGCCGCCACCACGTCCGGCGTCTCGCCCAGCTTCGTCGCGAGCTGCTCGCCGCGGTTCTCGGCGGCCTCGAGCGCCTCGCGCAGCGAGGTGATCTCCAGCTCGGCGTTGTCGAGCTTGCCGCGCAGCTCCTGCGCCTCGGCGACGCGATCCTCGGCCCGACGCTCGTGCCGGCCGGCCTGCGTCTCGGCCTGCTCGACCTTGCGCTGCGCCTGCTGGAGGTCCTTCTCGGCGCGGACCGCGCGGCGTTCGAGGTCGACCATCACCTCGCGGCAGATCGCCAGCAGGCGCTTGTCGACCTCGGCGATCTGCCGTTCCTGCGCCATGTCGCAGCGCAGCAGGCGGATCTCCTGCTCGGGCTCGAGCTCGGGAAGATCCTCGACGCCCTGCTCGATGCCCAGCTCGGCCTCGAGCTCACGGACCGCGGTGACCGCGTCGTCCTCGGCCTCTAGGTCGTCGATGAACGCCTGGACGGCTTGAACGGATGATCGTTCCAGCACGGTGGCGAGGGGCATTCCGGTCTGCTCACGGAGGATCCGGTCGATCTCCGGCTTGCCGATGCGGTCGAACGTCAGCTCGGTCGGAGCGGTGGCGCTGGATGCGGCTGGCCGCTTGTGCGTCGGGCTACCGGATCGTTTTGGCTTGGTGCGTTTCTTGGTGCTCATGGGGGATCCTCAGAACGCTAGCGCAGGTGCATTACGCGTCCCTGAACGGCACGCGTTCCGGTCCCCTGTTCCCCTCGCGGACCGATCGCATGCGTACGGGCGACACACGGTCGGCGTGACCAGAACGGCGTCGCCCGTCCCGCCGACGAGACGGCTGCACGTCATCGGCGCCGACGACGGATCGCCGCCACCACGGTCCGCAGCTCGGCGGAGGTGAAGGCTCCGGCCGCCAGCAACAGCAGCGGGATCGCGGCCATGGCCGCCGCTCGCAGCAGCACGGCGTCGACCCCGGACGGCGGGGCGAGCCAGTCCACGCCGACCGCGACGACCGTCAGGACGACCACCGCCGCGACCAGCCGCGACCACTCGAACGGCACCCGCAGCAGCGTCCGGGTCCGCAGGTGGGAGATGGTCAGCGCCACCACGTAGGCGGCGACGAGCGCGATCGCGGCCCCGGTCGCCGCCAGCGACGGCACGAGCGCCACCAGCACCGCGACGTTGACGACCAGGCCGATCAGCGCCGCGGGCAGGGTCCGCCCGGTCTGGTGCTCGCGGCCGGCGATCGACGTGAAGACCCAGGTCAGCCCCCACAGCGCCCAGCCGAGCGCCAGCCAGGGCAACGCGCCGGCCGCCGCAGCGAACTCCTCGGCGACGAGGACGGTGACGACCTGGTGACGGAACAGCGTCAGGCCGGCGACCATCAGGCCGAGCAGCAGCACGTACGCCCGGACCACGTGGGCGTAGGCCTTCGGCGCCTCCTCGTCGCCGAGGTCGTACGCCAACGGCGGCCAGGCGGCCTGGAACGCCCGCGCGACCACGATCACGATCGTCGCCAGCTTGACCGCCGCGGAGTAGATGCCGTTGCTGGCCAGGCCCGTGGTGTGGATCAGGTACTGGCGGTCGATCAGGTTGAGCGCGAAGACGGCGATCTCGGGCGGGACGGTCGGCAGCCCGAAGCGCAGCAGCGGGCGGAGCGCGACCGCGGGGGCATCCACGGCGCGGTGCCCGAGCAGCAGCGCCCGCTGGGTCCACCAGACGCCGACCAGCACCACGGTCGACGCCGCGTAGTTGCCGAGCAGGTAGCCCGACGCGCCCTGGTCGAGGATCACGACCAGGCCGATCGTCGTCGTCACCGTGAGCAGCACGTTGCTCAGCGACGCGAACAGGTAGATCCGCCGCTGCTCCTGGGCGCGCAGCAGCGCGTTGGCGACCTCGAGGTTGGTGAACGCCCAGATCCCGAGCGCGGTGGCCCGCAGCGGGCCGGGGAGCTGCTCGCCGAGCAGCAGCTCGGAGATCGGCTCGGCGAACGCGGCGACGAGGGCGGCCGCGCCGGTCGACGCGCCCAGGACCAGGACGGTGACCTTGCGGGCCAGCCGCGACCGCCGGACCGGATCGGCGTCGAGGAACCAGTGGCGCAGCAGCGCCTCCTGCAGGCCGGACCGCAGGACGATCGACGCCAGGATGATCCAGGTCAGCAGCGTCTCCGCAGCGCCGAGCTCGCCCGGCGTCAGGTGCCGGGTGTAGAGCGGCAGCGTGACCAGCGCCAGCACGCCGGCCACGAGACTCGCCGCTTGGTAGGCCGCGCCGGACGTCGCCAGGCGGCGGAGGGGGTGCGGCGCCATCGACCGACGATCGTAGTCCGTGGGGCGGGTGGGACCGGGCGCGGCGTTGCGGGGCGGGACAGTCTTGCGCTCCGTTTCGGTTTCGGTTTCCCTTTACGCTCCACCCGTGCCCCTCGACCTGCGTCCCGCCTGCGTCCTGCTGCTGCCGCGGCCGCTGAGCCAGTTCATCCTGCGGGATCAGGCCGAGGATCTGCTGCGCGGCGACGACGTCGTCGCGGTCGATCCGCCGTGGGGCGCGCGGGGCGGATACGGGACGTCGCTGCGGCTCGGCGACGGACCGGTCGGGGCCGCAATCGCGCGACAGCAGGCGGGGACGCTGCTCAAGCGCCTGCACGCCGAGGCCCGCGACCCGCGGGTGATCGTGATCTTCCACGCCACGCAGGAGCCGGTCGCCGCAGCGCTCTGCGCGAAGACCGGGGCCGAGCTCTGGTACTGGCGCTGGGACCGCTACGAGGCGGCGGGAGACGCCGACGCCGAGCGCCGGAAGCGGTTGACGGAGTTGCATCGGCGCGCGTCGGATCGCGCATCGCTGGTCGTCGCGTCGAGCGGGGCGCTGGCCGACCTGGCCGAGACCGACGGCCGTTCCACCGTGCTCAGCCCGCTGGCCGCCGACACGTTCCCCGCGCCGGACGCGGCGGTCGAGGTCGTCGGCTTCTCGCTCGGGCACCTCGGCCGCCGCACCGACTGGGCGCTGCTGCGCGGGCTCGGCGAACGTTTGCCGGCGCTGCAGATCCTCTTCGTCGGCCAGCTCCACGCGGACGAGTGCGCGAACGATCCGGACTTCGCCTGGTGCCGCGACCACGCGCCGTTCGTCTTCCTCGGGAAGCAGCCGGACGCGCAGGCGGCGCAGCTCCTACGGCTGTCCGACGTCGGGATCCTGCCGTTCCGTCGCGATCCGTTCAACGACGCCGGGCTGCCGTACCGGATCCTCAAGGCCGCGCGGCTCGGCCGCCGGACCGTCGTCCCCGACCTGGCCGGCGTGCGCACCTGGGACCCGGCGATCGTCGTCGCCGACGATCCCGAGGCCTTCGCCGCCGCGGTCGCCGCCGAGTCGGGCCGCCGCGCCGCGCCGGACGACAAGCTGCGCGAATGGGCGCTGGCCCAGACCGCCGAGCGTCAGAACGCCCCGCTGCGCGAGCGGCTGCGCGGCCTCGGGCTCGACGCTGGCTGAGCGACTAGCGACAGCGCACCGACGCCACGAACGCGCCGCGGCGCGCGACCTCGACGAAGCCCGGCGGCACCGCCTGGGTCGACCGCGGAACCCCGTCGGCCCGACCGTAGCGCCGCGCGAACTTCCCCTCGGTCACCGAGATCGCCACTCCACGGTCGAACGCGCCCAGCGCCGCGGCCCGAGGATCGCTGCGGGCGACCACCCGGTCGCCGTCCAGGTCGAGCTGCAAGCGGATCTCGGGCACCAGGCGGTAGGTCGGCAGGCTGATCGGGCCGCAGCGCGATCCGGCGACGACCGCCGGGTCCTCCATCAGCTCGCGCACGTCCTCGCGGGCGTCGGCGAGGAACCGCAGCTCCGATCCGAGCGACCGCACCGAGTCGCGCTTGACCGTCAGGTACGCGCCGACGCCGACCACGGCGCCGACCAGCACCAGGACCGCCCACGGGCGACGCCACCGGTGACCGCTCGGCAGGGCCACCCAGCCACCCGCGGCGAGCGCGGCCAGCACCGTCAGGGCGACGACCGGCACCGACAGGTAGCGCGGGATCAGCGACAGTCCGGCGACGCCCGCCGCCAGGAAGGTCGCCACGCCCGCCAGCAGCAACGTCAGCAGGACCACGACGACCCGGCGCGGGGGACGGGCCAGGCCGATGCGCCATCCGAGCAGCAGCACCGCCAGTCCGAGCAGCCCCGCGGCGGCGACGGGCGGACGCGCCTGGTCGACGAGCTGGGTCACCAGCAGCTTCGGAGCCCGAGCGATCCCCCGCTCGCGGCCCAGCTCGTCCGCGAGCTGGCTGGTCGCGGTCAGGGAGTGGAACGGATTGCCGGTGACCGCCGCGTCGACGGCCATCCACAGCAACGGGGCCGCGAGCACGGTGGCCAGGTGCAGGGCACGGCCGCCCGCGCGGGCGGTGGATGCCGTCCGGCCCTCCGCGCGGGCGACCTCGTCGGCTTCGGTACCACCACGGGACAGAACCCCACGCGCAGACGTCGGGGGCGCGGGCGCGCCGCGGGCCGACCACCGTCCCCCGACCGTGCACCACAGCCAGTAGAGCCCCGCCAGGACCCACGCCTCGGGGCGCAGCAGGCCCGCGAGCAGCAGCAGGACGGCGGGACCGCGCCACGCCGTCGGCTTCTCGATCGCCCAGACCCCCGCCCACGCGACGAGCGCCAGGAACGGCATGTCCAGGTAGCCCTTGGCCGCCAGCAGCAGGAAGGCGAAGCTGGTCAGCGTCAGGCCGCCCGCGATCAGGCCGACGACCAGACCGGTCCGCGCGGCCCGCGCGGCATCGTCCCGTCGGGAGACGTCGTGCGGGTCTGACCCGTCGAAGGTCTCCCGCTCCGCCGAAGCCGGCGCGGCGCCGTCATCCGCGCCGGGCCCCGTCACCGCCTCGCCCGCGATCCGGCCCAGGCGGACCGTCGCCGCCGCCAGCACCGGCAGGGTCAGCGCGGTCAGCAGGACCATCGCGCGGTCGGCGTGCTCGCCGAAGAGCGCGACCACCGGGACGCCGATCGCCAGCCACGCGGGATGCGGGGTCGACGCGGCGTAGGCCTCGAACCCGGGCGCCCGGCCGTCGAGCAGCTCGCGCGCCCACACCAGGTCGAGCACCGTGTCGTAGTTGCCGGAGCTCGGAAAGAGCGCCCAGACGATCAGCGCCAGGACGACGCCGACCGCGAGGATCAGCCACTCCGCGGTCGCGGACCGCTCAGCTCGCACGCGGCACCCGCGCCGCCCGCGGGACCCGCGGTTCGCGCCGCGCCCGGCCGGCCGCGCTCGCGGTGGTCGCCAGGCTGCCGCCGACCGCCAGCAGCACCCACAGCACCGGGTCCTCGAGGAACGCCGCGTAGCCCATCGTGTGGACCACCAGCGCGATCACCATCGCCGCGATCGCCGCCCGCGCCGGGCAGTCCTCGGCGTCGCGGAGCAGCCGGCGGAGCACCGCCACCAGCAGCACCAGGTAGGCGATCAGGCCGACCAGGCCCTGCTCCGCCGCGATCGTGATCGGGATCGTGTGGGACGCCGCCACGGCGTCCGACTGCCCGGCGTGCTCGGCCCGCCGGTACTCGCGAGCGAACGCCCCGGATCCGACCCCGAGCACCGGCTCGTTGGCGAACAGGCGGATCCCGCCGTTGGTCAGGGCGACCCGGCCGGACGTCGCGTCGTCCAGGCTGTCGCCGTCGAAGCCGTCGATGTTGAGCGCCGACGGGGCCGCGAACAGCAGCGCCGCCGCGACGGCGCCGATCGCCAGCACCGTCCCGAACGCCTTCCACGGACCGAACCGCAGGCCGCCGAGGATCGCCAGGCCGACCAGCAGCGACACGAAGCTGGTCTGCGAGTAGGTCAGGACCAGCGCCGCCCACAGCACCACCAGCACCAGCGCGGTGATCAGGACGGTCCGGTTGTCGCGCGCCCAGAGCATCCGCGCGGCCACGCCGAGCACTACGAGGATCAGGAAGCGGCCGTAGATGTTGGGGTCGAAGAACAGCGAGTTGACCCGGAACGCGTCCTCGATCTGGTTGGACGCGATGATCCGCGGGTTCAGCAGCACGTGGCGGGTCGCGTACTCGTAGAACCCGACCGCGGCCAGCACCAGCGCGACGCCGACGGCCACGCCGAGGCAGCGGGCCGCGAGCTGCGGGGTCCAGCGGATCGTCCGCAGCACGACGTACAGCAGCGAGAACGGGACGTAGAAGAACGCGACCTGCTCGACCGCCTGGCCCTGGTCGATCGACCAGGCGCTCTGCACGGCGTAGAGCACCACGAACAGCAGCAGCGCGACGTCGGCGAAGCCCGGCCGCGGATCGTCCGACGGCAGATCCGGATCGTGCTGGAACCGCTCCCAGACCCAGGCCAGCGCCGCCGCGCCGGTGACGACGTAGAGCGGCAGCAGCAGGTTGACCGCCTGTCCGTCGCCGAGGTCGAGCGGCAGCCGGAACGGCAGCACCAGCGTCACGGCGATCGGCACGGCCAGCGGCCAGCGGCGGAACGCCGCGGCGCCGACGCCGAGCACCGCCAGGCCGACGATCACCACCGCCGCGAACAGCAGCGGGCTCTCGCGAAGCTGCTCGACCGGTCCGGTGTCCCAGACCTGGATCGCCAGGATCGCCGGGCCGCCGACCATCGCCAGCGCGAGCGCGCCGGCCCGGGCCCGGGGGCCGCGGAGGACCATCGCCAGCGTCGCCGCCAGCGTGATCGCGGTCAGCGCGAGAGCCGTCGCCATGTGCTCTCCATCAGCTCGGAGGTGTCGGGATCGTCGCTCAACCGCGCGGCGAAGGTCGGCAAGCCGGTGCGGATCACGAGCCCCTTGCCCAGGCGCATCCCGACGATCACCCGGTGGTCGCTGCCGTCGACGGCGCTGGCGACGGGCTCGCCGTCGCCCAGCGATTCGGCGGGCCAGCCGGTCGGGTAGCCGTCGAAGCGCCCGTCGGTGCCGGCGAACAGCTCGATCTCGTCGCGGTCGTTCTCGAGCGGACCGTCCAGCCGCACCGCGCCCCGGCTGACGATCCCGAAGGCGTCGGCCGGGTCGAACGGCCCGGGCTCCTCCAGCCGCCGCCCGCGCTCCGCGCTGCCGCCCAGCTCGACCGAGCGGTGCAGGCCGGACGGATCGAGCACCGCGACGTTGCCGCCCGCGGTGACGAACCGGCGCATCCGCTCCGCGGCGTCGGACGTCGTCCAACGCGCCTCGCCGACCAGCAGGATCCCCGGGCGGCCTTCGAGCTGCGGGCCGTGCTCGCGATCGTCGGGCCCCGACTGCAGCGCGAGCGCCAGGTCGGTGGTGATCTCGAACCGCTTGCGGTGCCGGACCAGCCACTCGATCGCGGGAGCGACGGTGGCCGCGTACGACGACGGCAGCGTGCCGAAGATCCGCGCGGTGCGGATCCGGGTCGCGCTGTCGCCGTTCGTCGACTGCAGGCGGTTGGCCAGCCCGTCGCCGTCGTCGTCGAGCGGGTTCAGCCCCTGCCAGGTGATCGCGGGCAGCACCACGAGCACCCGCCGCTCCGCGGCGTCGTTGACGACGGCGGGCACGTCGACCCGCTCACCGCCCGCGATCACGGTCAGCCGGTAGGCGGCGCTGCGTCGCGAGCGCGGATCGATCCGCAGCGCCGCGCGGGTGGCCGAGCCGCTGGAGACCGGGCGGTCGCTGCCGACCCGGCGCAGGATCCAGCGGTAGCGCTTGCCGCGGGCGTCGACGAAGAAGGTCAGTCGCTCGCCGGGCTCGGCCGGCGCCGGGCTGGTCTGCACGCCGACCCGGCGCACGGTGACGCCGCCGCGGCCGCGCATCCGGCCACTCGGTTCCGCCCGCGGCATGCCGTCCCGGCCGGCGGTCGGTCCGCATCCCTCGATCTGCGCCGCTTCCTGCACGCAGACCTGGATCACGTAGGTCCCGGGCGGCGCCGGGCGGCCGTCGTCCGTCGTCCCGTCCCAGCGGGCCTCGCCGCGGATCGACTTGACGCGCCCGCCGATCCGCGTGCCGCCCTGGGCACGCTCGGTGACGTCGACCTTCAGCCGCGCGACGACCTCTTCCGCTCCGGGAGAGGTCCGCACGACCCGGGCCTTGGGGCGCCAGCCGTCGAGTTGCAGCTCGGCCACGATCGGCTTGCCGTCGACCGTCGGCAGCACGGCCGGGGCCCGGCGGCCCTTCGTCCCGTCCGCCAGGATCCGCCGCACCTTCGGCTTCGGCTTGATCCGGTTGAGCTGGAACGAGCTGGCCCAGACCACGCTGCGGCCCTCGTCCGGCAGCACGAACTTCAGCCGGTAGCGGCCGTGCGGCTGGGGGTTGCCGTCGTCGTCGCGCCCGTCCCAGCGCAGCGTGATTCGCTTGTACCGCTCGGCCGGCTGGTTCTCGGTCAGCGTCGCCACGCGGATGCCGTCCTCGTCGACGATCTCGACCGTGACGGGCGTCGCGCGCTTGAGCATGAAGCGGACGGTGAAGGTGTCCCGGCGGCCGTCGCCGTTGGGCGAGAAGACCCGCGTGAAGCCCCCGTACTCGCGGGAGAGCTGGAGCACGGCGGGCTGGTTCTTCAGCCGCTGGGCGACGAAGAACGCGGCGACGGTCGCGACGATCAGGACGCCGAAGACGATGCGGGCGGTACGGGTCACAGCGCGTCGGCCATCAGAGGGTCAGCAGGTGGCCGTTGGGGATACCGGCTTCGCCCGGGTCCACGCCGCGCTCGTGCCGCAGCAGCAGCCGCAGCGCGTTGCGGTGGCAGACGACCAGGATCACGTCGCGACCGTCGTCCTGCCGCCGCAGGTCGTCGGCCGCATCGCGCACCCGCGCGAGCTGGTCGGCGTAGCGCTCCCCGCGGGGCGCCGCGAAGTCCAGCTCCAGGCGATGGAAGGCGGCGAAGCCGTCGGCGTCCTCGGCCAGCACCTCGGCGAAGCTGCGGTCTTGCCAGTCGCCGCAGTCGGTCTCCGACCAGCGCGGATCGATCTCGGGCACCAGCCCGGTCCGGGCCGCGACGTGGCTGGCGGTCTCGAGCGCCCGCGTGATCGGACTCGAGATCAGCCGCGTGACGTCCCCGCGGCGCACGATCTCGTCGGCGAGCGCGGCGGCCTGGCGCCGGCCCTCGGCGTCGAGCGGGACCGGGCCCTGCCCCTGGAAGCGACCCTCGTGGTTGTAGGCGGTGCGACCGTGGCGTGCGAGCAGGATCATGAACGGGGGAGCACCTTTCGGGTTCGCCGGCGGTCGGGGCGTTCCTGCCCGGCGCGGCGGAGTCGTCCGGCGGCGACGCGAACGATCACCGAGCGACGCGTTCCGCGGGGACCAGCCAGGACCGCATCTACGGCGTGCCGACCGCCGTGTCCGCGACCACGTCGCCGGAGATCTCCCCGCTCACGTCGCCGGTGATCGACGAGTCCGGCGTGGTGCTGCCGGTCGCGCCGCTCGTGCCGTCGGCGGTCCCGCCACCGGCGCCCGGCGCGGACTCGGTCGTCGTCCCGCCCGGCGTCGTCCCCGTCGGGTTGGCGTCGGCCGGCGTCGGGTCGGTCTTCGCCGCGTAGTCCTGCCCGAGCACGACCACGATCTTCGGGGTGCCGTCGACCGCCGCGCGGATCGTCCCGCTCATCGCCCGGACGGTGCTGGACGGCAGGCCGAGGTGCTTGGCGATGTCCTGTGCGGCATCGCGGTTGCCGCGACCTTCCCGGTAGGCGATCGTCGAGCGGTCCTGGAACGATCGGACGCCGTTCTCGGAGTAGTCGCCGACGCTCCCGGTCGCGAACCGCTTGTTGTCGAGCAGGTCGCTGCCGGTCTTCGCCAGACCGCCCTGGCCGGTCGCGTTGAGCACGACGACCGAGGTCCGTCCGGGGCTGTAGGCCTTGGCTCGGCTGGTGGTCGTCCGCTGCTCGGGTCGATCCCGCTCGTTGACGGCCTCGACCGGCGACTCCGTGTCGCCGCCGATCACGCCGACCGCGAAGAGCACGCCGACGATCACGATCACGCCGACGAGGGCGACGCCGATGACCTGCCCGACCGAGCGCTTCGGCGGCTCCGGCTCGCGCTGGCGAACGGCATTGGCCCGGCCCGCCGGCGTCGACGCGCGGGGGGTGCCGGCGACCGCGGGGACCACGCGGGTGGCCTGCGACGGCGTGCCGGGGACTCCGGGCGGCACCGGGCGCGGCGGGGTCGCTGCGGGCGGGGTCTGCCCCGGCGGCGTCGGCTTGCCGGCCGTCGTCGTCGCCGCGGCGACGCCAGCGGCCAACGGGGGCGCGGGCGGGGCCAGGCCGGACGCGGGGGCCTGGGCGCCGGGATGCGGCGCGAGCTTGCCGGGGGCGGCGGGGCGGGCGGCCGGAGCAGCGGCCTGGCCCTGGTGCTCGAGGCGCTGCTCGAGCTCCTCCAGCCGCTCGGGCGCCGTCCCCGCCCACTCCCGCAGGCGCTGGAGCTCACGCCCCTGCGAGAACACCAGGATCGCCATGGCGATCACGGCAATCAGCGAACCGAAGCCGACGTACGGCCCGATCGTGTCAAATTGGCTCGCAAAACCGGCTGCGAGCGCAGGGACCCCCAAGGTCATAGCGGTCCAGTGTAAGCGCTGGAGCCGGACGCGACGTCACTCCCCGCCGACGCCGCGCTCGACGCACCGTCCGTGTGGGTCCGCTGCAGTTCCTCGACCTTCGCGGCCACGCCGACCGCATCGCCCTCGAGCACCAGCAGTCCGATCTCGTCGAACATCGCCTCGACGGCGTCGGGTCCGAGCGGCGTGCGCTCCGCGCGCTGGATCCGCTCGGCGTCGGTCGCCCGCGGCGTCTCGAACCCGTTGAACAGCTCTTCGTGGAGCTTCTCGCCGGGTCGCGGTCCGACGATCTCGATCGCGATGTCCTCGTCGGGCTTCAGCCCCGACAGCTCGATCATGTCGCGCGCGAGCTGGAGGATCTTGACCGGCTCGCCCATGTCGAGCACGAGGATCTCGCCGCTGCGCCCGACCGACCCCGACTGGATCACGAGCTGCACCGCCTCGGGGATCGTCATGAAGTAGCGCGTCATCTCGGGATCGGTCACGGTGACCGGCCCGCCGCGGGCGATCTGCCGCTGGAAGATCGGGACCACCGAGCCGCTCGATCCGAGCACGTTTCCGAAGCGCACGCACGAGAACCGCGTCGCGGTCCAGCGCTGGGCGGCGCTCTCGACCGCCAGCTCGGCCAGCGCCTTGCTGGCGCCCATCGCCGTGGCCGGACGCACCGCCTTGTCCGTCGAGACCAGCACGAACCGCTCGACCCCACTCTCGCCGCAGAGCCGCGCGAGCAGCCGCGTGGCGATCGCGTTGTTGCGGACCGCCTCGACCGGGTTGGCCTCCATCAGGCCGACGTGCTTGTACGCCGCCGCGTGGAAGACCACGTGGGGACGGTGCTCCTGGAGCACCTCGCGGATCCGCTCGCCCTCCTTGACGTCGGCGATCACCGACGTCACCACGCCCTCGGGAACCTGCCGGTCCTCGATCAGCTCGCGCTCGATCCGGAAGAGGTTGTCCTCGGCGTGGTCGAGCAGGACGAGCTTCGCCGGCCCGACCCGGGCGATCTGACGGCAGAGCTCGCCGCCGATCGACCCGCCCGCGCCCGTCACGAGCACGGTCCGATCGCGCAAGTACGCGCCGACCCGGTCCAGCTCCATCCGCACCGGCTCGCGGCCGAGCACGTCCTCGACGCCGACCTCGCGGACCTGGCGGACCACCGTGTCCTGCCCCGCCTGCAGCAGCTCGAAGACCGTCGGCAGGGTGCGCACGGGGACGCCGCGGCTGCGGCCGGCGCGCAGGACGTCGGCACGCAGCGTGCCGGGCGCCGAGGGGATCGCGATGATGATCTCGTCGGGCTCGAGCTCGTCGAGCACCCGGGTCAGGTCGGTGATCCGGCCGTGAACCCGCACCCCGTCGACCCGCGTCCGCTGCTTGGCCGGGTCGTCGTCGACGAAGCCGACCGGGCGCAGGCCGAGCTGCGGGTTGCGCAGCATCTCGCGGAGCACCAGCCGGCCGCCTCCGCCGGCGCCGACGATCAACGCGGCCCGTCCGGCGGTCCGGCGGCCGAAGCCGAACAGCAGCGACCGCTCGGAGACCGCGCGCACGATCACCCGCGCGCCGACGATCAGCATCAGCCCGGTGACCGCCGCCAGGCCGTAGATGCTCGGCGGCGGGTAGGTGGTGCTCAGCCCCGCGGAGGCGCTGACCCAGGTCGCGGGCTTCAGCACGCCGTTGAGGCCAAGGAAGATCAACAGGCCCAGGACCACGCCCTGACCGGTCCGGAAGTCGTCGCGCCCGTCGGTGTGGCGCCACGGACGGTGGTACCCGCCGGTCGCCCAGATCGCCAGCACCACGCTCAGGCCGACCAGGTACCACGTGTTGTCGAACAGGTCCGCGTACTTCGGCGAGACCTCCGACACGTGCTGCAGGTCGAACCGCATCCGGAACGCCAGCCAGTAGGCCCCGACGGCCAGCACGAAGTCGACCAGCGCCTGGAACGGCGAGAGTCGGTGGAACTGCAGCGCAGCGGGCCGTCGGCGCATCCGGCCGATTCTCTCACGGGCGCGCGCGGCGGCGTTCGCGGCCCCCGCCGACCGACGAGCCGGAGCCGTCGACGTGCGACGATCCGGGCGTGCCCAGCGACGCCCACCGCGGGAGATCAGCCCCTTCGCCCCAGCGTCCCGTCCGCGTGGTGGACGCGTCGGTGGTCGGTCGACCGCTCCCGCTCTTCGTGGTCGCCACGCTGGTGCTGCTGATCGGCTTCGGCCTGGGGTGGATGGGCCGGTGGACCGACGCCGGCGCGTTCCGCGGCGCGCAGGAGTTCGCGCGGCTCGGCGGTCCGTGGCTGGTCGGGGCGTACGGCGCGGGCATGCTCGCCGCGTGGCGTCGCGGCCCGTCGGGGCTGCTGCTCGGGATGGTCGCCGGGGCGGTGGCGATCGCGCTCGGCTCGCTGACCTACTACGGACTCTCCGTCTGGCTCCAGCACGGGTACGGCGCCCGCCGGGCGCTCACGCTCGGCATCGGCTGGGCCTCGGCCGGGGTGGTGGTCGGCGGTGTGGTCGGCGGGCTCGGCGCGCTGCTCAGCGCGCGCTGGAACAACCGGGCGAAGCCGTGGCTGCAGGGCGCGTCGGTCGGCACGCTCGGCGGCCTGCTGGTCGGCGAGGCGATCGCGTTGCTGTGGGTCTGGG
>JADMKN010000089.1 GCA_015478825.1 Patulibacter sp. | reverse complement strand
GCCCCGTACGTGCCGGTGCCGGTGATCCGTCCGACGATCGTCGACGACCCGACCGATCCCGAGGTGGGGACGGAGCGGTTCGACCTGGTGTCCGATCCGGAGTTGATCCCCGAGGGGGAGCCGGGCTCGAAGTCGATCGGCAAGCTGCGCGGGTTCCAGGGCAACTACGGCGTGTTCGTGCGCTGCTACGCCTACATCAAGAGCCTGGGTGGATCGGGCCTGCGCGACGCGTCCGAGACCGCGGTCCTGAACGCCAACTACCTGCTGGCCAAGCTGCAGGAGCTGGGGGTCCGCGAGCACCTGCCGCTGGCCTTCGGCACCCGCTGCATGCACGAGTTCGTGATCTCGGGCGGCCCGATGAAGCGCGAGCTGGGCATCAAGACCCTGGACCTGGCCAAGCGCCTGCTCGACCACGGCTTCCACCCGCCGACGGTCTACTTCCCGCTCCTGGTCGACGAGGCCCTGCTGATCGAGCCGGTCGAGACCGAGGCCCGCGAAACCCTGGACGCCTTCGCCGAGGCCCTCGCCGAGATCCTGCGCGAGGCGAAGGAAGATCCTTCGATTGCGCAGAATGCTCCGTACTCGACACCCGTTCGGCGGCTTGATGAGGCGAAGGCCGCGAAGACGCCGGTGATTCGGCAGGGGTTGTAGGGCTCAGGAGCCGAGCTCGACAAGGGTTGGTGAGCTAGTCGGGCAGGGAACTCGATAGTTCGAGCTACGCGCACCCTTGGACTCGTCGCTCGTCAGATCTCGAGCTATGAGGGCTTCGACCAGAGCTGCGCGTTGGCGAGTTCAGTGGTAGTAGCCGGTTCGGTCGCTGGCCAGGCGCACAGTAGATTGATTTTCTCGACATATCAACGCCCTTATCTGCGAAAATTCGACATCAGAACCGCTGATGTCGCCCGTTACGCCGAAAATTTCGCTCGCTGACCTCGGCGAGGTGTTTTTCACCAGCACCGCGTCGTCGAGGGCGATTCGGCGGTTCGTGGCCGCGGGATCCGCTCGGCAGATTCAGGGCCGGCTGTACACGAAGAACCTGGACGACCCCGTCGAGGACGTCGTTCGGCGGCGCGTCTGGGACGTCGTCGCCGGCTACTTCCCGGGGGCCGTGCTCGTGGATCGGACGGCCCTCGAGCTGCAGCCGCTTGGCGACGAAGGGTCGGTGTTCCTGTCGTGGTCGAAGCCCTCCCGGACGGTCACGCTGCCCGGTTTGCGGATCGTCTGTCGCAGCGGTCCTGGTCCTGTCGAAGGCGACACGCCCTTCCTGAACAGCGGGCTCTTCCTCAGCTCGTGGGCCCGGCGGTTCCTGGACAACGTTCGTCCCTCGCGTGCCCGGATCGGGGTGCGGCGGACGCTCACGCGGGCGGAGCTGGAAGGCAAGCTGCGCGACGTCCTCGTTCGTCAGGGCGAGGACCAGCTCAACCGGATCCGTGACGAGGCGAGGTCGATCGCTGTCGCGCTCGATGCTGCCGACGAGCTACGCGACCTCGATGACCTGATCGGCACGTTGCTCGGAACGCGTTCCGGTGCGTTGGAGGCCGCCGACGCGCGTGCGATCGCCGCCGGCCGCGGGTGGGACGATCGTCGCCTCCCGCTGCTCGACACCCTCGCCGCCGAGTCGCAGGGGCACATCGCGGCCGACCGGCCGGCCACGCAGGACAGCACCGGACAGACGTTCGCGTTCTACGAGGCGTACTTCTCGAACTTCATCGAGGGCACCGAGTTCACGATCGAAGAGGCGCGCACGATCGTCTTCGACGGCGTGATTCCCGAGCAGCGGCCCGCCGACGGTCACGACATCGCCGGGACGTTCGACCTCGTCGTGGATCGCGAGCTCCGTGCGTGGGTGCCGAACGATGCCGCGGAGCTCGAGCGGATTCTGCGCGTCATGCACCAGCGGATCATGGTGGGTCGGCCCGAGGTACAGCCGGGAACCTTCAAGGCGCAGGCGAACCGCGCCGGCAGCACCGAGTTCGTCGATCCAACCCTGGTCGAGGGCACCCTGGAGCGGGGGTGGGACCGCTACGAGCACCTTCCGGCGGGATTCGCCCGCGCCGTGTTCGCGATGTTCCTCGTCGCTGAAGTGCATCCGTTCGTCGACGGGAACGGTCGCGTCGCTCGCGCAGTGGCGAACGCCGAGCTCACCGCGGCCGGGCAGCAGCGCGTGATCGTCCCGACCGTCTACCGAGACGACTACCTCCAGGCGTTGCGCGCCCTATCGCGCAACGCCGACCCGACACCGCTCGTCCGGGTGATGGACCGGGCGCAGGCGTGGACGTCGGAGGTGGACTGGTCGTCGCTCGACGCGGCACGGCGCGATCTGGAGGCGACCAACGCCCTGATGCCGAGTCACGAGGCCGATGTGGCGGGACTGATCCTGCGGTTGCCGAGCGAGGTGGCGAGCCTAGGGCCGGGAAAGTCCCGCTAGCCCGTAGACGCTCGGGTGAGGTTGTCGGCTGTAACGACATCCATCAACTCCCGAGCGACATATCGCCGCTGTCCACGTGCTCCTGGGGCCGACTCCTCGAGGAGGCCGGCGTCGCTGAGTTGCCGAAGGAGTCGAAGCGCGGTCGGGCGCGCGACGCCTAGGCGGGCTTCGACGAGCCTCGTGGTCACTATCGGGTTCTCGCACGCCAAGTCGACGAGCTGAAGTGCGTTGACGTTGCCGATTCGCATCGCTTCCGTCCGGTAGCGCTCGCGGAGGCGAACGATCTGTTCGGCGCGCGCCACTGCGTCGACTGCCTGCGAATGCACGGCTTCCAGAAAGAGCTCGATCCAGGGCAGCGCGTCGCCGTCGGTACGGCTCGCTCGGAGCGCTGCGTAGTACCGGTCGCGCTGCCGCTCGATCCCAGCACTGAGGTACAACAGCGGCGCCGTCAGCCGTCCTCGAACGATCAAGAAGAGCACCAGAAGCAAGCGCCCGAGCCGGCCGTTCCCGTCGAGGAACGGATGGATCGTCTCGAACTGCACGTGGAGCAGGGCGTCTTGCACCAGCACCGGCATCTCCGGCGTCTCGTTCGCAAATCGCTCCCAGTCCGCCAACGCTTCGGCCAGCGTATCGGGGGGCGGGGGTACGAAGCTCGCCGTTTCGATGCTCGAGCCGGGGGCGCCGATCCAGTTCTGGGTCGTCCGGAACTCACCGGGCCGCCGATCGGCTCCGCGAACGCCATTGAGCAGTCGACGGTGGGTCTCGAGCAGCATGCGCACGCTTATCGGGAGCTGCGGGGCTGCTGTGACCGCCCACTCCATCGCGTCGACGTATGCGAGGACTTCCTCGACGTCAGCGTTCGGGCGATCGCCGGCTGCACCCAGTTCGAAGATCTCGGCGAGCGATGCCTGCGTCCCTTCGATCATCGTCGAGGCCAAGGCTTCGCGCAGCAGATACGGCCGGATGAGCAAGTGGGGGTTCGGCAGCAGCTGACCGACACCCGCGAGTCGACCGAGCGCGGCTTCTGCGTCCGCGAGCACCGGCACGAGTCGAGCCGGGAGTTCGAACGACCGCGGCAGCGGCGCCGGGAAGTACGCGACGTAGGAGCGCGCGCCCACGGTCCTGCGAGCTTCCCCAAACAGGGTGCGTGGGAAGTCGGCAAGCTCCATGCCTCGAACCTACACGTCTCTAACGATTTTGGTGTATATCGTTAGAGACGTTGCGGGACTAGAACGCGGGAGTAACGGTGCCACCGTCGTCGCGTTCGATCGCGGCTTTGCCCGCTTCCCCGGTGTTCGTTGGGAAGAGCCCAGAACGTCCCCATAGCTTCATCCCGTCGGGACCGGGGCAGGTGACGTACCGGTGCGGTACACAACTTGCCCAGGTCGGTCCCGGCGGCGGCAACTCGCCCAGGTCGGTTCCGGCGGCGGAAGCGCTCACCGCCGCCCGACCTCACAGCGCCGCGCGCACTCCCGCGCCGCCTCGGCGACGACGTCCGGACGCACGAGCGGGACCATGTGGCCGCCGGTCAGCGGGACGTAGCGCGCGTTCGGGAGCCCGTCGGCGATGCGGCGGCCGTACTTCTCGGCGACCGAGCGGTCGCCGTCGCCCTGGATCACGATCGACGGAATCGCGATCCTGGGTAGCTGCCGGTCGACGTCGGCGATGACGCCGTCGGACGCGAGGTGCTCGCCGGCGAAGGCGTCGAGATCCTCCCCGCGCATCGAGCTCGCCAGCAGGCGCTGCTCGTAGGCGGGCTGAACCGGGTCGGGGTCGAACGCCTCGGCCGCCCCCGACTTGGCCGATGCGGTGAGCATTGCCTGGGAGAACGTCGCGTGGGCCAACGGCTCGACGATCGGCAGCGACAGGAACTGGACCATGCGTGCCTGGGCGCGACCGGCGAAGTCCGACCGCATTCCGCCCGCTGCGGCGGCCACCAGGACCAATCCTTGGACGCGTTCCGGGTAGAGAGCGGCATAGCCGAGCGCCAATGTCCCGCCGTACGAGTGGCCGACGAGCACCGCCTTGTCGATCTTCAGGTGATCGAGCAGCTCGTCGAAGGCGCGCAGTTGACGGGCGACCGGGAAATAGCCGCCGTCGGAGTAGCCGTAGCCGGGCCGGTCGAGCGCGATCGTACGGTGACCGGCCAACAGCGGCGTGACCTTCGCGAAATCCTCGGCGGTCCCCGGAAGGCCGTGGATGAGCACGATCGGGGTTCCGTCGCCGGGGCGTTCGACGTATCGCACGCGGACGTCGCCGAGCTGCGCCACGTTGCCGCTGCGGGGAGGCTCGGCGGGCAATCGGCCCCAGGTCCAGTTCGCCACGACGACGAGGGCGGCCAAGACGACGACCGCGGCGCCGGCTATTCGGCACGTGTGGCGACGCGGTGGTTGGTCGCCGGCGTGGGGCGGGGAAGCGTCGGGCTGCGCGATCGGCATCGCCCGCAGCCTACTTCGGGCCGGCGGGTGTC
>JADMKN010000088.1 GCA_015478825.1 Patulibacter sp. | reverse complement strand
CGGACCGCCGGAGCCGCCGCCGATCACGCCGGACGCCCCGGTCTCGCCGTACCCCCGGCCCGTCGGCCCGCCGGTCTGCGTCGTCGGGGCGCAGTCGCGTCCGCCCGCCGCCGTGGGGGTCGAGCCCTGCAGCGTCAGCGCTCCGCCGACCGCGACGAGCACGGCGACCACGAGCAACGCCAGGGTCAGCGTCCGAACGTTCCGAAACCGGGACATGCGGGGCGTCATCCGTGGTCACGGACGGTCGCGGCCCGTGTCAGGGTCGGGCATGGGCTCACGCAGGACAGCATCACGTGCCCATCCTGGCGACCGCGGCGCCCGCCTCCCATGGCCCCAGCGGGTGATCTGCCGGTGGAACGCATGCCCGCCGATCACGATCCCGGCGGTGGATGCCCGCTCCACCGATCGGGGGAGCGAACGGCGCGCCCGTCGCTACTCGAGCAACTTTCGGCGCATCGCGACCGCCACCGCCGCGGCGCGCTCGGAGACCCCCAGCTTGTCGTAGACGTTCTGCGTGTGGGTCTTCACCGTCGCCGTCCCGATCTGCAGCTCCGCGGCGATCGCCGGGCCCGAGTAGCCCTCGGCAATCAGCCGCAGCACCTCGCGCTCGCGCGGCGAAAGCACGGGAACGTCGTCGTTGACGCGGCCGCGGACCTCGGACGCCAGCACCGCCTGCGCCTCGGACGCCAGCACGGTGCCGCCCCGGGCGACCGTCACGATCGCATCGCCGATCGAGCGTCGATCCGCTTCCTTCGTGAGGTAGCCGTCCACGCCAGCCTGCACCGCTTCGTAGACCGTGGTGCCGGCGTCCTCTCCGGAGAGGAACAGGACCCGGGTCGGCAGATCGTCCCGGCGAATCGCGTGCAGGATCTCCAAGCCCGTCATCATCGGCAGCCGAATGTCCAGCAAGGCGACCCGCGGCGCGAGCTCGCGGATCATCCGCAGCGCCTCGGCGCCGTCGCCGACCTCCGCGACGATGTCCAGATCCGCGCGCCGGCCGAGCGCCTCGACCAGGCCCTCGAGGAAGATCGGATGATCGTCGGCGACGAGGACGGTGATCGGACTGCCGGATGCCATGGCGGTGAGCCTACCGTGCGCCCGCGGACGTCCGTGCGTGCTGCATATCGCACTCGCCCGCGGGCCTGCCGGTAGGCTTCGAGGCGTGAGCGTCCCGTCTGCCGCGCCGTCGGTGCAATCACGGCGGACGACATCCGGGCCGCCGCATCCGTCGACGTTGCCCGGCGGAGACGCGTTCGGCGGCGACCGGGAACGGCGCCCGGGGGCCTGGAGGACCGCGGTCGCCCGCTGCACCGCCGGGGCGATCACGGTCATGATCGTGGCCTCCGGGAACGCGATGACGCGTCCCCTGCTCGGGCTCCTGCTCGTCTGCATGCTCTGGCTGATCGTGACGTCCGCGCTGGCGGTACGTTGGGGCTGGACGCCCGGCCAGGTGCGCGCGATCGCCGTCAGCGACCTGGTCCTGCTGCTCGTCGTCGCCGCCGTCACGGGAGGCGCAGAGTCCGACGTGCGCTTCATCCTGTGGCTGGCGCCGCTCGCCTGGGCGACCTCTTTCGACCGCACCTCGTACCTCGCCATGGTCGCGCTCCCGCCGGTCTCCTACCTGCTGATGTGGCTGCTCGGCGGCGGCGCCGACACCGCCCGCAGCATCGGCGACCTGGCGGTCTTCGGCGGCATGTACGGGGGCGCCGTAGTCGTCGGCATCCTCGCACTGCAGCTCCGGATCCAGACCACCGAGCAGGCCGCGATGCTCCAGCGCGCGAGGATCGCCCTGATCCACGAGCTCAGCCTCGTGGAGCGCGACGAGCACGAGCGGATGTCGGCCAAGCTCCACGACGGTCCGCTGCAGGCGTTCATCAGCGCGCGCCAGGACCTCGACGAGCACCGCGACGGCGACCGCGACGCCCTGGAGCTCGCGATCTCGACCCTCGACGACGGCATCGTCGGGCTGCGGACCGTGGTCGGCGAGATCTTCCCCACCGACCTGACGGACCTCGCGACGCGGATCGACGAGATCTGCCGGCGCTACGAGCAGCGCTCGACCTTCGCCGTCGATCTGCACGTCGACCCCTCGGTCGCCGGCGCCCACGACGACATCGCCCACGACGACATGCTCGTCGGCATCGTGGGCGAGCTGATCGCCAACGTGGCGAAGCACGCCCGAGCCACCCGGCTGTACGTCGCGGTGGGCCCCTGCGAGGACGGCGTCGCGATCGATGTCCGCGACGACGGCATCGGGATGGCGGCGAGCGACCACAAGCGGGCCGCTGAGGCCGGGCACATCGGCCTGTCGTCGCTGGACCGGCGGATCCGCGCGCTCGGCGGTCGCTGGCAGATCCGCAGCGCGCCGGGGCGCGGCACCAGCGTGCACGTCGAGCTGCCGCGCTGACGGCCCGGCGTCGGGGTCGACGGAGCCGCGGCCGGACGCCCGGCCCCGTTGCGCCCTACCCCACCGCCGTGCGCCGACGATCCCCGAAGCGCTTCGGCCGCTCGTGGTAATTGGACGCCGAGGCGTCGACGTTCGCGACGACCCACCCCAGCGGCTGGATCCCGGCGCGTTCGAACAAACCGGCCATCGCGTCCAGCGAGCGGCGGTCCGTCGAGCCCGGACGACCGACCAGCAGGACGTCGTCGACGTACTCGACGAGCGGCAGCGCATCGCCGACCTCCCCCAGCGGAGCGGTGTCGATCAGCACGTAGTCTGCGAGCTCGCCCGCCTCGCGGAGCACCGCTTCCATCCGCTGCACGAGCTGCGGGAGCAGCGCCACGTCGCCGGCCCCGGTCGCCACCTGGACCAGACGCAGCGGCGCGAGTCGCGGGGCCGACCGCATGATCGAGGTCAGCGGAGCTCCGGCGGCCAGGGACGTCGCCATCCCATCAAGGCCGTCGAGACCCAACTGGCGGCCCAGCTCCGGCCGGCGCAGATCGAAGTCGACGACGATCACGCGCTGCCCGGCGCCGACCAGGGCGAACGCCAGGTTGAGCACCGTCGTGGTCTTGCCGTCGCCGCTGCTCGGGCTGGTGACGAGCATCCGCCGGCAGCCGTCGCGATCCTGCAGGTCGAGCTGGATCTGCAGCGTGCGGAACGCCTCACGGACCGGCTCGGGCATGTCGATCCCAGCGTGCCCCCGGAACGCGGGAACGCCGGTGAGGACCGGAACGGGGATCCGTCGGAGCAGCTCGCCGCGATCGCGAACCCGGCGGTCGACGCGTTCCAGCAGCACCGCGCCGAGCACGCCCAGCACGAGGCCGGCGACGATCGCCGCGAGGATGATCATCCAGTTCGCCGGGCCGCTCGGGCCGGTCGGCGCCGACGCCCGCTGGGCCACCGAGACGGTTGGGTCGCCCTGATCCCGCAGCGTTCGGAGCTGCTGCCGCGCCGACGCGACGTCGTCCTGGTTGCCCAGGGCGCGGAGCGCGGTCCGTGCCTGCGCCCGGACCTCGGCGTTGCGGGTCCCCAGAGCCGCCGCCACGTAGGCGTTGGCCAACGCCGCGGCCCGCTCCGGGTCGGTCGCCGTGGCGGTCACGTTGATCACGTTGCTTCCGCCGAGCGGCTCGAGCGCGACGCTCGACTGCACATCTTCGGCCGTGGTCCCGCCGCCGATCCGGCGGGCGGTCTCGGCGTCGTTGACGGACGTCCGCAGCAGCGCGGCCGCGGTTTGCAGGTCGCGGGCCCCGTCCGACGAACCGCGCAGAACCCGCACTCCGGACAGCGACGGATCCGACTGCGGGACGGGGGTGACGAGGATCTGCGCGGTGGCCTCGTAGCTCGGCGTGCGATTGGCGACGCCGACCGCGGCGATCCCACCCGCCACGAGGGCCAGCACGAGCAGCAGCCACCAACGCTTGGCGATGGCCATCAGCAGCGGCGAACCAGCGCCGTCGTCGGCGAGCCCGTCATGCGTCTTGTCGTAGCTCATGAGGTTGGATCCGTAGGGGCACCATGGGGTGAACCGCGGTCGTAGCGTGCCGTCCGCGCCCGGTCCCAACTCGGCGAAACGCCGAAGGTGGAGCGGCACTATAGACGGTGCGCGCCCCGTCCTGGTGAGCGCAACGAATGGTGCGCACACCCGACGCCGACGCCGCGACGATCGTGCCCACCGACCGTCCGGGGGGAGGCTCGGCCGATCGTCGGGCCGCGATCGGCCGACCGGGGGATGCCGCGCCCCGCCGGCCCGGCTGCCGTCTCGGGGAGCTCGCGTTCGCCCCCCCGATCCGCCGGTGGCCCGATGGTGGCGGAAGGGCCCCCGAAGCATGATCGGCCCGTGCTCCTCGCGACCAAACCAGCCGCCCCGGAAACGGAGCGCCCGTCGCCCTCCAGCGGCGCTTCGGGGCCGTCGCCGACGCGTGAACTGCTCGCTCCGGCGTTCGGCGCGGTGCCGCTCGCCACGGCCGATCCCCGGATCGCGGCGCTGGCCTTCGCGGCCTTTCTGATCGCCGGTCTGATCGACCGCCGCAAGCATCCGTCGATCGCGACGCTCCCGCTCGGGCGCATCGCGCTGCCGGCGCTGCCCCTGCTGGCGGCGGCCGTGGCGATCGCCGCGATCTCGCCGCTCGTCCTCGGCGGCGCCGTGCCGCTCGCGCTGTTGCTGACCGGCACCGGTCTCGCGATGCTCACCACCCTGCTGCTCGGCCTGCACGACGACGTCCACGCCGCGACCGCGGTGCTGGTGCTCGGGTCGGGCACCGAGGCCCGTGAGCTCGACCGCACCGTCCGCGAGGTCGGCGCGCGCCGCTTCCGGGTCGTCGCGGCCACCGACTCGCTGCTCGAGCTCGACGCGCTGCTGGCGTCGAGCGGAGCGGGGCTGATCGTCTACACCGATCACCTCGCCCGTCCCGCGGTGCTCGGCCACCTGGCCGCCACGATGCGCACGCAGCCGATCCGGGCGATGCACCACAACCGCTTCTGCGAGACGGTGCTCGGCGTCGTGCCGCTGGACTCCGTGGGCGTCGCCTGGCTTGCCGAGCTTGCGGATCCGTCACGCCACGCGCTCGAATCGCGCGCCAGCCGCCTGCTCGACGTGGTCGTCAGCAGCCTCCTGCTGATCCCGACGCTGCCGCTCCTGCTGCTGCTCGCGCCGCTGATCGCCGCGGACGGGGAGCGCTCGGTGTTCTTCCGTCAGGATCGCGTCGGCCGCAACGGGCGCCCGTTCCGGATCCTCAAGCTGCGGACGATGACCGGCACCGGCTCCGACTGGTCGTCGCCCGACGACCCGCGCGTCACCCGGATCGGCGCGATCCTGCGCAAGACGCACATCGACGAGCTGCCCCAGCTGCTGAACGTGCTCAAGGGCGACATGGCCCTCGTCGGCCCGCGTCCCGAGCAGGTCCGGATCTCGGAGGAGCTGGCGACCGAGATCCCGCTCTTCCCGTATCGCCACCTGGTGCGTCCCGGCATCACCGGCTGGGCTCGCGTGCGCTGCGGCTACGCCCGAACGGCCGAGGAGAGCGCGCTCAAGCTCGGCAACGACCTCTTCTACATCAAGCACCGCTCGTTGTTCCTCGACCTGGCGATCCTCCTGGAGACCCTGCGACTGACGCTGTTCGAGAAGCAGTTCGAGGTCCGCGCGCCCGCCGCCCACTACGTGCTGGGGCGCCGCCCCCACAGCGCCGGCTAGCCCATCCCCGTCCACCGACCGAAGGCCCGAAGATGATCAAGATCGACCCGCAGCGGTTCGCCTCCGCCTACGACACCACCCACCTGCCCGTCGCGCACGACGTCCAAGGCGAGACGGCGCTCGAGATCGACGCGCTGATCGCGCTCGCCGAGCGTCACCCGGCCGCATCGGTCGAGCACAACCTCGGCACTGTCCCGGTCACGCTGCCCGGCGGCGAGGCCCCGCGCCTGGGGCGCAGCGGCGCCGAGATCATCGCCGAGATCGCCGAGAACGGCTCCTGGCTCGTGCTCAAGAACGTCGAGCAGGACCCGGCCTATCGCGCCCTGCTCGACCGGTTGCTGGACCCGATCGGCCCGATCGTGCCCGACGGCGCAGGCACCAGCCTGGGACGCGAGGCGTTCATCTTCGTCTCGGCGCCGCACTCGGTCACCCCGGCGCACGTCGACCCCGAGCACAACTTCCTGCTGCAGGTCCGCGGCACGAAGACGATGCACGTCGGCGCGTTCCAGGACGACGAGGTCCGGACCCGCGAGCTGGAGCGGTTCCACGCCGGTCACCACCGCAACATCGAGCAGGTCCCCGAGGGCCTGGAGGCCCTCGATCTAGGTCCGGGCGACGGGATCTACGTGCCGCCGGACGCCCCGCACTGGGTCCAGAACGGCCCCGAGGTCTCGATCTCGCTCTCGATCACCTGGCGGACCCGGGCGAGCCACCGTCGCGCGGTGCTCTGGGCCGCGAACCACCGGCTCCGCCAGCGGGGCAAGTCGCCGCAGGCGCCGGGCGCGTCGCGACTCGAGGACGCGCGCAAGCTGGCGGGCAGCCGGGTCGGCGCGGTGCGCGAGCGCGTCCTGGCCGGCCGGTCCTGACCGACGAAGCCGGCCCGCCGTTCGGACCGGACGGCCCGTCGTCCCGTCGTCGTCAGTGGCGCCCCGGCTCGTCGACCGGCTCGTCGACGATCGCGAGGATCGCGGCCACGTGCTGCTCCGGGCCGAAGCGCCAGAGCACGTCGTCGCGGCCGCGCAGGCGGATCGCGTCGACCTCGTCCCGGTGCGCCGGGTCGGTCGCCCACGCCAGGGTCCGCTGCAGCGCGTCCGCGTCGCCCGGGGGAACCACCAGCCCGGTCTGGCGGTCCTCGACGTAGTCGCGCGCCCCCGGGGTATCGGTGACGACGACGAGCTTGCCCATCGCCATCGCGTTGAGGTACGTCTGCTGGCCCGCGCTGCGACCCAGTCCCGGCGCGATCGGCACGACGACGATGCTCGACCGCCGCGCCGCGGCACGGTAGTCCACCTCCGAGAGCGGGCCGATCCGGACGTCGCCGCCGGCCGCCGGCGGCAGATCGGTCCGGCGCGTCGCCACCGTGACCGGCACGTCGAGCCGCGCGGCGGCGGCGATCAGCGGCCCGTAGTCGCGCAGCGAGTCGCCGCCGGCGAAGACGCTGCCGTCGCCCTCGGGAACGTCGCCCAGCTCGTCGTCGGTCCAGGTGTAGAGGAACGGCACGAAGCGCACGCGCTCGCGCGCGACCCCCCAGGTCGCGGGGAAGCTCTCGAGCTCGGCCGTCGAGAGCACCCCGTAGACGACCTGCGGGCCGTCGAGCGCGCGGACGGCGGCGCGCCCGAGGATGCGGCGGAGCCGCGAGCCGGCCGACCAGGTCGCGTCGACGAGGACGATCCGCGGCCCGCGACGCCGCAGCCGCCGCAGCCCGATCGCGCCGACCAGGTCGACGTAGAGCGCGCGGGCCCCGATCCCGGCGTTGAGCACGACCGCTCGGTGGCGTGGACCCTCGACGACGATCCGCCGGAGCATCGCGCCGCGCGACGTGCGGGCCGGATCGACGGTTTCCGCTCGGCGCATCCAGCTCTCGCGAAGCGGCCAGTGGTACGTCGTCAGCAGATCGCGCATCCCGGGGCAATCTACGCCAGCGGGCGCGACGCGCCCCGCGCTTGTGACGCTCGTCCGTCGATCGGGGGATGCGCCCTCCCCCGATCGAGCGAGCAGCGGGGGAAACGGCCGTCCGCCTCCGAACCGTCCCGTCGACCGATGGTCGCGCCGGCCCGCCGTCATCAGGATCCGTGAAGCGATGCCGCCGTCCCTGCCCCTGCGCGACCCCATGCACGTCGACGTCAGCGTTCTGATCCCCGTCCGCGACGAGGAGCAGCACCTGCACGAGACCGTGGCCGCGATGCGGGCCCAGGACTTCGACGGCGCGATCGAGCTGCTGTTCGCCGACGGCCGGTCCGACGACCGGACGGTCGCGATCCTCCGGGAGCTCCAGGCCGACGATCCGCGGATCCGGATCCTCGACAACCCCGGCCGGACCGTGACCCACGGCCTGAACGTCGGTCTGCGGGCCGCCCGAGGGAGCTACGTCGCCCGGATGGACGCGCACACCCGCTATCCCGCGGAGTACTTGCGGCTCGGCGTGGAGCGTCTGCGCCAGGGCGACATCGACTGGGTCACGGGACCGCAGGTGCCGGTGGGCACGGGATCGTGGTCGCGGCTCGTCGCCCGCGCGCTGTCGGGGCCGCTCGGGCGCGGAAGCTCCGACAAGTGGCAGCCGGCGGACGACGCCCCGCGGGAAGTCCGCGAGTGGGAGCTGTCGACCAGCGTGTTCACCGGCGTCTGGCGCCGCGAGACGCTCGACGCGCTCGGTGGCTGGGATCCCGAGTGGGTCGTCAACGAGGACTCCGAGATGGCCGCGCGGGTGCTTGCGGGCGGCGGCCGCATCGTCTGCCGCACCGACATGGCCGCGCGCTACGCGCCCCGCGACTCGCTGACAGGGCTCGCGCGCCAGTACTGGCGCTACGGGACGTTCCGCGCCCGGACCTTCGCCCGTCACCCGCAGAGTTGCGGGCCGCTGCGGCTGGGCGCATCGCTGCTGCCGGTCGGACTGGCCGCGGCGCTGGTGCCGAACGCGGCCGAGCGCGTGACCGGCGTCCCGGTCGGCCGGGCCGGCCGGGTCGTCGCCGGCCTGTACGCGCTGGCCGTTGCCGGGCAGGTGGCTCGCTTGCGGCCCCGACCGGCGGACGCCCCGCGCCTCGCGGCGGTGCTCGCGACGATGCACCTGTCCTGGGGGGCCGGGTTCCTGCTGTCGGCGCTCCGCGTCCTGCCGCGGCGGACGCGGATCCGCGCAAGCGCCCCCTCTCCCCTATCGCGTCCCGCCACATGACCGCGACGTCGCTGCAGTCGCCCCCGCGCGGCGCCTCCCCGGCCCCGGACGCGCCCCACCTCGATGCCGCGCCCGTGAGCGGTCGGCGACTGCGCGTCGTCACGGTGATCGACCATCTCCGCGGGGGCGGCGCCGAGCGCGCCGCCGTCGAGATCGCCCGGCGACTCGCCGTGCGTCACGACCTGCTGCTGGTCGGCAGTCGCGAGGCGTCCGACGGCGCCGCGGCGACCGCGCTGCGCGACGAAGGCCTCGACGTCCTCACGCTCGACCGCACGGCGACCCGCAGGGTCCACGAGTGGGGTCCGCTCGTCCGAGCCATGCGGCGAACGCCGACCGACGTGCTCCACACGCACCTCTACCACACCAACGTCTGGGGCCCGCTGCTCCGTCGGGCCGGTCGGGCGACCGCCTTCGTCGCCCACGAGCACACCCCGTTCCTGCGGGCCGGCGGCGTCCGGCGCTGGGGCGCCGAGGCGGCGGTCAACCCGCTCGTCGTCGGGCCGTTCGCCGACGCCGTGGTCGTTCCGTCGGCCTGGTCGCACGACGCGCTGACCCACCACGAGCGGGTGCCGGCGCGCAAGCTGCGCATCATCCCCAACGGGGCGCCCACGGCTCCCGTCCTGACGGCGGACGAGCGGGCCGAGCTGCGGGCCGAGCTCGGCCTCGCGGCGGACGAGCGGGCGATCGTGGTCAGCGCGATGCTGCGCCCCGAGAAGGGTCACGCGACGGCCCTGCGCGCGTTCGCCGCCGTCCACGCCGCCGCGCCGCGGACGCGACTGCTGATCGTCGGCGCCGGTCCGGTCGAGGACCCCGCGGGCACGCGGCCCGCCCTCGAGGCGCTCGCCGCCGAGCTCGGGATCGCCGGGGCCGTGACGTTCGCGGGACGCCGCGAGGACGTGCCGCGCGTGCTCGCCGCGTGCGACGTGGCGCTGCTGCCGTCCGACCACGAGAACCTGCCGCTGGCGCTGCTCGAGTACATGGCCGCCGGGCTGCCGATCGTCGCCACGGCCGTCGGCGGCGTGCCGACGGCGCTCGCCGACGGCGCCTACGGGCTGCTCGTCCCGCCGCGCGACCCGGTCGCGATCGCCGCGGCGCTCCGCCGGACGCTCGACGAGCCGAGCGCGGCCGCGGAACGCGCCGCTGCGGCCCGCGAGCACCACCGCGCGCACCGCACCTGGGACGCCGTCGCCGACGCCGTCGAGGCGCTCTACCTGGGCCTTCTCGCCCGGAGCGCACGATGAGCACGCTCGTCGCCACCGCCACCGACCGGTTCTCGTGGGCGCGGATATCGCCGATGCTGCTCGTCGCCGCGCTGATCGGCGCCGCGACGATGGTCGGTTTCGCCGTCACGCACGATCCCCGCCTGGGCGTGCTGGCGGCGGGCGCCGGCGTCTACGTCTGCTTCGTGCTGATCGACCTGCCGCTGGCCATCGGGGTCTGGATCGTCGCGCTCTACCTGATCGGCGTCCCCGGCACCAACGGCGCGCCGACCGGCACGACGATCCTGCTCGTCGCCGGCTGCGTCGGCACCTACGCCGAACGCCACCGCCTCGGCATGCCGATCCCCACGCTCGTGCGCTGGGCCTACGCCGCCGCCGCGTTGGCGGTGATCTGGAGCGCGATGACGATCGTCTGGGCGCCGGACCAGGCGATCGCCCGCGTATACGTGCAGTACCTGTTCTCTGCCGCGGTCGCGATGCCGATCATGATCTCGTCGGTCGCCGGGGTCCGCGACGTGCTGGTGATGGCCGTGGCGTTCGTCCTCGGCGCGGTCGCGCTGGTGATCGCCGGGATCCTGCTTGGCACCGCCAGCGCGCCGGAAGGCTCGCTGGCCGCCACCGAAGCCGCCGCCGGCCGGTTGCGCGCCGGGATCACCGACCCCAACTACCTGGCCGCCGACATCGTCGCCGCGCTCGTGCTGTCCGCCGGTCTGCTCGCGGTCCGTGAGCTCCGGGCCTGGCGGCCCGCGCTGCTCGCCGCGATCCCGGTGCTGCTCTACGGCCTGGTCGCCACCCAGTCCCGCGGCGGCTTCGTCGCCGCGATCGTCGCGGTCGCGCTCTCCGCCGCGCTGCTCCGCGGCTATCGCCGGCAGATCGTCGCGGGCTCGATGATCGCGATCCTGCTGCTCGCGGCGTTCCTTGCTGCCCAGCCGCGCGCACTCGATCGGCTGACCCAGGACGACACCACCGGCACCGGACGCACCGAGGTCTGGCGCCTCGCCGTCCCCGCCATTCGCGACCACCCGGTCGGCGGCGTCGGGACCGGCAACTTCCCGGTCGTCGAGGGCTCCTACCTCAAGGAGATCGGCTTCGTGAAGGAGCCCACCTGGTACGTCGACACCCCGCTGGTCGCCCACAACATCTGGATCCAGGCGCTGGTCGAGAACGGCGTGCCCGGGCTGCTGCTGCTGATCGCCCTGGTCATCGCCTGCGTCGCGGCCAGCTTCGCCGCCGGCCGACGGTTCACGCAGCTCGGACGTCCGGACCTGGCGCACCTGGGAAGGGCGCTCGGGGTCGGGCAGATCGGCTCGCTCGTCGCGTCGAACTTCATCTCCAACGGCAGCGATCGCGTCTTCTGGATCATGCTGACGCTCGGGCCCGCCCTGCTGGTGGCCGCCGCGATCGCGCAGCAGGCTCAGCGCCGGGGCGACCGACCGCTTCCGCCGTCCCGATGCGCGACCAGCCGCTCGTAGAATCGCTCGAGCCGGTCGACCATCACGTCGAGACGGAACTCGTCCTTGCACCGCTGGTGCGCCGCGGCCCCGAGCCGCGCCCGGTCCTCGGGCGCGTCCAGCAACGCGACGATCGCCGCCGCCATCGCGTCGGGGTCGCGCCGCGGAACCAGGCGCCCGTGCACTCCGTCCTCGATCAGCTCGGGCACCCCGCCGACCCGGGTGGCGACGATCGCCCGCCCGCCCTCCATGTACTCCATCACCGCGAGCGGGCTCGCCTCGGAGTCCGAGCTGGAGACCGCCACGTCGAGCGCGGCGGCCACGTCGGGGACGTCGCTGCGGGCCCCGAGCAACCGGACGACGTCTTCCAGGCCGAGGCGCGCGATCTGCTGCTCGAGCGCGGTCCGCTCGTCGCCGTCGCCGGCGATCAGCAGGCGAACGTCGGGACGCTGACGGCGGACGCGGTCGATCGCGTCGATCAGCACGTCGAAGCGCTTGATCTCGCGAAGCGCGCCCACGCTGCCGACCAGCGGCGCGCCGGCCGGGATCCCGAGCTCGGACCGGACGTCGCGCGCGGGAGTCGGCGACCGGGGCACGATGCCGTTGGGCAGCACGACGACGCGGTCGGCGGGCAGACCGTCCTGCTCGACCATCCGATCGCGAACGGCGACCGAGCACGCGATCATCGCCGTGCAGCGCGGCGCCACGACCCGGCGCTCGATCAGGGGCTGGCGCCGTCCCCCGGTGTGGGCCCAGGCGTGCTCGTGGGCGATCGTCACCGGAACGCCGACGGAGGGACCGAGCACCGCGGCGCAGACGCCGGGCGTGAACATGTGGGCGTGCAGGACGTCCGTGCCGCGCAGCTCGGTGATCAGCGGACCCCAGCCCCGAGGGTCGGACCGGCGTGCGCGGTCGAGCTCGATCACGCGGACCCCCGCGTCGCGCAGGTCGTCGGGCCACGTGGCCGGCTCGGTTCCCGCGGCGGCGTGCTTCGGGTCGCCGGCGGTCGTCACGCAGATCGTCCGCGCGAAGCGGTCCGGGTCCAGCTCGCGCGTCAGCAGGTAGGCCATCCGCTCCGCGCCGCCGTGGACCAGGCGGTCGACGAGCGTCATGGTGCGGATCCGCTCGTCGGCGGCGGGGCGACGGCGCGGGCGCCACGGACGAACGGCCCGTTCCGCCCGCCGGGCGGGTTTCGCGTCGTCGGGTTGGGCCTGCTCGTCGGGAGCGACGGGCTCGGCCTTCTGACCGAAGACCTGCGGCAGGGCCAGCAGGGCCGCCAGGTCGTCGCGGCCGTTGCGGATCTCGATGCCGACGCGGCGGATGTCGTACGGATCCCAGCGGTCGGCCGAGGCGGTGGTCGGGCCGCCGTACAGGCTGTAGGCGGTTTCGATACCCGCGGCCCGCGCGGCGGCCTTCGTCTGCTCGTCGAAGGCGGCCCGGGTGCCGACCGGGTAGGCGAGCGCCGTCGGCCGGCGCCCGGTCTGCTCGGCGATCCGGTCGGCGTTCCCGGCGATCTCGTCCCGCTGTGCCTCCGGATCGAGTTGGGCGAGCAGCGGATGGGTCGCGGTGTGGGCGCCGATCTCCACGCCCGCCTCCTGCATCTCGCGGATCATCGCCCAGGTCATCCACTCGTCGCGGACGTCGGCCGCCGTCAGACGCGGTCGGTCGCTCAGCGTGGCGACCTCCGCGATCAGCGCCTGCGCCGCGTCCCGGTCGGCGGCGGCCCAGTAGTCGCGCACGGCGTCCTCGAGCTCCGGCCAGCGGGACGTCCCAGCCGCGCCCAATCCGCCGTACAGCCAGGCCAGCTCGTCCCACCACGGCATCGCCGTCCCGTCGACCAGCCCACTCGCGACGAAGACGGTCGCCGGCAGGTCGTACGCGCGGAGCACCGGCAGCGCCCACTGGTGGTTGTCGCGGTAGCCGTCGTCGAAGGTGATCGCGACGTGTCGGCCGGAGGCATCGTGCAGCCGGGGCACCGCGGACAGCGGAACGACGTCGCTGTGCGTCGCGAGCAGCTCGATCTGCTCGGCGAATCCCTCGGGCGTCGCGCTCCAGGTCCCGGGGTAGCGCCCCGGCTCGGCGGCCGGCAGCACGCGGTGGTACGCGAGCACGAGCACGCCGCGCCAGCGCGTGCGACCGAGCAATGCTGGTCGCAGCCCGGACCGGCGCAGGCCCCAGATCGCGAGCCGCCGCTTGGCCCCCAACGACGCCCGGTTGTCGATCGGCGGAACGGCGCTCACGGCCCCATCGTGACGGATCGCCTTCGCCCCCGCCATCTTGCGCGCGACCGGGCAGCCGCGGTCGACCGCACGGTCGTGTGGAAGACTGCCTCGCGCCCGCACTCGTCCCGTTCCCGACCCTGATCCGATGGTGATCTGATGGACCTTCCGATCGTCGTCGACGAGATCGATCCGCGCGCGCCGGACGCCGCGCGGCTCGCCGCGTGGCAGCAGCTCGCCGCGTCGGCCGTCGAGCCGAACCCGTTCCTCGACCCGAGCGTCGCCGTGCCGGCCGCCCGCCACCTGCCGGGCGGCGACCGCGTGCGGTTGCTGGTCGCCCGCGACGACCGGCGTTGGCTGGCCTGCGCGCTCGTGACGTCGGAGCGCGCATGGCGGCGGGTCGCGCTGCCGTGCACGGTCGGCTGGCTCCACCCGTACGCGTTCCTCGGCACGCCGCTGCTCTGCGGCGATGCCCCCGAGCACGCGGCGGAGGCGCTCGGAACGCTCGCCGCTCGCCGCGGTCGGACGTTCCTCGCGCTCGACCAGGTACGGGCGGACGGTCCGGTCGCCGAGCTGCTGCGCGCGCTCCGTCGTCCGGCGACCGCCCGAGAGCTCTACCCGGCGGAGCGGGCGGCGCTGCGTCGGCGTCCGCAGAACGACTACGTCGACAGCCACCGGTCCGGCAAGCGCCGGCGCGAAGCCGCGCGCCTGCGACGCCGCCTGGCGACCGTGCTCGGCGACGAGCCGCGGTTGGCGACCCGCGGAGGCGATGCTGACGCCGTGGAGCGGTTCCTCGTGCTGGAGGCCGCGGGCTGGAAGGGGCGCTCCGGGACCGCGCTCGCCAGCGACGACGCCCACGCCGCCTGGTTCCGCGCGATCGCGGCGGCGGACCACCCGACGCTGCGCGCCGAGCTGCTCGAGCTGGGGACCGCGGACCGCACCGCCGCGATGCTCTTCAACCTCGTCGCCGGCGACAGCGCCTACGCGCTGAAGCTCGCGCACGACGAGGACCTGCAGGACGGGGCGCCGGGCGTGCAGCTCATGACCGAGGCCGCCGACTGGTTCCACGAGGCGACCGACGCGGTCGCCTACGACTCGTGCGCGGCGCCGGACAACCCGATGATCAACGCGCTCTGGCCCGACCGGCGGACGACCGCGTCGTTCGTCCTGACCGCCAGCGGGATCCAGGGCGCGGTCGGCCGCGGCGCGCTGCGTACGCTCGTCGCCGTCCAGCGTCGCCGGGCGGCCGCCGAGGACGCCGCGTGAGGCGGCCCGGATCCCCTTCTCCCCCGGACGGCGTCCGGGTGCTCGACGAGACCGAGCGAGAGGCCGCGGCAGCGGCCTGGGCGGCGGTCGCGGCGCGCGCCGGCGCCGGACCGCTGATGGCGTCGTGGACGTGGATCGATCGATGGCTCGCCCACTACGGCGCCGTCGTCCCGCACCGGTTCGTGGTCGTCGACGGCCGCGGCGGCCCCGACGGCGTCGCCCTGCTCACCGTCGCGAGACGGCGACGCGGGCCGTTCACGATCCGGCAGCTCCACGTCGGGACCTCCGCCGAGCCGCCCGGCGAGGAGACCTGCGCCGAGCACGTCCGCGTGCTCGCCGTTCCCGACCGCGAGGAGCACGTCCACCGGGCGCTCGCCGCGGTCGTGCGCGCCGATCGCGGCTGGGACGAGCTGGTAGTCGAGGCATCCACCGATCCCGCGGTCGCCCAGGCCGTGGCACGGGCGACGTGGCGGGGGCGGCTGCGCGTCGATGCCCAGCCGTCGCGCCACCACGACCTGCGAACCGCCGCCGCGGACGCGGACCTGGCCAGCGTGCTCGCCAGCGGACCGCGCCGCCGGCTGCGCGCCAGCCTGCGGGCGTTCGAGGCGCGGGGCGCGCTGACCATCGACTGGCCCGAGGACGCGGCCGGCGCGCTGGCGATCCTCGACGAGCTCGTCGTCCTGCACCAGCGCCGCTGGACGGCGGCCGGCGAGTCGGGCTCGTTCGCGTCCACCCGGTTCCTCGGCTTCCACCGCGATCTCGTGGCCCACCTTGTGCCCACCGGGCAGGCGGCGGTCGTCCGCGTCCGCTGCGGGTCCGAGACCGTCGCCTGCGTCTACGGGCTGATCGACGGCGACACGCTGCTCTTCTACCAGAGCGGCGTGGCCGACTACGACGACAACCGGCTGCGTCCCGGGCTGGTCGCGCACGCGGTCTTCATGGACGCCTGCCGCAGCCGCGGGCTCGAGCGCTACGACTTCCTGGCCGGCGACTACCGGTACAAGCGCGAGCTGGCGACCGGCGAGACCACGCTGCACTCATGCGTGGTGCAGCGGCCGCGGCTGCGGCTGCGCGCGCTCGAAGTGGCCCGCGACGTCCGCGATCGCCACCGCGCGCGGAGCGACGACTGATGCGCAAGGGGGTGGCCTGGGCCACCGTCGGCGTCGTCCTCACCCGGGCGCTCGGCTTCGTCACGCTGCTGGTCCTGACGCACCTGCTGCTGCCGTCCGAGTTCGGGACGGTCGCGGCGATCGTGACGTTCCTCGCGCTGATCCAGCTGAGCAGCGACCTCGGGATGCAGGCCGCGGTGGTCTACGAGCAGGAGGAGGGCGTCTCGGACCGGATCCACAGCGCGTTCACGCTGAACCTGCTGATCGCCGTCGGCGCGACGCTGCTCGGCATCCTGGTCGCCCCGCTGGTCGCCGCGTTCTTCCACGTGCCGGAGGCGACCGACCTGTTCCGGCTGGCGAGCCTGAACCTGCTGCTCTACGGCCTCGGCAACATCTACGACGGGCTGCTGCTGCGCGAGCTGAGCTTCCAGCGCCGCGTCCGGCCCCAGATCCTCCAGGGCGTCGCCCAGGCGGCGACCTCGATCGCGCTGGCGAGCGCCGGGCTCGGAGCGACCGCGATGGTCGTCGGCTCGCTGGTCGGCACCGCCTGCTGGGTCGCCTGCCTGTGGGCGATGGCCCCGGTCCGACTCCGGCTCACGTACCGGCCCGACGTCTGGCGCAGCATGATCGGCTACGGCGGCGCGGCGGCGGGACTCGAGATCGTGGCGGCGATCTCGTCGCGCGCCGACGCGTTGGTGGTCGGGCGGATGCTCGGCGACGAGGCCCTCGGCCTCTACACGCTCGCCTTCCGATTGCCGGAGATCGTGCTGTCGCAGGTCGCCTGGACGATCTCGACGGTGGCCTTCCCCGCGCTCTCCCGCCGTCGCCGCCACAGCACCGACGAGCTCAACGAGGTCAGCTGGGCGACGGCGCGGCTGATGGGGGTGCTCGGGCTCTACGCGGTCCCGGTCGGCATCGCGATCAGCCTGCTCGCGGGGCCGATCGTGACGACGCTGTTCTCCGACCGCTGGTCGGCCGCCGCGCCGGTGCTGGCGGCGGTCGCGCTGACGGCGACGATGACGACGGTGATCTTCCCGCTCGGCGACGCCGGCAAGGCGATGGGCCGTCAGCGCACGCTGCTGCTACTCAACGTGCTCAACGTCCCGGTGCTGGTCGGCGCGATGGTGCTCGCGTCCTCGCACGGGATCGTCGGCGTGGCCTGGGCGGGCGTCGGGGCGACCGTGCTGTTCGTCGTGATCTTCCTGATCTGGGGCCGGTACTCGGTCGGGATCCCCCTGCTGCCGATCGCCCGCGAGATGCGCCCGGGGCTGGTCGCCGGCGTCGGCGTGGCGGTCGCGGTCGGGCTGTTGCGCGTCGCGTGGACCGGCTCCGAGGGACTCGTGCTGCTGATCGTCGCCGCCCCGGTCACGGTGCTCGGCGCGCTCGCCGGCCTGCGGCTGCTCGCCCCGGGCACGCTGACGCGCCTGGTCCAGGAGTTCGGCCCGCGGCGCCTGCGGAGCTGAACGCTGTTCTCCCGCCGGACCGGGCGGCCGCGCGGGAACGGCGTCAAGCGACGCCGCGGCGCTCGGCCTCGGCGCGCGCCGAGGCCCGGAACCACGCCGCCAGCGTCGGCGCGACCCGACGCTGGTCGTGCCAGCGCTCGACGTGCTCGCGGGCCTGGGCTTGCAACGCCGGCGGGTCGGGGTGCTCCAGGGCGCGCACCAGCGCGTCGGCCAGGCTCCGGGCGTCGGCCGGGTCGGCGAGGAACCCCGTCTCGCCCTCGCGCACCAGGTCCGGGACGCCGGTGACCCGGCTGGCGACCATCGTCACGCCCGAGGCGGCGGCCTCGACCAGCGTCGTCGGCAGCCCCTCGGTGTGGCCGTCGTCCTCGACGATCGACGGCTGGACGAGGACGTGCGCATTTGCCAGCCGCTCGAGCACCTGCGCCTGCGTCCGCGGACCGGCGAGCACGACCTGGTCGCGCACGCCGAGCGCGACGGCCTGCCGCTCGATCTCGTCGCCCAGCGGCCCCTGACCGACGATCTCGACCCGCAGCCGCGCCAGGCGCTCGTCGGCGGCCAGCGCCTCGAGCAGGTAACGGTGGCCCTTGTACGGCCGCAGGCTGGAGACGAAGAGGACGTCGACCGGCCCCACCGCGGGGATCGACCGCGCGCGGAACGCGTAGCGCTCGAGATCGAGCCCGAGCGGCGCCAGCCGCGTCCGCTCCGCCCGCGCCCCGAAGTGCAGCAGGAACATCTGGTGGTAGCGCGAGATCGCGACCACGAACGCCGCGGACCGCAGCCGCGTCCGCAGGCCGGCCTGGTCCACGAAGACGTCGTGGGCGTGCGCCGTGGTGCTGTACGGGACGCCGGTCAGCCGGTGGATCGTCCACGCCGCCGACGCGGGCCACGACGCGAAGTGCGCGTGCACGTGCTCGACGCCGCGGGCGACGACGTGCTCCGCCTGCGCGAACGCCAGCGCCGTCGTGGTCATCGCCTTGGCCAGGGACGGCAGGCTCGCGCGATGGTCGAGCACGACCCGCCCCCAGATCGCCGCCGTCCGCACCGGTCGCCGCCGGGCCCAGCGCAGCACGCTGCGGACCGCCGCCGTCGTCGATGGTCGGTAGAGCCGCGGGATCCACGGCCGCGCCTCGTCGTGGACGGTGCCGTCCGAGGTCGGGAAGAGCGACATCACGGTGATGTCGACTCCCGGCTGGGCCGCGACCGCATCCATCTCGCGCAGGATGAACGTCTCGGTCAGCAGCGGGAACCGCGACATCAGGTAGCCGACGCGCACCGGGGCGTCGCCCAAGGTCCCCGACGACTCGGTGGGCCTGGTCGCCGGTCCGCTCGCCATCACGACGCAGCATACGTCGGCCAGGCAGGCGGCCGGCTCCACCCCACGATCCACCGGCAGGGGGATGGCTGACGTACACACGGATCGAGAAGCATTGGACCGATGCGGAAGATCAGTCGAGCCAACCGCCCACCGTGGACGTCCACGATGCTGGCCACCTCGGTGATTGCCCTGGCCGTTCCGGCCGCAGCAATCGGCCTGGTCGCGCCGTCCGTGGCGACGGCCCACGGCGGTGCCGCGCACGGTGGCGCCGCGCACCAGCAGGCAGACGAGGACCGCCTTCGACGCGAGGAGATCCGGACCCTCGGCCCCCAGCACGCGGCCGAGCACGCCGCGCAGCGCCAGGGGCTGCGCCGCTGGGCGCGCATGTCGCCGGCGGCCAAGCGGCGGGAGAAGGCGAAGGCCCGCCGGGCCGCGATGCGCGCCGGAGGCGCCACCGCCAGCGCCGACCAGGTCGGTCGCTGGAAGACGACGATGGTCGGTATGCCGACGTGGGCGATCAACACGGTCGTGCTGCCGACCGGCAAGGTGGCCTACTGGGGCCGTGGCGCCGTCGGCACCATGCCCAACGGCGGGCGCGACAACGCCGGAATCTTCTACGTCTGGGATCCCGCGACCGGCGAGTCGGTCGAGCACACGCCACCCGAGGTGTTCTTCGACCGCGACAGCGACGGGATCGAGGACGAGTACGGGCCCGCGCCCCTGTTCTGCTCGGGCCAGTCGCTGCTGGCCAGTGGCGAGCTGTTCATCGCCGGCGGCAACCGCTTCTCGCCGTGGACCGTCAGGACCGTCCACGACGACGGGTCCGAGACCTGGAACACGGAATTCGCCGGCTGGCGCGGGACCTATTCGTTCGACCCGTGGACCGAGCAGTGGCAGGTCCAGCCGGAGATGGAGCACGGCCGCTGGTATCCGACGCAGGTCGAGCTGCCCGACGGCCGGATCGCGATCACCTCGGGCTACGACGAGCACGGCGAGGGGGTCGACAACGACACGATGGAGATCTTCACCCCGCACCCCGACCGCGGTGGCCGCGGCACGCTGGAGACCGTGCCGGCCGGATTCCACCAGACGGACGGCTTCTACCCCCATATGCAGGTGGTGCCGGGCGGTAACGTCCTGCTGGCGGGTCCCGGTCAGAACGACTCGTCGCTGCTCGATCCGGCGAAGCTCGGCATGGCCGTCGAGCCGGGACAGACCAGCGGCCCGGCGCGCAACGGGCCGGCCTGGCGCGAGCTCGGCTCCAGCTCCCGGTACCGGATCGGCTCCAGCGCCGCGCTGCTGCCGGCGGGCCCCGGGCAGGGATCGTCCCGACTCATGCTGCTCGGCGGGTATCGCGGCGAGGACCACGATCCCGCTACCGGCTTGGAGCACGCCACCGACGTGGTCGAGACGATCGACGTCGCCGAGGACCAACCAGGGTGGAAGACCGGCCAGCCCGGCGATCCGCCGAACCTCGATCAGGGGCGCTCCAACGGCAATCTGGTCCAACTGCCGACGGGCGGCTTCGCCTACTTCGGCGGCGGGGCGGGGTTCCAGCGCGCCGCCCGCCCGGAGAGCGGTCAGGTCGGCGGCCCGGAGGGCAACAACGCCACCGCCGGCAAGCAGGAGCTCAAATCGGTCGCACTCTGGGATCCGGGCATGACGTCCTGGCGGATCGGGCCGCCTTCGCAGAAGTGGCGCAGCTACCACTCGACGGCGGTCTTGCTCCCCGACGGACGGGTGCTCTCGGCGGGCGACGACTACTGGGGCCTGGACGACGTGCCCGCCATGGAGTACTCGGAGGTGCAGGACCACGGCGAGATCTACGAGCCGGCGTACCTGTTCGACGGCAACGCGCGGGCGCCGCGGCCGGTGGTGAAGGGCGGTCCGTCGGCCGTGCGCTGGGGCGACACGTTCGGTGTCCAGGTCGCCGAGGTCGCCGGGCGACCGATCGAGCGCGTGACGCTCGTCGCGCCGGCAGCCGTCACGCATGCCGTCGACATGAACCGCAAGTTCGCGGAACTGAAGGTCGTCGACCGGGTGCCCGGGAAGGGCGTCAACCTGGAGGCGCCGGCGGGCGCGGACCTGGCGCCGCCGGGCTGGTACATGCTCTTCGCAATCGACGCCGCCGGCACCCCGGCGGTCGCCCACTGGGTCCAGATCCGCGACGACGCTCCCAACGCGCCGATCGTCGTGCCGGACCCGCCCGAGCCGCCCACCCCGACGACGCCGACCACCCCCAGCACCCCAACCGCACCGGTCGACGTGGTGCCGGGTCCGCCCGTCGTTCCGCCCGGTCCACCCGTCGTCCCCCCGGGTCCGCCCGTCGTTCCCCCGGGTCCGCCGACGCGCCCGCCCGGCGGTGGCGCCCCTCCTCCCGGCCCGGTCGTCCGCGACGTCGGGGCCCCGAAGGTCCGCGTCGTCGTCGGCCGGCCCAGCCGACGCACGCAGCGGCTGAAGCTCCGCGTCGGGGCCGACGAGCCCGCGCGTCTGCGACTGCGCATCCGGGTGCAGCAGGGACGCACCGTGACCCGCACCCTGAGCCTGACCAAGAAGCGGCTCAGCCGGACGATCACCGTGCGGTTGACCAGCGCACAGCGCCAGCGGCTGCGCCAGCGCAAGCCCCTGCGGCTGCGGATTCGGACCGAGGGCCGCGATGCGGCGCGCAACGTCGGCCGGCGGACGCTGGACCTGAGCGTGCGTCCCGGGCGAGCCGTGCGGCGGCGCTGAGGCGGACCGCGCTCCCGGCCCACCGTGGCCGGGAGCCTCAGCGGCCGGCGGTCGACTTCACCAGCTGCGCGTGACGGGCGGCAAGCTGCGCCTCCACGTCGGCGGGATCGACCGCCCTGCCCTCGCGCAGGTCGTCCAGCACCTCCTGGATCACGCCCTGGCGGGGGTTCAGCGCGCGCGCACGCCGCACCTGCGTGATCGCCGCCTCGCGGTCGCCGGCCATCGCGTCCGCGATGCCGAGCTGCAGGTGGGCGAGCCAGTCCTTCGGGGAGCGCTCGATCGTCCGGTTCAGGTCCCAGCGCCACCCCCCGAAGTCTCCGAGACGCCGGACGACGATCGCCCGGCTGAGCGTGGCGTCGCCGTCGAGCGGGTTCAGCCGCGCCGCCCGGTCGAAGTCACGGATCGACTGCTCCGGCTGGCTTGCGGCCCGCGCCGTCGCACGCTCGAAGTAGTGGGTGGCCAGTCCCACCGATGCGAAGCCGACGCTGGCCACCATCGCCCCGGCGACGCCCGCCGTCGCCAGCAGCTTGCTGGGCACGGTCCGCGGCAGGATCCGCGGCGACGCACCGTCGTCGTCCGGGATCTCGACCCCGTGCTGCCGGGCCAGCTCCCGCACCCGGAGGAGCTCGGCCGACGGCGGCGTTCCGGCCTCGTCCGTGGAGCGCACGGCAACCGCCAGAAGCACCAGCGCGAGCATCGTCAGCGCCGGGAACTCCCACGTCCAGTCCCAGGCGCTCTGAACGAACCAGCCGGCGAAACCGGCCACCGCGACGGCGGTGAGCGTCCGCGTGGCGGGCGCGACACGACGCAAGGCCCGGGTGGCCGCCGCCAGCAGGGCGGCCAACGCCGCCAGCGCCAAGCCGAACCCCACGACGCCGAGGCCGACGAGGATCCCGAGCGGGAGGCTGTGCACGTAGCGAGCCGCGACCAGCGAGCTGCGACCCTGGAAGTACGCCGGCTGGAAGTCCTCGGCGCCGATGCCGCGCAGCGGACGGTCGCGCCAGGCGTCCACGGCCACCCGGTACATGTCGCCGCGTCCGGACGCCAGCGACCCGGTCAGTCGATCGCCGGTCGGAGCGACGGTCGCGTAGTCGGCGTGCAGCGCCTGGTCGACGCGCTCTCCCGCCCACGAGATCGGGTTGCCGACCACGACCAGCGCCGCGACGACGGCGATCACCGCGGGGACCACGGACACGACGACCCCCGGCCACCGGCCACCGATCGCCCGCCGCGCGCTCGATGGCATCGCGCGCAGCAGCAGCTGCCATGCGGCTGCGGCGACCGCCAGCCCCACGAGCGTCAGCAGGACGCGGCCGGCGGCGTGGTCGATGCGCTCGGCCAGGACGGCGACGTCCGGCGCGCCCCGCACGTCGACGATCGACGGCGCGCTCAGCACGGCGGCGGCGATCACCGCAACGGCGGCCAGCACGATGCCACCGCGGTCCGGCGACAGGACGACGACCACCACCAGAGCCGCCGCCATCGCGATCAGCGCGCCGCGGCTCTGCGACAGCAACGAGAGCTCGAGCACCAGCCCGGCGCCGACCAGCGCGGCGCCGCGCCCGAGCGGACTGCGGACGCCGCCGGCCGCCAGGCCGACGAGGACCGGCAACGCGATCACCCACAGGCCGGCCGCCGCGTTGACGTAGCCAGCGGGCGCGATCAAACGGCCGTCGATGAAGAACGACGACGGATCGTCCGACGCGACGACCCGGAGGAACGTGACCGCGGCCAGCGTCACGCCGCCCGCGGCGACCAGCACCAGCAGCCGCCGCAGGGACGCGCGCGGCCAGCGCGGCACGAGCGCCACCGCGAGCACCGCGCCGTAGAGCCCGGTCCGGCCCGCCGCCTCCAGCGCGCGCTGCGGTGTGGCCGCCCAGAGCACCGAGGCCAAGGTCCAGAGCGCGAGCGCGCCGTAGGCGACCAGCGCCACGGCGACGAGCCGCGGCACGCGCTGAGGACGGGCGAACGCCCAGACGGCGACCGCGAGCCAGACCGCAACGATGCCCGCCGGCCCCCACGCGGTCGCTCCGAAGCCACCGTCGAAGTGGCCGAGGACCCAGGCCATCGCTACCAGCAGCCCGACGCACCAGCGGGCGCCCTGCTCGCGGGTTCGGGGCCACGCGACGACCGGGGCGCGGCCTGATGGTGATGTGGTGGTGGACCCTCGCCCCGACGCGGGCACGGCAATGTCCGATGCTGTGCCCTGAGACTCCTGCGTGACCATGGCCTGGCGCGGGCCCCCGGTTCGGCGCGGGCTACGGGCCGACGCGGCCCTCGAGCACGGTCATCCAGGCCCAGCGGCGCAGCCAGGGAAGACGGCGGAAGGTGGCGTCGTCGAGCGATTCGAGCCGCGCGAGCACGGCCGGGAACGCGCGGCGCCCGTACGCGGCCATGGCCCCCAGCGTGAAGAGCGCGTGGAACGACACCGTCGCCCCCGGGAAACGACGCTGGAAGTCGTCGAGGTCGGACATCGTCAGCGGATGCTCGTCGGGCGTGCGGAGCTTCGGCGTCAACGCGCGGAAGGCCCGGAGGCCCGGATTGTGCGCGAGCGGCTCGACGAAGACGGCACGACCGCCGGGGCGCAGCACCCGGGAGATCTCCGAGAGCGCCCGATCGATGTCCAGGTGGTGAATGATGCCGCTGCCACAGACCACGTCGAACGAGTCGTCATCGAGCGTCATGGCCTCGGCGTTCATGACGACGAACCGGACGCGCTCGCTCAGTCCCTCGTCCGCCGCCCGCTGCGTCGCTTGCTCGATCGCCACCGGCGAGATGTCGATGCCCGTCACGTCGTAGCCCGCGCGACCGAGGTCGAACGCGAGGCTCCCGGGTCCACAGCCGTACTCGAGGATCGCGGCGCCGACGGGCGCGCGGCGAACGGCGGCGGCGTATTGGTCGTAGGAGCGAGCCGTCGCGCTGTAGAACTTGCCGACCCCGGCCCGCGCGTCCTCGCCGAACGTGTGGTCGTGGAACACCTGCTCGCGGGCGTAGCGTTCGGCGGCCGCGGTATCCGAGGCCAGGTCCTGGGGCGAGTGGATCGTCGTCATGTGGTTCTCGCGGCTTGTCGGGAGCGGTGCGGCTGCGCGGGGCGGTACGGGGCCTGCATGGCGCGCTGAGGCACCTCCGCCAAGATGCTCTGGATCATCCCGGGGACCCGGCGCGTGCCGCCATCCGTCGGCCGGAGGATCGGGGGGATGAGCCGGCGGGCGACGATCGGGGGAGGCGAGCCGGTCGAGCGCCCAGGCGACGCGTCGCACCGATCGCGACCGGTAGCGAACCGCGGCGGCGCCCTGCTACCTTCGGGCGGCTCATGCATACGCCAAACGCCGGCCGTAGAGCCGCCCCGCGCAGCCTCGGCCTGGTGCCGTTGCACCTTGCGACCAACGTCGGTGGGAACGGCGTGGTCCGCGCCATGCGGGGCATCGTCGGCACGGTGTTGACCCTGGCCGCGCTGGCCCTGTCGGCGCCCGCCGCGTCCGCCGCGATCCCGCCGGGCAACCTCACCGGGAACCCGTCCTTCGAGGTCGACAGCGCCGGTTGGAGCTCCTACAACGGGACGGTCAGCCGCGTGGCGCCGCGGCTCGACGCTCCGGACGGCATGGCGGTCGCTCGGGTCACCGCTGATCCCGGCGTCGACGGCTACACGATCGACGACGACGCCGACACGGTTTCGAGCGCGAGCGGCGGTCGCACCTACACGGCAAGCGCCTACGTCCAAGCGGGCTCTCCCAGCTCGATCGGGAAGGACGTCACGTTGATCGTCCGGCAACGGTTCGCCGACGATTCGACGAGTAGGTGCGCGCAATCGGCGCCGGTTCCGCTCGGGGCGACCTACCAGCAGGTCACCGTGTCGTGCGTCGCCACGCATTCCGGGGACCGCCTGGACGTCTATCTCGCGCGTCAAGGGGACGTAGCCCCGAGCGAGTACTTCTACGCGGACGCGATCACGCTGGTCGCTCCCCCGCTGGCCAGCATCCCCGGCGACAATCTCACCGCCAATCCGTCGTTCGAGAGCGGAACGGGCAACTGGATGGGATACCACTCGTCGATCACCGCCGTCACCCCGGCCGACGGTGACGCGCCGGACGGCACGCAGATCACGCGGGTGACCGCGGAGCCGACCACCGGCGGGTCGTATTCGATCGACGACGACGCGGACCCCGTTCCCGTCGCAGCCGGCGCCCACGTCTACCACGGCTCGGCCTGGGTGCGGGGGACGTCCTCCAGTGACGGCAAGACCGCGCAGGTCATCGTCCGCGAGACCACCGCCGACGGAACCGCGACCGTGCAGGAGCAGCGCGCCTCGATCACGCTCACCAAGGACCGATTCCAACGGATCAGCGTGTCCGCCGCTGCCCAGGCCACCGGCAACCGCATCGACGTCTACGTCGCGCGCATCGGCGGGGCGACATCCGGCGAATCGTTCCTCGTCGACGCCGTCACCCTGACCCGGTCCGCTCCCGCCACGATTCCCAGTGGCAACCTGACCCCCAACCCCAGCTTCGCCGACGGCGTCACCAACTGGATCTCGTTCCAGGGCCACGTCACGCAGCTCACCGGTCAGGACGATGCTCCGCACGGCACGACGGTCGGCCGGGTCGTCGCCGACGCCACGCGAACCTACGACGCCTTCTCCGTCGACGACGACACGGCCACCGTCGCCTCGGCCGAGGGCGGCCATACGTACTCCGCGAGTGCCTGGGCGAAGGCCGGAGCCCCGCCGGCGGGAGGCGCCCCGCCGAAGGTGACCGTGCTGATCGTCCGCGAGACCGATGGGGACGGCGACGAGGTCGGCCGGGCCCAGTCGTCCCCCGTCACGCTCACCGACGAGCGCTACCGGCGGCTGACCGCCGACTACGTCGCGAAGGACCCCGGCAACGCGATCGACGTGTACGTCTCCCGCCAGGGCGACGTGACGACCGGGGAGACGTTCTACGTCGACGCGATCACCCTGACCGCCACGCCGATCGCCTCCGTCTTCGGGTCGTCCGAGACCCTGCGTCCCGACCTGCCGTCGCCCGCGGGTGGGACCCCGGACGCCGAGCTCGTGGCAGCCAAGAACGAGACCGCGTCGTTCCAGGTCGATCTGCGGACCACCGGCGTCCCGATGTCGATCTCCGCGGCGATCACCGGCGACCTCGACGGGCCCGGCAGCGCCACCATCCCGGCGTCCGCCGTCACCCTGTCCCGACAGGGCTCGTACGAGGTCGTCACCCCGACCGACGGCGAGGGCGCGACCGGTCGGTGGCCCGACGCCCTGGTCCCGGACCGCGATCCGTTGCTCGGCGGCGACGGCGGCGCGTTCCCGATCGTGCTCGCCGCGCACGACGCCGGCGCGATCTGGATCGACGTCGCGGTTCCGGACGATGCGGTCGCCGGGACGTACAGCGGCGCCCTGCGCCTGACCCGCGCCGGCGCCAACCCGACGCTGGTGGACGTGCCGGTGGAGCTCACCGTGCGGCCATTCGCCCTGCCCTCGACGTCGTCGCTGCGCAGCATCTTCATGCTCAATCCGTGGGAGGTCTGCGCCGTCCGCCCGGGCTACGACGGCGGGTACACCGATCTCGCCAAGCCGGACGGCAGCGGCTGCGATCCGCAGAAGGAAGGGGCCTGGCGGCTCTTCAACCGTTTCGCGCGGCTCGGCCTGCGCAACCGGATCACGATCGCCAACCCGTACCTGACGCCCCAGATGCGGGCCCCGTCGACCTCGACGGTGACGCCGAGCCCCGCCCGGCCCGGCGCGCCGACGACCGAGGCGGCGGCCTTCGACACGTACGTGACCCCGCTGTTGGACGGCACCGCCGGGCAGGGCACGCTGCCCGGCGCGCAACTCACGGCGCTCACGACCCAGTGGTTGTGCATCCTCGACCCGGGCGCCGGACGTAACTGCACGGCCGACTGGAAGACGTTCCTCACCACCCACGCTCCCGGCGCCGCGGACCGATTCGTTCCGTGGGTGTGCGACGAGCCGGCCTACGCGGGCACGATGCACCAGACCCCCTGGGCGTACCGGATCAGCGGTCCCTCCTCGCCGCACGCCCCCTGTGAGGATCTCCGCACGGCCGCGCGGACCGGGTGGCCCGGCGTCCCGGTGAAGATCACCACGCCGATCGACGACCCGGGGCTGTACCCGGGGCAGGTCGTCGACCCGCCGAACCTCGACGACTCGGCCGTCGAGGTCCTCGCCCCCGACGTCCCGTCCCTGGTGACCCGCGCCGGCGGCAGCACGCGGAACCTCTACGACCCGTTCCTGGGCCACGCCGGCACGAGCCTCTGGCTCTACCTCGCCTGCACCAGCGGCGGGTGCGACGGCGGGCAGACCGACCCCGTCGCGATCGCCGACCCCGAGCACGACGGCTGGCCGTCCTATTCGATCGACCAACCGGGATCCCAGGCCTCGGCGATGGGATGGCTGGCGTTCATGTACGACGTCGCGGGCGAGAGCTACTTCGACGTCGCGTCGGGCTTCGCCAAGGGCCCCGATTTCCAGCACGGCATCGAGACCTTCGGCACCAACGGCGACGGGCTGCTCTTCTACCCTGGCCACGTCGAGGTCAGCGGTCCGGGCGGCGCCACCGTCGAGGACATGCCGTTCGAGTCGATCCGGTTGAAGCGGATCCGCGAGGGTCGCGAGGACCACGAGTACCTGCAGCTCCTGGAGGCCTGCGGGCGCCGCAGCGAGGCGATGGCCGTCGCCGAGGGGCTCTTCGGCGACCTCGACCACGCGATGTTCCAGACCACGGTCAGCCAGGCCCAGCTCGACGACGCGCGGCAGGCGCTGGCCGACCTGATCGTCCAGCACGGGTGCGGGTAGGCCGCCGCTCTCGGCGCCGAGGACGGACCGCGGCGGACGGAGCGCGTGCCGTCCCGGGCGGCTCGGCGGAACGACCCGCGACGATCAGGACGCGGCGGCGCCGGGCCCGCGAACCATCACGGCGCGCTCAGGACGCGGCGGCGCGTCCCTCGTGCCGCATCTCGCTGAGGATCCGCTCCAGCCGCGGCTCGACCGACGCGTCGACGTGGCGCATCGCGGCGGCGACCGTCGGGTGGACCTCGCCGATCAGCCGGTGCATCTCGTGCGCGACGGCGCGGTAGGACGGGTGGCCCTCGCGACCGGACCGCAGCTCGATCAGCTGCATCGCGGCCCGCGCGTTGAGGTCCATCGTGTACCGGATCCGGTAGCCGAGCGAGACCGCGTAAGCGGCCTGCTTCGGCCGGCCGGCGTCGCGCAGCGCGGCCCACGCGTCGGCGGAGCGCTCCAGCGCGCGGCGGTAGTCGTCGCCACCACCAGCCTGCTCGACCTCGTCCGGCACCTCGGCGCCGAGCTCCGGCGTCAGCGCCTGCCACTGGATCGTCAGCATCCGGTGGCGCTGCAGATCGCGGAACGCGCCGTAGTCGCTGACCACCTCGAACCGGTAGCGCAGCCGCTCCAGTCCCCGGCCCGGGCGGTGGCGACGGTTCTCGCGCTCGCCGACCAGATCGGCCAGCATCCGGCCCCGCTCGTCGGCCGACAGGCGCTCGACCGCGCGGCGCGCGGCGTCCTCGCCGACCGCGGTCGACTCGTAGATCAGCCCCGCCAGGAGGTCGTCCTCGTCGCCGTCGACGTGCACCAGCCGCACGCTCGACGCGGCCTCGTCGGCGGTACGGGCCGCGTCCGACGCCTGGTCCAGGCCGAGTCGCGCGGCCCAGCGGTCGGCGGCGGCCTCGCGCTGCTGCAGGTACTCGACCCAGCGTCCACCGCGGTCGGGCCGCTCGACCCGGGTCACGAAGCTCGGCGTCACGGCCTGCACGGCGTCGAGGATCCAGCGGCCGTAGCGACGGGCCTCGGGCAGCGGGTGCGCCAACAGGTGGAGGATGAGCTGCTCGTAGGTCTGGCCGGACGCGTAGATCCCGACGTGGCTGAGCGTCGACGCCGGCAGCAGGCCGCGGATCAGGTCGAGCGCCTTGGCCTTCGTCGCGCGGGCGTGGGCGGCGGGCGGCGTCCCGTCCGGGGCCGGGTAGGCGTCGGCGCACCAGGCGGTGACCCGCGGCAGCAGGGCGGAGTAGATCCGGAAGACCTCGTCCATCGCGGCGGTGTACCCGGGACCCATCTCGGGGTCGCGGTAGTAGCGGTAGCCGCCGGCCGGGTCGCCGGCGCTCGGCGCCGTGCCGTCCTCGCTCAGCCAGGCGCTCGCCGTGACGGGCGTGTCGTAGGCGATGTAGCGGGTCGACTGCTCCAGGTAGGCGCCGATCCTCGGCCGCTGGAGGATCTTGGTCAGGACGTTCGACGTCCACTCGGTGGCGATGTGCAGACCGCCGAGCTGGGCCACCGAGTCGTCGCCGAAGCCCAGGAAGATCCGGTCGTAGAGCTCGGCCGCGCGGGTGCCCTCGGCGTTGTCGTAGGCGGCGGGGGCGGTGCCGGCGGGCGCGGTGCCGGCGGGCGCGGTGCCGGCGGGCGCGGTGCCGGCGGGGGCGGGGGCGGGGGCGCGAGGTCCCCCGTCAACCGCGGTGGCGGAGCCGCCGGGCAGCGAGTCCGCGAACTCGTCGAGGAACAGTCGCCGTAGCGTGCCGGGGTAGCGGCTGTAGCGGGCGAAGAGCGCGCCCTTGACCGTCTCCGGCAGGTTCACCAGCCCGAACACGGGCCGCGTGGGGTGCGTCACGTGCGGCGCCAGGCGCGCCGATTCGGAGGGGGTCAGGTCGTCGATCGGATACTGCACGGACGAGATGACGCTACCGGTCCGACCGGCGTCCAGCCGTCCGCTCGGCCGGCCGGGCCATGCCCGTCGCGTGCGCATCGCGGGACCCGTGCCCCCGGCCCCGGATGGCGCGGCGTCGGGACCGACAGGGACCGGTAGCGCGAGGGTCGACCGGACCGGGTAGCGCGAGGGCGGGGCCGGGTAGCGCGAGGGCGGGGCCGGGCAGGGCGCGGGCGGGGCCGGGCCGGGTAGCGCGAGGGCGGGGCCGGGACCGCCGGCTCAGCCTGGATCCACCGATGAGTTAAAGGACGGGGCGTCGAAGGACGAGAATT
>JADMKN010000087.1 GCA_015478825.1 Patulibacter sp. | reverse complement strand
CCGACGCCGAGCACGACGGCGCCGCGCAGCTGGCGGCGCAGGCCCGGAACGGCGTCCAGCAGATCGCGGCGCGGGGGACCCATCTAGTCCTCGGCCGCCCGCCGCTGCTCCAGCGCCTGGAGCGGCGACTTCGCCTTCTCGAAGCCGTCCGCCTGGACCCGGTGACGGAAGACCCAGTAGCTCCAGCCCTGGTAGAGCAGGACGAGCGGGACGATGGTTACCGCGACCCAGGTCATCACCTGCAGCGTGTAGGGCGACGACGAGCCGTTGGCCACCGAGACCGTCCCGGCGGCGACGTCGGTCGACGGCAGCACGTTGGGCCAGAGCTGGGCGAACAGCAGCACGCCGACGCCGAGGATCGTGACCACGGTGGCCCCGAAGGCGATCGCCTCGCGGCGGCGGACGACGGCGGCCCCCGCCACGAGCAACGCTCCGGCGGCGACCGCCAGCGCGCCGACGGCGACCGGCGAGACGCCCGCGTCGTAGCCGCCGGTCCCCGCCAGCGTCCAGATCCCGAAGCCGCCGCCCAGCACGGTGGCGACCGGCCAGATCCGGATCGCGATCCGCTGCGCCCGGTCCCGTACGGCGCCGGTGCTGCGCAGGCCGAGGAAGGTCGCGCCGTGCAAGGCGTAGACGGCCAGGACGGCGAGCGCCCCGGTGAGCGCGTAGGGGTTGAAGAGGTCCAGCAGCGTGCCGCTGAAGTTCGAGTCGGCGTCGAGCGGGATCCCGCGGACGACGTTGGTCAACGCCAGCGCGACCGCGAACGGCGCGACGTACGACGAGATCACCAAGGTGATGTCGCAGCGGCGCTTCCAGCGCGCGTCGTCGAGCTTGACCCGCCACTCGATCGCCAGCACGCGGACGATCAGCGCGACCAGCAACAGCGTCAGCGGCAGGTACATCGCCGAGAACATCGCGGCGTACCAGTAGGGGAAGGCGGCGAACATCGAGGCCCCGGCGACGATCAGCCAGACCTCGTTGGCGTCCCAGACGGGGCCGAAGGTGCGGATCGCCTGCCCGCGCTCGTCGGCGTTCTTGGCGGTGAACGGCAGCAGCATGCCGACGCCGAAGTCGAAGCCCTCGAGGACCAGGTAGCCGGCCCAGAAGAAGGCGATCAGCAGGAACCAGACGGTGGCGAGATCCATGACGAGGTTCCTTAGTAGGCGAGGGACGGGAGGGGAGGCTTGACCGGCGACTCGTCGTCGTCATCCGGGTCCGGCAGCGGGTCGGGGCCGTTGATTGCGAGCTTGCGGAAGAGCCAGAACTCGATCGACCCGATCACCAGGTAGAGCACGATGAACACGCTCAGCGAGATCGCGACCGTCGACGCGCCGAGCTGCGAGATCGCGTCCTCGGTCTTCAGCAGCCCGGTGACCGCCCACGGCTGACGGCCGATCTCGGTGAAGATCCAGCCGGCGGCCTGCGCGAGGAACCCGCCGACCAGCGCGCCGAGTCCGAGCCAGCGGAACCAGCGGCGGCGCGACATCGCGGCGACCCCGCCGGGGACCCGGCGCTCGATCAGCAGACCGACCGCGGCGAACAGCGCCATCAGCACGCCGGCGCCGACCATGGTCCGGAAGCTCCAGTAGGTCAGGCCAACGATCGGGTAGTACTCCGCTGCCTCGGGATCGCGCCCGCGGTCGATCTCGTACTGGGCGTACTGCTCCCGATACTTCTCCTGCAGGTCGTTGATCCCCTCGACGTGCCCGTTGAAGTCGTTGGTCTCCATGAAGCTGTAGAGCTTCGGGATCTCCAGGCTGAAGCTCAGCCGCTCCGGCTTCTTCTCGAACGGGGCGATCGCCATCAGCGACAGCGGGGCGCCGTTGCGACTCTCGTAGAGCGCCTCGGCGGCGGCCATCTTCATCGGCTGCTTCTCGGCGATCGTCTGGCCGAAGAAGTGCCCGACGGTGATCGTCGCGAGCGCGAAGACGAGCATCCCGCGCAGGCCCCAGCGGGCTGAGCGGCGGAAGAAGTCCGTCTCGTGGCCCCGCCTGCGGCCGAGGTGCCAGACCGAGATTCCGACGATCAGCGCGGCGGCGCTGGTCAGGGCGGCGGGGATCGTGTGCAGGTAGGCGTAGATCGCGATCGGGTTGCTCAGCAGCGCCCAGATCGAGGTCAGCACGGCGTTGCCCGTGGCCGGATCGATCTCGTAGCCGACCGGGCTCTGCATCCACGCGTTGGCGGCGAGGATGAAGTACGCCGACAGGTTGGTGCCGATGAAGACCAGCCAGATGCTCGCCAGGTGGAGCTTCTTCGGCAGTCGGTTCCAGCCGAAGATCCAGATTCCGAGGAACGTCGACTCGAGGAAGAACGCGCCCAGGCCCTCGATCGCCAGCGGCGCGCCGAAGACGTCGCCGACGTAGCGCGAGTAGGCGCTCCACGCCATGCCGAACTGGAACTCCTGGACCAGCCCGGTGGCGATCCCGATCGCGAAGTTGACCAGCAGCAGCTTGCCCCAGAACTGCGTCATCCGCAGGTACTGCTCGTCGCCGGTCCGGACCCACTTCGTCTGCATCGTCGCGACGAAGGCCGATAGGCCGATCGTCAGCGGGACGAAGATGAAGTGGAAGAGCGTCGTGAAGGCGAACTGCCAGCGCGCGAGCTCGATGACGTCCACAGTGAGACTCCCGGGGTCGTCGACCGTCGCGGGCCGTGGAATCCACGCCCGGCAGCCGGTGAGGGAACGTCACGGGGTTCGTGGGGGAGCCGATCCGCGGCGGCGCCGGAATCCCCGACGCGCCTCCACCATACGACTGCGCCGCGGACCGCACTAGGCCGAAAAGGCCACCTACGTCATAACTATTCGTTATATGACAAGAGCTGCGATAGCTGACCGGAAAGGTCGGGATATCCGTCGTGTGATCGCGGTCTCAGACGGAGGATCCGGCGAGTGCCTCGACCAATTGGTCGACCGCCGCTGACGGTCGCCGACCCGAAACCAGCACGACGAACCTGCGGCTCAGCACGGCGCGCTCCACGGGACGCACCTCGACTCCCGACCCCGGGGGGAGCGAGAGCCGCGAGACGATCGCCGGCGCCCCGATCTCGCTGCTCGCCTGGAGTGCCGCCGCGGTCGAGCTGACCTCGAGCATCGGCGGGACGAGCTGGCGGTCGATCGCCGCAAGCTGGGCGTCGAGCACCGCGCGCTGGTTCGACCCCGGCTCGCGCAGGATCAGCGGAGTGGTGGTCAGCGCGTCGAGCGGGACGATGGCGAAGTCCCGCCACGGATGGCCTGCGGGCACCGCGACGACCAGCTCGTCGTCGGCCAGGGTCGGGCTCTCCTCGTCCTCGCCCGGCCCGGACGCGGCGATCCCGACATCGGCGCGTCCCGACGCGATCAGGTCACGGACCAGGCTCGAATTGCAGACGATCAGCTCGACCGGCTCGTGGCCGGGCTGCCGGTGGAACGCGCCCAGCACCGACGGCAGCAGCGACTCGGCCGCCACGGCGCTGGCCGCCAGCCGCAGCGGACGGGGGCGCCCCCGGAGCTGAAGCGCCGCGCGTTCCAGGTCGCGCAGCTCGTCGAGCACGCGCTGCACCGAGTACAGCCACTGCTCGCCGGCCTCGGTCGGCGTGACGCCGCGCGGCGAGCGCTCGAGCAGGCGGAACCCGACGACCGCCTCGAGCTGGCGCAGCCGCTTGCTGACCGCCGGCTGCGAGAGCTGCAGCTCCTTGGCCGCCGCCCCGATGCTGCGCAGCCGGACCGCGGCCTCGAACGCCCGCAGCTCGGTCAAGTCCGGCGTGCGGATCGGGACGTCGGCGCTCACACGGCGACGGTAGCGCGCGGGGACGTGGACCAGATGCTTGATTCCACGACCTCGCGGCGCGGTGCACGTCCCCGACGGCGCGGATGCGCCGCCGGGCGCCTCAGTCAGGCCATCAGCCTGTCTCTCGGCACCCCGCAGCGCCCCGCATCCGCCGTGAACGCACCCCCCATCCACGAATCCGTGGATCAACCATCTAGCCTGTCGCGGATGACGGGCGGGACGACGGGCACAGCCACCATGCGCGCCATCCGGCAGCACGAGTTCGGGGGACCCGACGTGCTCCGCTACGAGCAGATCGGGCGGCCCGAGGCCGGTCCCGGTCAGGTGCTCGTGCGGGTGCGGTCGATCGGGATCAACTTCGCCGACACCCACACGCGCGAGAACAAGTACGTCCAGGCCGCGCACCTGCCGCTGGTCCCCGGGCAGGAGATCGTCGGCGTGCGCGAGGACACGGGGGAGCGCGTCGTCGCGCTGACCCATGGGGGCGGAGGATACGCCGAGTACGCGGTCGTCCCCGAGGCGCTCTGCGTCCCGCTCCCCGACGCGCTGCCCGACGACCAGGCGCTCGGCCTGCTGGTCCAGGGGCTGACCGCGTGGCACCTGCACCGGACCTGCGGACGGCTCGAGGGCGGCGAGTCGGTCGTGGTGCACAGCGCGGCGGGCGGCACCGGCTCGCTGACCACCCAGCTCGCGCGCCGGATGGGCGCGGGACGGGTGATCGCGACCGCGTCGAGCCCGGAGAAGCGCGAGCTGGCGACATCGCTCGGCGCCGACGTCGCGATCGACTCGTCCGCCGACGACCTCACCGAGCGGCTGATCGCCGCCAACGACGGACGGATGGTCGACGTGGTGATCGACATGTCCGGCGGCCCGGTCTTCGAGGCCTCGCTGCGGGCGCTGGCGCCGTTCGGCCGGATCGTGGTCTGCGGGATCGCGTCGAAGGAGCAGAACCACGTCCGCACGGGTCACCTGCTGCGCCACTCGCGCTCGGTGATCGGGTTCTGGCTGTTCCACAGCCTCGACGACCCGGAGCGCCGCTTCCGCCGGCCGCTGCTGGACCTGTTCGAGCGGGCAGCGCGCGGCGAGGTGCGGGTGGTGGTCGGCGGACGCTGGCCGCTGGAGCACGCGGCCGACGCCCACCGCGCGCTGGTCGCCCGGCG
>JADMKN010000086.1:1051-30557 GCA_015478825.1 Patulibacter sp. | reverse complement strand
TGCAATGGTGCATATGATCGAACGTCTCTGTCGTGCCATACCCATATTGTCCTTGTGGTTGATGAACCCAGCCCGTTGGTCCGCCGGAGTCGTTCTCGGCAGAGTGAGTGCGCAGACTCGGTTTAGCTCAGCATGCTGAGCTCGTCGTCGAACTGGCCTGTGATCCCAACGTCGTGAAACCGTTTGCCACCCAGGTGCACGAGAGTGCCCCCGCCGCCTGCTGCACCCCGGCTGGCGTCCACTGCGGCAAGGCCGTCGCCGGTGCGACAAGGATTCCCACTGCGACGACCGCCCCCGTGAGTATCGACTTCTTCATTGCGTTGACCGACATTGACACGTATGCCCTTCTGTTTACTCATGTTCACCGGGGGCCGGGGACAAAACTCTGCCTTCGGCTGCTCAACAGGCTGGGCCGAGACCACAAGCTAAATAGCGAGTGAGCCTCGGCCCAGAACTACACGTCAACTCACGTGACGGTCACATCAATCTCATCTAGAGAGTAATCGTGACGCCCGGGATCGTCAGCGACCCGTTGATCGAAACCGGTCCGAGCGTAGAGCTCGACATACCCGGAGCGTTATCGAACGACAGAGTATTGAGACCATTGTCGTAGTCCGCCGTGATCGAGCTGCCGCTGACCGCCGCCGTCAGCCCGTTCAACGGGCAACCCGCGCCACCACCGTAGGTGTTCTGGAACGAAGGGGTGGAGATAGTAACCCCGGTTGCCGACAGTGCCTCGACCTCCCACGGGAGGCCAGTAGCCGTAGCGGACACCGTGCAGGCCCCAAACCCGGGCGTCGAGACGTAGCAATCCTCGAGATCGAGCGAATCGACAGTACCGAGGGGCCCAGTAGCATCGAGAGTAATACCCGCCGTCACCGTGTCGCACACCGTCGTGATGCCGTTCGCGTCAACGGTCATCGACAGGCTTCCCGTCGCCGTGTGAGACCCCGGGGGCGACCAGACCTGCGTCGCCGACGCCATCGCCGGACCCGCGAGCGCGGCCGTCGCGACGACCGCTCCCGCGACCATCGCCTTCTTGATCGATCCAAACATCTGAACTTCTCCTTGGTTGCACCCAGCTATGCTGGGTAGTTGTGGTACCGGGGCGCCTTGCTTCGAACCGTGGGCGTCCCGGTTACTGCGCTGCTCCGCCGCATGAGCGACGAGGCCGAGAAGGCCGTTGCAGGCGAGCCCCCTCGCATCGGGCACGACCAGCGCAGCCATGAGCGCGCTGAGCCGGTGCGCCGTCGCGAAAACGTCCGCTACCGCGTCCTTACCGTTCATGAACCCCCCGATTGGAGGTTCGTGGTGAGCACCGTACACCGACAGGAACAACCTGGTCAAGAGTTCGCGCTTTTCTGTTTCTAGAACCTCCGGATCGTCGTGATAGAACCGGATCGCGCCATATCGATCGACGTCGCAGCGTTCCGTTTGCGGCGTTCCTACTCGACGTACGGCCTATGTTTCGGCACAGCGCGACGTTTTCGGCCGTTATCGGCGTCGCACGGCGGTACCTGGAATCGAGTCGCCACGGACCACCGGGCGTCAGCCCAGAACCACCGAAGGCGCCCCTCGGGACGCCTTCGGCATGCGGATTCTGGGCGCGATCTCTCGGCTCAGCCGAGCCGCGTCGCCGGAGCGCTCTGCGCTAGACGTCCCCACCCGCGGTCGGGGGCGCCCCGGCTTCGGCCTCGCCGCCGCCGCCGAAGCTCTCGCGCGCGAGGAACTCCTCGACCCACAACGGGTTGGCCTGGGAGCGCTTCACGGTCGTCAGCAAGTCAGACATCGAGGAGACCTCCTCGACCTGCTCCTTCAGGAACCACTGCATGAACTGCTCGGACTGGTAGTCGCCGGTCTCGCGGGCGATCCGCGCCAGGTTGGCGATCTGGTCGGTGACCCGCTTCTCCTGCTCCAGCGAGACCTGAACCGGCTCGACGATATCGCCGAAGCCGTTCTTCGGCGCCGCGACCGCCGGGATCACCACGTCGGCGTCCTGGTCCATCAGGTACTGGACCATCTTGAGCGCGTGGCCCCGCTCCTCGAGCGCCTGCGCGTAGAAGAACTGGGCCAGCCGGGGCAGCGTCTCGCCGTCGTAGTAGACGGCGACGGCGACGTACTGCTGGCTCGCGGCGAACTCGTGAGCGATCTGCTCGTTGAGGGCGTCGACGAAGGCGGGGGCGGGCATGGGTTGCTCCTATGTCAAGGCCGGGGCCGTGTCAAGGGTCCGGTCTTGGGTTTTGAGGGTGTTTAGAACGGTTCGTGCGAGGTGCCGCTTGAGGCAGCGCAGGGCTTCCATGCGAGATTTCCCTTCGGCCTGCTTGCGGGCCAGGAACTCCTGCGCCGGTGGATGCCGACGTCCTTGGTTGACCGCGATGCGGTGCAACGCGAGGTTCAGCTGGCGGTTGCCGCCGCGGTCCAGCCGGAACCGATCGGTGCGACCGGAGGACACAGGAATCGGCGCGACACCGGCCATCCGGGCGAACTGCGCATCGGTGCCAAACCGCTCGGCACCAGCGGTCTCGCCAACGATCTTCGCCGCGGTCAAGGGGCCGCAGCCGACGATCCCCAGCAGCTCGGGCCGGTAGTCGTCGACGCGCTCGTGGATCTCCCGGATCAGTGCTGCGACCTGGCGGGTATCGCCCGCGATCCGGGCGACGAGGGTCCGGGCCACACGAACGCGAACCTCGTCGCGCCGTTCGGGCCGCGAGAGCCAACGCTGCAGCTTGCTCAGCCATACCTTGCGGTCCAGGCCACCGGTGGGCACCTCGATCGGGCACTCGAGCTCGTGCAGGTGCCAGCGCAACCGACTCTGATCACCGGTCCGGCCGCGTACGAGGTCATCGTGATGGTCCAACAACAGCCGTAGGTCCAGCGCATCAGGGTCCAACGAGGCGGACGGCAACGTGTCCACGCCCTCCCGCAGCGCAGCACGGGCAACGGCGACCGCGTCGATCTCGTCGCTCTTGCCGCGCTGCCGGCCGCCGCGTCTGGCACCAGCCATCAACCGCGGAGGGACCCGCACCACCCGTGCCCCGCACGCCAGCAGGAACCGCTCCAAGCGGCCGGAGACGTGCCGGCAGTCCTCGATCGCCCACACCACCTCGTCGCGGCCCTCCAGCGCATCCGCATGACGGTCTGCCCACGCACGAGCGCGCAGGAACCCATCAGTGGTGGCGGGGACCGTCTCGCTGCTACGCAGCTCACCGGTCCCCGCCACCACCAGCGCGAAGGTGAAGCTCTGCTTGTGCGGGTCCGTTCCAATCACGATCATCAGGGTCGTCCTGTTCCTCGGATGCCACCGTGGTCCCGTGGAACCTCTCGGTCGACATGCCTGAGTTGGGGCGACGCCACGCTCCTATGAGGTCAGGCCGAGAGATCCACTGGACGGGCGGCGGGCGACAAAACCCATGAAGGTCAAGCCACCTTGGCCGACAGCGACTCTAGGAGTCAGCCCGCCGCCCGAACAGGAATCTCTCACTCACCGGGACTCTAGCGATGCGACGACACGCCAAATCAGCACGGGCCCCAAAGCCCGCTCATCCCCGCCCGCTACGCTCGGAGAGCGATGGGTGATCCCGTCACCGTCACCACGAAGAAGAAGTGCTGCAAGAGCGGGCCTCGTTGCAAGCGGTGCCCCGTGGTGTGGAAGCGGCTCGAGTCCGAGGGGCTCGCCGTGCGGATCAACAAGCGGACCTACGAACCCGCCGGGAAGATCCCCAAGAAGAAGATGAAGGCCGCGCGGCACTAGCCCGCCGCGCGACCCCGGGGTCGTCCCGAGGTCACGCGGCGGCGGAGGCCGACGCCGGGGGCAACCCCAGCGTCAGCCCGATTCGATCAGCCCGCCGACGGCACCGCGAAGGTGATCGGGTCGAGCTGGTCGCCGGCCCCGTAGAACTCGGCGAACGCGTCCCGGGCGCCTTCCTCGGTGAGCGTGGTCGGCACGCCCGTCCAGACGGTCCGGCCGTCCGTAGCGACGGGCGTCACCGCGGACAGGTCCAGGTCCGCCAGGTGAACGCCAGGCAGCGACTCGCGCGGGGGCGCGGGAGTCTGCGGGTCCATGCCCCCGAACGGGCGGCTCGTCGCGTCGACGTACAGCTTGCCTCCGCCGTTGCCGTCCAGCACCACACGCGGGTTGCGGAACTCCAGGTCGAGCTGCGGCCCGTTGCCGTAGTCATGACCGCGGAAGCGCACCCGCCCGCCGTAGGTCGCGTCGAGCGTGCCCGCCGCGGCGTCGTACTGCGGGTCCACCGGCGCGTCGAACCGGAACCGGTCGAACTTCGTGGGCGTGGACGCGTTCGGGTACCCGCCGGCCCCGGCGCCGCAGCCGATCCAACCGTGGGCGATGAAGCCCTGCAGGTAGTTGAGGAACGAAGCCCGGATACCCCAGACCGCGCCCCCGGTGAACGCGGTGTCGGCGAGCACCGGGCACGGCTCGGTCACGGGCACGGCGAAGCTGATCGGAGCCAGCGCCTCACCGGGATCGTAGAAGTCGCCGAACGCGGCGGCGCCCTGCTCCGACAGCGTCACCGGCACGTCCGTCCAGCTCCGCCGCCCATCGGCCTCGGTCATCGCGACGCCCGAGACGGCCAGGTCGGCCAGGTGGACGTTCGGGTGCGACTCGACCGGCGCCGCCGGCGCGCCCGGGTCCATGCCCGAGAACGGACGACTCGCGATGTCGGCGTAGAGCTTGCCGCCACCGTGGCCGTCGAGCTCGACCCGCAGGTTGCTGATGGTCGTGTCGAGCAGCGCGCCCTGGCCGTAGTCGTGGCCGCGGAAGCCGACCGTGCCCACGAAGGCCGCGTCCAGCGTGATCCCACGCGCCGACGGGGTCGCTCCGGCGGCGGTCCCGTCCCCGGGGTGGTAGTCGACATCGCTGGCCGCGCCGAGCCGGAAGGCGTCGACCTTGCCGCCGACCCTGCTCCCGGTCGCCCCGTCCGCGCAGCCGACAGAGCCCTTGGCGATCGGGCCCTGGACGTAGCTGAGGAAGCTGTCCTTGAACGTCCACTGCACGCCCTCGGCGAAGGCCTCGGACCCCGTGGCGTCGCAGACCAGCGGCGTCGGGCTCGGGGGCGGATCGACCGGCGGAACGGGCGGGGTCGGCACGGCAGGGGCCGGGACCGGGACCGGTGCGGGCACGGGCACCGGAACCGGAACCGGGACCACGGGGGCTCGCTTCGGCGGCGGCACCGTCTCCGAGAGGTCCGCGCGGACCGTCACCCGGGCCAGCCGGCCGGCGTCGAGGCGCTTCACCCGCAGGGCCTTGCGCAGCTTCCGGGCGGTCGACTTCGGCAGCGACCCGGCGGCGTTGACGATGCGGGCGGTGCTCTGGCCCGCGTTCAGCTTCGCCGCCCGACGCTTCGCCGGCTTCAGGGTCAGCAGGGTGACCGTGCTGCGCCCCAGGCGCGCCGTGACCCGCGGGTGCTTGCCGCCCAGGCGTACCTGGATCCGCGACAGCGTGACGCTGCGCCCGCCGGCGCGCAGCCGGACCCGACCATCGTGGCGCACCGTCGCGGACTTCGCGCGGACGGCGCCGCCGCTGGCCGGCAGGCGGACCCGCGCACCGGAGACCTTCTTCGCCTTGTTCGCCTTGGCTGGCTTCAGCCCGGACACCCGCGCCTTCTGCGCGTCCAGGCTGCGGGCGGCCTGGCCGCCGAAGCGGATCGTGGTCGTGCCGTCGGCCGCGCCCGCGTTCGCGGGCGCGATGGCCAGGGTGGCGAGGACGGCTCCCGCGAGGAGCCGCCTGCTCGTGCGTGCGGTCAGCATGTCGGTCATCTACGTCCTGATTGAGGGGTACCTAACGAGTGCTTGCTGAGGGTACCCTAAATTAGGTATCCCGTACGTCGCGCCACAGCCGCACCGTCGCGCGGAGGGACACCGTCGGCCGGCCCGCACGAGGGAAAATCGGGTACTACCCCTACGTGCCGCACGAACGCTCGTCGTCCTCACGCACCGGCTCTCGACTGCAGGCCTTCGGCGCGCCCTGGCGGCACCTCGGCCGCTGGCTGGTCGGCGTGATCACCGGGCGCCGCAGCAAGCTGCTCCCGCTGACGATCGGCATCGCGGCGGCGATCGCGCTGATCGCGCTCGGTGGGGAGACGGCGTCCAACGGCGGTTCCGCGGCGGGCCTACCGTCGGGGTCGGAGTCAGCGCGCGCCGCGAAGCTGCAGGCCGACCTGCCGTCGTCGGGCCAGCAACCGGCGATCGTCATCTACAGCCGCGCCGACGGACGCCTGACCGACCAGGACCGCGAGCGGATCGAGGACGACCGCGAGCGGTTGGCGAAGATCGCCGTGGGCGGGGAAGTCGCCGAGCCGCGGTTCGCTCCGGACGACGACGCCGCGATCCTGACGGTCCCGCTGCCCGAGGGCGAGGGCAACTCGGACGGCGGAGCTTCGGACGAGCTCGGCCAGGCGGTGGAGCAGATCCGTACGCAGGTCGAGGCCGACCTGCCGGACCAGCTACGGGCCGACGTCACGGGTCCGGCCGCATTCCGGGCCGACCTGTCGAACGTGTTCGACGGGGCTGACACGCGGCTGCTGCTGGTCACCGCGCTGGTCGTCGCCGTGCTGCTGCTGCTGACCTACCGCAGCCCGTGGCTGTGGCTGGTGCCGCTCACCGTGATCGGCCTGGCCGACCGGACCGTCGCGTCGTTGATGGCGATCCTCAGCCGCGAAGCGGGACTGATCGCCGACGGCTCGACGACCGGGATCGTCTCGGTGCTCGTCTTCGGCGCCGGCACCAACTACGCCCTGTTGCTGGTCGCCCGCTACCGCGAGGAGCTCCGAGCGCACGAGGACCGCCACGACGCGATGCGGGTCGCGATCGGCCGGGCCGCTCCCGCGATCCTCGCCAGCTCCAGCACCGTCGCGCTGAGTCTGGTGATGCTCGCGTTCGCCGACCTGCCGTTCAGCCGCAACATCGGCCTGGCCGGAGCGATGGGCATCGTCGTCGCGCTCGTCTTCGCGCTCACCGTGCTGCCGCCCGCGCTGCTGCTGTTCGGCCGCAAGCTGTTCTGGCCGGTGGTCCCGCGCTACGGCACCGACAATCCCGCGCTCGACGGTCGTTGGGCGCGGATCGGCGCCGCGGTCACGAAGCGGCCGGGCCTGGTCAGTGCCGCCACGCTGGCGCTGCTCGTCGTGCTCGCGCTGGGCTGCCTGCGGATCGAGATCGGCCTGTCGCAGACCGAGCAGCTCCGCGACCGGCCGGAGTCGGTGGTCGGCCAGGAGCGGATCACCGAGACGTTCGGCCCCGGCTTCGGGGAGCCGGTGACGATCGTCGCGCGGACCAGCGCCGTGGACGACGTGCTGGGGGCGACGCAGCGGACCGGCGGCGTGCTCCAGGCCCGTCCCGGTCCCGCGGACGACGAGTGGGCGCAGATCAGCGCGCAGCTCGAGGCCCCGTCCGGCAGCGACGCCGCGCTGCGCACCGTCGAGGACCTGCGCGAACGGCTGGATGACGCGCCCGGCGACGCGGTCGTCGGCGGACTGGACGCCGAGAGCCTCGACAAGCAGACGGCGGCCTCGCACGACGAGCGGCTGATCGTGCCGCTCGTGCTGATCGTGATCTTCGTGATCCTGGTGATGCTGCTGCGGTCGATCGTCGCCGCGGTCCTGCTGAGCCTGACCAACGTGATCAGTTGGGCGGCGGCGCTGGGGGCCGCGACGCTCTCCTACGAGTACGTCTTCGGCTTCCCCGCGATCGACGTCCCCGTGCCGCTGCTGAGCTTCCTCTTCCTGATCGCGCTCGGCGTCGACTACAACATCTTCCTGATCACCCGGGCGCGGGAGGAAGCCGCGGAGCAGGCGACGCGTCCGGCCGTCGTGACCGCGCTTGCGAGCACCGGTGGCGTGATCACCAGCGCCGGCATCGTGCTGGCGGCGGTCTTCGCGGTGCTCGGCGTCCTGCCGCTGATCACGCTGACCCAGGTGGGCATCGTGGTCGGCCTGGGGATCCTGCTCGACACGCTGGTCGTCCGCACGATCCTCGTCCCGGCGCTCGTCACCCTGATCGGCCCGCGGGTCTGGTGGCCCGGGTCGCCGTGGCCCGGCGGCCGCGACGACGCCCCCGACGAGACCGCGGGCGCGTCAGGACGGGGGCCGACCGCGGCCAGCGGATAACCTCGACGGCATGTCGACCTGTTTGGTGACCGGTGGTGCGGGCTTCCTGGGGTCGCACCTGTGCGATGCCCTGCTGGAGCGCGGCCACCGCGTGATCTGCGTGGACAACCTGGAGACCGGGTCGCTCAGGAACATCGAGCACATCCGCGGCGACCAGTTCCGCTTCCTGCAGCTCGACATCGTCGATCCGTTCTTCGTCGACGAACCGGTCGACGTGGTCTACCACGCCGCCTCGCCGGCGTCGCCGATCGACTACCTGCGGCTGCCGCTGCACACCCTGAAGGTCGGCTCGCACGGCACCCACCACGCGCTCGGCCTGGCCAAGGCGCACCGCGCGCGGTTCCTGCTGTTCTCCACCAGCGAGGTCTACGGCGATCCGCAGGTCCACCCGCAGGTCGAGTCCTACTGGGGCCACGTCAACCCGATCGGACCGCGGGGCGTCTACGACGAAGCCAAGCGCTACGCCGAGGCGCTGACGATGGCCTACCACCGCCAGCAGGGCGTCGACACCGCGATCGTCCGGATCTTCAACACCTACGGCGCGCGGATGCGTCCGCACGACGGCCGCGCGGTCCCGACGTTCCTCCGCCAGGCGCTGGAGCACCGGCCGATCACGGTCTTCGGCGACGGCAGCCAGACCCGGTCGTTCTGCTACGTCGACGACCTGGTCCGCGGCCTGATCGCGCTGGCAGAGTCTGGCGCGCACGAGCCGATCAACATCGGCAACCCGCAGGAGTTCACCCTGCTCGAGCTCGCGCAGGCGGTGATCGACGTCACCGGCTCCAGCAGCGAGATCATCCACCAGCCGCTCCCCGCCGACGACCCCAAGCAACGCCGCCCCGACATCTCGCTCGCCAAGATGGCCCTGGACTGGGAACCGACCGTCACGCTGCGCGAGGGCCTCGAGCGAACGATCGAGTCCGCCGGCCGCAACGGGCTGCTCGGCTACCCCGTCTGACCCGCGGCGCCCGAGGGGCCACGGCGACGCCGGGAACCAGCGTGCTTTCGCGCGTCAGCCCGACGCATCTGCCAGGATTCGTGGTTGGTGCACTCCGCCGCTCCCACGCCGACCGAGGACCCCGAGAGGATGGCGACGTCCGATCACCCTCCCAAGGGCCCGTTGGCGAACCCGCAGTCCCCGGTCGACATCCGGTCCAAGCGGCCGACGGCGTTCATGTTCCTGCTGCGGCGGGAGACCCTGCGCCACGCGATGCGGCTGGTCTCGCTGCTGGTGATCGACGCCGCCAGCGTCTGGGCCGCGATCATCACCGCGCTCGCGCTCAAGGAGGCCTGGTACGGCAACCTGGATCTGGGCCTGCACGCTCACCAGGCGCGCGAGTTCGCGCCGTTCGCGGTCCTCGTCGTGCTCTTCAACTTCGCCCGGCTCGGCCTCTACGGCCGCCGCACCGAGCGACCAGGGCTCGGCAAGATCGTCACCGGCCTGTTCCAGGCGACGGTCGTCTGCATGGTGTTCATCCTGATCACCGGGCAACGCGGTCAGTTCTCCAGCTACTACATCTTCTACGGCACCCTCGCCGTGGGGACCGTCTACATCGCGCTGCTGCGGCTGGCCTACGAGAGCGCCAGCGGACGGCTGCTACGGCGCGCCGGGCAGCAGCGCCGGGCGGTGCTGATCGGCCCCGCGAAGCACACCGACGACGTCGCGACCGCGCTGGCGGACGACGTCGACATGGCGATCCAGGTCGTCGGGTCGCTGGTCGTGCGGCCGAACGACCCCGCGTCGGCGCACGTCCCGGCGATGGGGCTGATCGACGGTCTGCCGCAGCTTCTGGACGGACAGCAGATCGACGAGCTGATCATCACCGACCCGGCGTTCCCGCAGGACCTCGTGCTCGACGTCGTCGACCAGGCCCACCAGCGCGGCGTCCACGTGCGGATCGCGCCGTCGACGATGGAGATCCTGGTCCAGCGCGCCGAGTTCCTGCCTGGACAGGCGGTGCCGCTGTTCGAGCTGCGTCCACCGGTCTCCGAGGGCCTCGACTTCGTCGTCAAGCGCACGTTCGACCTCGTCGTCAGCCTGTTGATCCTGATCGTGATCAGCCCGATGATGCTGGCGATCGCCGCGGCGATCCGGATGACCAGCTCGGGTCCGGCGATCTATCGATCCCGTCGGCCGGGCGTCGGCGGCGTGCCGTTCGACTGCCTCAAGTTCCGCACGATGCTGCAGGATGCCGAGCTGCAGCAGGGCGAACTCGAGGACCTCAACGAGGCCGGCGGCGCGATCTTCAAGATCCGCGACGACCCGCGTGTGACCCCGGTCGGCAAGATCCTCCGCCGACTGTCGCTCGACGAGCTGCCGCAGCTCCTGAACGTGCTCCGGGGCGAGATGTCGCTGGTCGGTCCGCGGCCGCTGCCGCAGCGCGACTACGACCGGCTCGAGGAGTGGCACAAGAAGCGCTACCTCGTGCTGCCCGGCGTCACCGGACTGTGGCAGGTCTCCGGCCGCTCGGACCTGGACTTCGACGACATGGTGCGCCTGGACTTCCTGTACCTGGAGCACTGGTCGGTGTCGCTCGACCTGTCGATCCTGGTCAAGACGATCCCCGCCGTCTTCGGACGCCGCGGGGCGTTCTAGGCGCGGCACGACCGTTCGCGGCGCCCCGGGCCGTGCCGGGCGGGGCGCGGCCGGCCGGCCGGCGTGCTCGGCCAAGAAGAAAGCCCCCGTCGTCGACGGGGGCTTCTCACGCGAGTGCCCCGGGAGGGACTCGAACCCTCAACCTTCGGATTAAGAGTCCGCTGCTCTAACCAGTTGAGCTACCAGGGCTCGAGCATCGTACCCAATCCCCGGTGAGCGGCGTCGCGCGGTCGACCCTTCGTGTTGGCGGCGCGAGCCAGCCGCGGGGCTCAGTCCTCGGGGACCGTGATCGTCTCGCCGGCCTGGCCCTGACCGTCGTCGACTCCAGCGGTCTGGGCGTTGGGATCCTTGGCCGACGCGATCGCGTCGCGGACCTGCTTCTCCTGGCCCTTCGGGGTCAGCTCCTTGATCCGCTCCTCGGTCAGCTTGGCCTGGCGCGTCCGCTCGGCGGCGGTCTGGGCGGCGAGGAGCTGCAGGTACACGTTGATCGGGGGGTCCTCGTTGCGCGCCTCGGCCTCGTCGGCCGCCTGCTGCGTCAACAGCCCCTGGACGTCCGCCCAGTTGTTCGGCTGGTTGAGCGCCGACGGACCGAACACGCCGACCATCTTGTTGGCCAGGGCCGGGTCGACCTTCTTCGGGTCCGTCTCGACGTACCGATCCCACGTGGCGGCGACGCGGCGCAGTCCCGCGTTGACCTCCGGGCTGGTCTCCGTCGCGTTCTCGGGCATCTTGGCCATCGCCTGCGAGTACTGCAGCGACGCGAGGGTGATCAGCGCCTGCTGGTCCTCGGGGTTGGCCGCCAGCTGCCGTTCGACCTGTGCGATCCGGTCGGCCTGCTGCTTCTCCAGGTCGACCGTGCTCGTGTTGTTGCCGCTGCCGAAGAGACCCGGTAGACCGGTGCCGACGCCGAACAGCACGGTGCCGCCCACCAAAACGACGGCGAGAACCAGGTAGATCGCCTGGATCATCCGCTTTCTACCGGGGGCGCGAAGGTCGAAGAGCATCCCGTGAGGATAGTGGTCTCAGCGCCGTCCCGGACGCAGATCCCCGGACTTTACGTCCGCGAAAGTCTGCGAATCCCGAGGGCTTATCTTGCGCGGAACGTGCGGCCGTGCTGGCCGGCGTCCTACAGCTCACGCTCGTCGTCGGAATCGTCGGCGTACGGGTCCGCGTCGTCGAGCTCGTCGGCGCGGGCCAGCCAATCGTCCTCCGGGGCATCCGGGGACCACACCGCCGGTTCGGGCGGCTCGTCGTCGAAGGTCGGAGGATCTTCGACATCGGCCACTCGCGGGCCTTCGGGATCACCGAGCAGCCGCAGGTCCGGGGCCTCGCCGTGCGGCAGCGGGTCCTCATCGTCGGCCGGTTCGTCCGCGACGGTCTCGTCGACCGTGTCCTCGACCCAGTCGTCCGCCAGCGGCGGCAGATCGGCGTCGTCGGGCGAGACCGGACCGTCCGGGTCGCCGTCCCACCGCTCGTCCCAGTCGGACGGGTCGTCGTCCTCGTCATCGTCGTCGAGGGGGCCAACGTCGCCGCGGGCGGTCCCCGACCCGCGCGGAACCGGGGCAGGCGCGGGCGCCGGAGCGCCGCCGGGATCGGGATCGGACGGATCGTCGTCGAGGTCCCAGCGCGACTCGCCGACCCGCGCCGCCGATCGCCGTTCGAGCAGCGCGGCGACCGCCACGCTGACCTCGAACAGCACCAGGAACGGCACCATCACCATCAGCATCGTCACGACGTCGGGGGTCGGGGTGATCAGCGCCGAGATCACCGCCGCGCCCACAGCGACCATCCCGCGTTGCTTGCGCATCTGCGCGGCGGTGAGGATGCCCAGCCGGCTGATCGCGATCACCACCACCGGAACCTGGAACACCAATCCCGTGCCCGCCAGGAACATCAGGACGAACTTGTAGTAGTCCTTGGCCTGGACCAGGATGTCGAACTGGCTCGCGTTGAAGTTCTGGAGGAAGTCGACGGCTCGCGGCAGCGCGAAGAAGTACCCGAAGACGACGCCGGTGTAGAAGAGCAGCGGAACGCCGAGCAGCAACGGCAGGATCGCCTGACGCTCCCGCCTCGAGAACGCGGGGATCAGGAACGCGTAGAGCTGGTAGAGCAGCAGCGGCAGCGTGATCACCAGCGCGGCGTAGAGCGCCACCGTGACCGTCTGGAAGAACGGCTCCGCGACGCCCAGCGTGACCGGACGGCGATCAGCCGTCTCCGGCGCCTGGCGCACCGCGCGGTCGAGCGCGGTCAGCGCCTCGTCGACCTGCTCCCGCTCCGTCGCCCCGCGGGTCGGCAGGTCCTCGACCACCGGACGCAGCGTGCCGAGCGCCCGCGCCAGCGCGCGATCGAAGCATTCACCCGAGCGGATCGGGTCGACCGAGCGGTCGCAGTCGACGTTGGTGAGCTGCGACTGGGTCAGCGGCTCGTTGACGATGTCGAGGACGCGGTGGTTCTGCCAGTAGGTGAACGCGAACGCGACCACGACCATCGCGATGCAGGCGAACAGGCGGCTGCGCAGCTCTCCGAGATGCTCGACGAGCGTCAGGCGCGCGTCGGCCGCGACCGGGCGCAGGGCGGGCATCGGCGGCTACCGGTCGTTCGGGCGCTGCGGGCCGTCGTCCGGCCGGGGAGCGGCCGGCGAGTCGACCGTGTCGCGCGGACGCCGATCGCCCCCGTCGAGCTGGTCGGGCTCGTCGTCGCCGCCGACCGCTTTACGGAACTGCTTGAACCCCGATCCCAGCTGCCGTGCGAGCGCCGGGAGGCGCTTGGGGCCGAAGACGATGATCACGACCGCCAAGACGATGAGCAGCGGACCAACGCCGGGGGCTCCGAGGGCAACGACCATGCGGTGTATGTTCCCAGGTTCCGGAGACGCCAATCACAGCCGGCGATCGACGACGCCCCGGGCCATCAACTCGAAGGCCCCCGCGCGGGCGTCGTCCAGGCCCTCCGGCAACGTGGCGAGGCCCTCCTGGACGATCTCGCGGGCGCGCTGCTCGGTCCGCTCCGTCGCCCCCGTCGCCGCGATCCGATCGCAGACCTCGGCCGCCGCCGCGTGGTTCTTCACGGTCCGCAGGTCCAGCTTCGCCAGTTCCGGGTCCCGCTCCCGCGCGTAGAGCAGCGGCAGCGTCGCGGTGCCGTCGAGGATGTCGCTACCGCGCGGCTTCCCGGTCTGCTCCGCCGGCGCGACGACGTCGAGCACGTCGTCGAAGAGCTGGAACGCCAGACCAAGGGCGCGGGCGAACGCCGCGAAGCGGTCGGGGTCCTCGCCCGCCGCGAGCGCCCCGAGCCGGGCCGCCGCGTCGAACAACGCGCTGGTCTTCAGCTCGCAGCGGGCCAGGTACCGCTGCTCGTCCAGATCGGTTTGCCAGGCGTCGCCGCGTTGCACCAGCTCGCCCTGAGCGAGCGCTCGGCTCGCCTCGGCCAGGATCCGCACCGGTCCGGGACCATCCGCGCCGTCGACGAGCACCGTGAAGGCCGCCGCAAACAGCGCGTCGCCCACGCAGGTGGCCGCCGCGCGACCGTCGCTGGCGAAGGTCGTCGGGCGCCCGCGACGCAGTGGGCTGGCATCCAGCACGTCGTCGTGGATCAGCGACGCCGTGTGCGTCAGCTCGAGGGCGATGCCGGCGCGGACCACCGCCGCGCGGGCGGGCGAGGCGGGATCGGCCGCCGCGCTTCCGGCGACGACGATCGCCAGCAGCGGACGCAGCCGCTTGCCGCCGGCGGCCAGGGACGCCCGACCGGCGTCCGGCAGGGCGCCGGAGCCGGGGGCCACCGTGGTGCGGAGGCCGGCTTCGACCTCCGCGAGAACGGCCGCGACGTGCGCGCCGGCCGCGGCCGCGATCGGCGCGACCACAGGCGACACGCCCGTAGTCGTGCTCTTCGTCACGACGGCGACCGGTCGTCGGGTCGGGCTAGTGCCCGCCCTCGGGGACAGCGCCCTCGCCGGAATGCGAGTCGCCGGACTTCAACGTGCTCATGAAGAAGGCCATCTTGTCGATCGCGTCCGGACCGAGACCAGCGAACGACGGCATCGGCTGGGTCGGGTTGATCAACGTCTCGCGCAGCGCGCCTTCCTTGAGGCGATCACCGATGTCGGTCAGCCGCGGGCCGGGACCGTCGTTGCCGTTGTGCCCGATCTTGTGGCAGCCACCGCAACCGCTCTGGGCGACGAGCCGGCGCCCGGCGTCCCACTTGGTCTGCGTCGCCTCGTCCGCCGCCAGCACCGCGGGCGGCGGATCCATGTCCACCTGCGACGGCGCGCCGGCCTCCGCACCGAGGTACGAGAGCATGAACATCGCGAAGATCACGAAGATGCCGGCCGTCGTGGCGACCGGGCGGCGCAGCGGGTGACGCTCCGGATTGCGGTCGTAGAACGGCAGCAGGAACAGCAGCAGCATCGCGATCGTCGGGATGCCGACCGCCGCGAGGCTGACCAGCGCCGGCGGCTTGATGATCTTGAGCAGCTCGAAGGCCCAGAAGTAGTACCACTCGGGCCGCGGCGCGTAGGTCGTCGTCGTCGCGTCGGCCTTGGCCGTCAGCTCGCCCCCGAGCATGATCGACAGCGCCATGATCGAGGCGACGACGATGATCATCATCACGCCGTCCTTGACGATGATGTAGGGGAAGAACGGCTTCCCCTGCGCCTTCAGAACGGCGTACTCGCGGAGGTACTCCTCCTTCTCGCGCTGGTTCATTCGTCGTGCTCCTTCAAGCTGCCGCTCACCTTGTCAGCGCGTACCCACGGCGGGGCGGTCGTGCCGAGCTTGATGACGAGGTAGAGATGGGCCGAGATCAGCCCGATGATCAAGGCCGGGATGATCATCATGTGGATCGCGTAGAAGCGCGACAGGGTCACCGCGGTGACGTCTGGACCGCCCAACGCGATATCCGGGATGAACGGTCCCAGGAACGGCGCGTTGCCCGCGATGTTCATCGCCACGACCGACGCCCAGTAGGCGCGCTGGTCGAACGGCAGCAGGTAGCCCGTGACGGACATCACCAGCGTCAGCACCAGCAGGGCGACGCCGATCACCCAGTTCAGCTCGCGGGGGTACTTGTACGCCCCGAAGAAGAACGTCCTCGCCATGTGGAGGAAGACCAGCAGCACCATCACCGTCGAGCCCCAGCGGTGCATGCCGTGCAGGAACTCGCCGAGGAAGACCTCGTTGTTGATGTACTTCATCGACTCGTACGCGCGCGTGACGGACGGGTCGTAGTACATGGCCAGCACCACGCCGGTGACGACCTGGCTGATGAACGCGACCATCGTGGCCGTGCCCAGCGTGTAGAACCAGTTCGTCCCCTTCGGGATCGGCCGGAACATCACCCAGCGGACCGTGCCGGAGAGCGACGTGCGCTCGTCGACCCAGTCGGCGGCGCTGATCGCGGCTTCCTTGGCCAGATCGGCGTTGGACTGATCCACGTCGGGATCGTTCGGCCGCTTGGGGCGCGGCCGGAGGCCGGCCGGCGGCGACGGGAGAAGCTTCAACTTGGCCATGATGATCAGGTCCCCGGCATCTTGCGGATGGTGGGCCGGGACGGGTAGAAGTACGGCCCGAGGCCGTCGAGCGGCTGTCCGGGAGGCCGCGGCGAGAAGCGCTTGAGCTCGCTGTTCACCGAGAAGCGCTCGCCGACCTGCACGCGACCTTCGACGATCCGCGTGTAGAAGCGGTCGAGCGGGCGCGCCGGCGGGCCGCCGGCGACCGCGCCGACGAAGTCGTAGACGCCGCCGTGACAGGGGCAGATGAAGTGCTGGGCGGCCTGCACGTACCGGGCGGGGCAGCCCATGTGCATGCAGCGGGACGAGATCGCGATGATCTTGTTCCACTCGTCGGCCGGCTCCTTGTCGACCGCGTCGTTGCGCTGGCGCACGTAGATCGTGGTCTTGCCGACCTGACCCGTCTTGGGGTCCAACGTGATCACGCGCGGCACGTACGTGTCGTCGGGGATCTCGTCGAGCGGGCCGACATCGTGCCAGCCCGTGTCGACCTTCGTGAAGGACTGACCGACGGCGAAGCCGGTCGCTGAGAGCGCGATACCACCGATGGCGATGCCACCCGTGACGTTCGCCGCGAGCACCATCAGGCGCCGTCGGGTGACGGTCTCGCCCTCGAATGCTCCGGGAATGCCCCGGTCGGAGGTGTACTTGCTCTTCTTCTCTGGGCGTCGATCGGACACGTGTGAGGCTCCTACCTGACCCCACGGGGACCTCGTGGGACCGGGGGATCGTATCGACCCCGGCATCTCGACGGTCCGTCCTCATCGACTCGTCGTGTCCGGGGCATGAGATAAGGTCGACCTAAGTGCGGGCTATCGGCCCACCCGCTGCGGTGATCATGGCGTCGGACGCAGGAAGTTCGCCCCGGCGGACCGTCCGCAGGAGCTCCGCGGCGGGGGACGCGATCCCGTGTCCCAGAGCCGCGACGGCGCATGTCCACAGGTCGTCGGCGCGGGCCGCGGCGACGACCGCGGGACCGGTGCCCGTGTCCGCCCCGCCGTCGACGGCGGGGCCGATCGCCCACGCCGCGTCGGCGTGCAAGCGCGCGACCACCGCCACGACGTCGGCGAGGATCGCGACCTCGTCGGTCCACCCGCCCTCCGCCAGGCGAGCGAGACCGAGCGCGTAGAGCCGGTCGCCGGCCAGCAGCGCCAGGTCGCGGTCGTCCGTGCGGAAGACGCGAGCCAGCTCGGGGGCGTGGTGCAGCAGCTCCGCCTCGCGGGTGGCCTCGATCGCCAGAGCCAGGGCGTCACCGACGATCGTGGAGCGCGGAAGCGCAGCCACCGCGCGGGATCGCGTGCGGTCGGCATCGGGCGCCGGGTCGACCGCGGCCGCGGCGAGCAGGCCACCGTCGGCCCGCAGCGCCCGCGTCAGGGACTCGAGGGCGTCGGTCATGCCCACGCGACCTCGAACGCCGCCGCGGCCGCCTCGACCGTCTGGGCGACGTGCTGGGGCTCGTGCGCGAGCGACACGAACCACGCTTCGAACTGCGAGGGCGGGGGATAGACCCCGCGGGCCAGCAGGCCGCGGCACCAGCGGCCGTGGGCCTCGGTGTCGGCGGTCCGCGCGCCGTCGTAGTCGCGCACCGGATCCGCCGTGAAGAACACCGTCACGAGGCCGTTCACGCTGACCACCTGGACCGGACGATCGCCCGCGGCCGCGCGCAGCCCCTCGGCCAGCGCGTCGGTCGTCTCGTTGAGCCGCAGGTAGGCGTCGTCGTCGAGCATCCGCAGGCTCTCCAGGCCTGCGGCGACGGCCAGCGGATTGCCGCTCAGCGTGCCCGCCTGGTAGACGTCGCCGAGCGGCGCAAGCCGCTCCATCAGGTCGCGCCGGCCACCGAACGCCGCGGCGGGCAGCCCGCCGCCGAGCACCTTGCCCATCACCGTCAGGTCGGGCGTGACGCCGACCAGGTCCTGCGCGCCGCCCGGGGCGACGCGGAAGCCGCTGATCACCTCGTCGAAGATCAACAGCGTCCCGCGGGCCTCGGTCGCCTCCCGCAGGAACGCCAGGAAGCCCTCCTCGGGACGGACCAGTCCCATGTTGGCCGGATACGGCTCGGCGATGATCGCCGCAACCTCGTGGGCGTCCAGCGCGGCCTCGACCGCGTCCCGGTCGTTCCACGGCACCACGACCGTGGCGCGCGCCGCCGACTCCAGGACCCCGGCCGACGCCGGGATGCCCTGCGTCGCCAGGCCCGACCCCGCGTCGGCCAGCAGGCCGTCGACGTGCCCGTGGTAGTGGCCGGCGAACTTGACGATCACGTCGCGACCGGTCGCCGCGCGGGCCAGGCGGATCGCGCTCATCGACGCCTCGGTCCCCGACGACGTCATCCGCAGCATCTCGACCGACGGCACGCGGGACGCGATCTCCTCGGCGATCTCGACCTCGGCCGCCGTCGGAGCGCCGAAGGTCGTGCCGGCGGTCGCCGCCGTGGCGACCGCCTCGAGGATCCGCGGGTGGGCGTGCCCGTGGATCAGCGGGCCCCACGAGCAGACCCAGTCGATGTAGCGGTTGCCGTCGACGTCGGTCAGGTCGACCCCGAACGCGCGATCGACGAACAGCGGATCGCGACCGATCGAGCGCATCGCGCGAACCGGCGAGTTGACCCCGCCGGGGAGCACGCGGCGGGCGCGCGCGTAGAGGTCGGCGGACTTGTCGTCAGTGAGGGAGATCGGCACGGGTGAGGGCTTCGGCGGCGGGACGGGGAGGCGGCTCGGGGACGGGCTCAGACGCCCGCGTGGAGGCGTTCCCAGTCGTGGAACTCCTCGGTGAAGTAGAGCAACCGGATCTTCTTGAACTCGGTCGAGCTGTAGAGCGTCGAGCGGTCCTCGATGCCGGGAACCTCGTCGTGGATCGCGTCGAGGATCGCGTCGCACTCCTCCTTGGAGCGCCCGTGGGCCATCGTGAACAGCTGGTACTTCCAGTCCGCGTAGGTCGGTCGCTGGTAGCAGTGGCTGATGCCGCGGTAGGCGGCCATCCGGGTGCCGATCTCCTCGATCCGCTCGGGGTCGACCTGCCAGACGCCCATGCCGTTGGCGGAGAAGCCGGCGCGCCGGTGGAAGAGGATCGCGGCGACGCGGCGCAGCAGCTTGCGGTCGACCATCCCCTCGAGGTGCTCGAGCAGCGCCTGCTCGGAGATCCCGACCTCGGCGGCGGCCGCGGCGAACGGCTGCGAGACGATCGGCAGGTCGCCCTGCGTGGCCCGGACGACCTTCTTGTCGAACTCGTCGTACGGCTGGCGCTCGGTCTCGGCCGGCGGGACGGCCACCCCGGCGGACGCGAGCGACTTGGTGTCGCCGTCCATCTTCAGGTCCATCCGGATCTTGAAGAGCTGGAGCGTCGGGAGCTGGCGGATCGACTCCGCCCCGGTCAGCTCCTGGAGCACGTCGAGCGTGCCCTGCATGCCGAGCTTGGAGTCCTCCTCGACCGCCAGCGTGAACCACATGTTGAACTCGTGGTTGCGCAGGTAGTTGTGGCTGACGCCGGGGTGGCTGTTGATGATCTTCGCCGGGGCCCACGGGTTCTCGGCGTCGACCTTGGCCGCCACGAGCATCGAGCCGTAGCCGAAGGCGCGGGTGTCGTAGATCGGCGTGACCTGACGGATGATCCGGTCCTTCGCCAGACGAGCGGTGCGCGCGAGCACTTCGTCCTCGGTCAGTCCGGCCGCCGTCGCGAGCTCGGCGTACGGGCGCGGCACGAGCGGGAATCCACCCTGCAGCAGGTTCAGGAGCTGCTTGTCGGTGTCGTCCAACGGGGCGGCGGATCCGCCCTTGCGGCTTCGGATCTTCGGGACCGCCGACTTGTCACTGGTGGCCATGGGGCTCCTCAGGTCGATAGCTCCATGGTAGGGATGCGGCTGCTCGGGGACCCACCCGTCCGGCGGACAGACGTCGCTAAGCGGCGGGGTTCAGTGCCCGGGCCGCGTCGATCGCGAAATAGGTCGCGATCACGTCAGCGCCAGCACGGCGGATCGCGGTCAGCGACTCGCGCATCACCGCGGCCTCGTCGACGTAGCCCGCCGCGGCGCCGGCCTTGATCATCGAGTACTCGCCGCTGACCTGATACGCCGCGATCGGCATCCGCGTGGCTTCCTTGGTCCGGCGAATCAGGTCGAGCGCCGGGCCCGCCGGCTTGACCATGATCAGATCGGCGCCCTCGTCGACGTCCTGGAGCGCCTCGCGGATCGCCTCGTCGCCGTTGGCGGGGTCGAGCTGGTAGCTGCGGCGGTCGCCGAAGGCGGGGGTCGACCCGGCGGCCTCGCGGAACGGGCCGTAGTAGGCCGACGCGAGCTTGCCGCTGTGCGCGACCAGCACCGTGTCCTCGTGCCCGGCCGCGTCGAGCGCGTCGCGGATCACGCCGATCCGGCCGTCCATCATGTCCGACGGGTAGAGCACCTCGGCACCGGCCTCGGCCTGCGAGACGGCGGTCCGGGCGAGCAGCGCGAGGGTCGCGTCGTTGCGCACGCCCCCGTGGCCGTCGAGCAGGCCGCAGTGACCGTGGTCCGTGTACTCGCAGAGGCACAGGTCGGCGCCCACGGTCAGGCCGTCGACCCGCTCGCGGATCGCCCGGCTGGCCTGCTGGACCACGCCGTCGTCCGCCCATGCGCCGCTGCCCTCCGGATCCTTGTCGAGCGGGATCCCGAACAGCATCACCCCGCCGACGTCGACCGACGCCGCGTCGCGCGCCAGCTCGACCGCGCTGTCGACGGTGTGCCGGGAGACGCCGGGCATCGCGGCGATCGGCTGCGGGCCGTTCTGCCCCTCGCCGACGAAGATCGGCAGCACGAGCTGGTCGGGGCGGAGCTGCGTCTCGCGGACCATCGCGCGGAGCGCCGGGGTCCGGCGGAGGCGACGGGAGCGGGACCGCGGAAAGGCCATCAGCCCATGGTACGCCGCACGCCCCACCAGCCGACGACGCTCCACGCCGCGCCGAGCACCAGGAGATGGACGAGCGGAGCCACCACCGGGCCGTGGGCCAACGCCGACGTCACCAGGTCGAGCGCGGGGCGGAACGGCACGATTGCCGAGACCCCGTCGATCACCGTGCCGACGCCCGACGAGGTCGCCCCGTCCGGAACCAGGCCGAGCACGATCACCGGGACCAGGACCAGGATCGCCAGCAGGCTCGCGGCCCGCACCTCGGGGGCTAGCGCGCCCAGGGCCACGCCGAGCGCGCCGCTGGCGACGCCGGCGACGATCACGGCCAGCAACCAGAGCGGGATCCGGCCGGCGTCCAGGTCCAGGAAGATCGCCAGCCCGGCGCAGACGACGAGCGCGACCAGCGCCGCGAGACCCCCCGCCAGCAGCGTCTTGGCCGACAGCAAGCTCGGAATCGACACGGTCGAGCGCAGCAGCCGGCCGAACGTCCGGTCCTCGCGCTCCAGCGCGACCAGTCCTGCCCCGAGGAAGACCGCGACCAGCAGCAGCGAGACGGCCGCGGCGACCGCCGCCGCGTACACGTCGAGCGAGACCGCCGGACCGGTGACGCTGGCCCGCGAGACCGCGATCGGATCGGCGACCGAGCGCAGCAGCGGCTGTGCCAGCTCCATGTTGCGCACCGCCATCTCGGCGAACTCCTGCACCCGCACGACATCGTCGCGATCGCTCCCCGCGGGGAGCCGCGCAGCGACCCGACCGAGGATCTCGGCGGCGCTCTGCAGGCCGATGATCTCGCGCGAGGACCCGAACAGCCGCAGGTCGCCTCCGGTGGTGAGGATCCCCAGGTACTGCGAGGAGACATCGATCAGCCGCGCGCCGATCTCGTCGTTGGCCTCGGCCAGCCGACCGGAGACCATCTCGCGGATCGCCCGCGCCTGCACCGGATCGGCGTCGTTGGTCAGCACCCGCACCGTCGGCAGGTCCTCGGAACCGGCGAGCGACAGCACCTTGCGCAGCCGGTCGACGGTGTCGGGCGGGATGATCACCGCGCCGACCGCGTCGCCGTCGCGCACCATCCGCTCGGCTTCGGCGGGGGTCTCCACCCGGACCACGGTGGTGCCGTCGACCAGGCGCTCGGCGTAGTCGCCGACGTCGAGGATCTGGCTGCCCAGGTCGATCGTGCTGCGGTCCGCCGGGACCTGATCGACCAGCACCAGGGTCGGCTTCGCCGGGCCGCCGGCCAGCGCCACGCCCAGCAGCAGCGCGACGAGCAGCGGATAGACGACCAGCAACCCGACGAGCAACGGCGAGCGCCGCAGGATCCGCGCGTCCTTGGCGACCAGCGGACGGACGCTGCGAAGCAGGCCGCGCGCCGTCATCGGCCGTCTCCGGTCGGAGAGGATCCCGGGGGACCCATGTCCCTGCCCGTGTGGGCGGAGGAGGGTCGGCGGACCGCCGGCCCGTCCTCGCCGGCGTCAGACGTGCCCTCGACCAGATCGACGAAGGCCCGCAGCAGGTCACCGTCGGCGGTCGCCGCGAAGGCGGTGGGAGCGCCCGCGTAGGCGATCCGGCCCTCGACCAGCACGAGGATCGTGTCGGCGTAGCGCTCGGCCTCGGCGACGTCGTGGGTCGAGAAGACGACGGCTCGGCCGGCGGTGGCCAGACCGGTAAGGAACCGCCACATCCGCTCGCGCTGGCGCGGATCGAGCGAGCTCGACGGCTCGTCGAGCAGCACCACGGGAGGATCGGCCAGCAGACCGACCGCGATGTTGACCCGCTGCTGACCGCCACCGGACAGGGTGCCGACCAGGTCGTCGGCCCGATCACGCAGTCCGGCTTCGTCGAGCATCCGGTCGACCCGCTCGCGGCGTTCGACGCGGGTGGGCTTGGATCGGCGGCGGGCGGACGTCGGCGGGCCACCGGGTGGGGACGCTTCGGGCGAATCAGGCGTCCCGGTCGAGGGCGCATCGGCCCGCGCCGCGCCACCCGGCGCGCCTCCATCCAGCCGCGCGAACAGCTCCAGGTTCTCGCGCACCGTCAGTCGGCGGTAGACCGCGGGCTGCTGGGGAATCCAGCCGACCTCCCGCGCGGGGCGACCGACGGTCCCGGCGTCGGCGTCCTGGAGTCCGGCGAGCAGCGACAGCAACGTCGTCTTGCCCGCGCCGTTCGGTCCGAGGATCGCCACGACCTCGCCCGCGGCGGCGTGAACGTCGACGCCGTGCAGGACGGTGCGGTCGCCGTAACGGCGGACGAGGCCCTCGGCGTGCAGCACGCGGCCGATCCTACTCAGGGTGGCTCTCGGCGGGTCGCGGCGCTCGGGGGGCGACGACGACCTGTTGACGTTATGCCCGTAGTACGAGCACAACATCAACAGGCCGCTCCGCGCATGTGGATCAGGACGCGTCGCCCGGCGAGGCGTTTCGTCAGAGTACGCGCATGCCCGCAGCGTCCGTCCTCTTCGTCGGCGACATCATCGGCTCGATCGGGCGCAAGGCCCTGAGGACCGCGCTGCCCGAGCTGGTCGCCGAGCACCGGCCGACCTTCGTCGTCGTCAACGGCGAGAACACCGCCGGCGGCGTCGGGATCACGTCGAAGATCGCCGACGAGCTGTTCGACCTGGGCGTCGACGCGATCACGCTGGGCAACCACTCGTTCCGCCAGCGCGAGGTCTGGCCGTACCTCGACCGCGTCCAACCGATCGTGCGCCCCGCCAACTACCTGGCGTCGATGCCGGGGCACGGATCGTGCGTCGTCGAGCGCAACGGGATCAAGCTCGGCGTGGTCAACATCATGGGCAATTTGCACCTCGATCCCGGCCGCCACATGTTCACGATCGCCGAGGCCGAGGTCGAGAAGCTGCGCAAGTACGGCTGCGACCACATCCTGATCGACGTCCACGCCGAGGCGACCAGCGAGAAGATCGCGATGGGCTGGGAGTTCGACGGTCGCGTGACCGCCGTGGTCGGCACCCACACCCACGTGCCGACCGCCGACGCGCGGGTGCTGCCGAAGGGCACGGCCTACATCACCGACGTCGGGATGTGCGGCCCGCGCGACTCGGTGATCGGGGTCAAGAAGGAGCTGGCGATCGAGGCGATGCGGACCAAGCTGCCGGTGCGATTCGAGCCGTCGGAGAGGGACCCCTGGCTCTGCGCGGTGCTGATCGAGGGCGGCGACGCGCGCTGCACGGCGACGTCGATCACCCCGATCCAGGTCTCACCGCGCTGGGCGTAGACCGCTCATTCCCGACCTGTTGACGTTGTGCTCGTACTGCTGGCACAACGTCAACAGGTCACCCGGGCTTTGGGGCGTCTCGGCGCGCCGCGGCCGCCCAGGGGGCGTCCTCCTCGGCGATCGGGCCGTGCATCCGCGGGACCACCGCCGGGCGCTCCCGGCGGCGACGGATCGCCGGCCACTCGATCGGCCGATCGCCGATCGCCGCGACGAGGACCAGCGGCACCAGCCAGGTCAGATAGAGGTAGAACCAGTACTCGGTCGCCAGCTGCAGGCCCAGCAGCACCGCGAGCACGATCGCTGCGGTGCCGGTCAGGTCGTGCCGGCGCGGCAGGAACGCCACGACCAGCGCGAACAGCACGGCGAGCGCGCGGACGACCCCGCGAACGGGCTCGAGCCAGTCGTAGAAGCCCCACGGCATGAACGGCGCGTCACGACCGGCCTGGTAGCCGATCGTGCGGTCCCAGAGCAGCCGCACCGGCTGGCCGTGCAGGACGATCAGCGACGCCACCACGAGGACCGCCAGCGCGCCGGTCGCGAACGCCGCCAGCCGGCGGACGTTCCAGTCGGGGCGAGCCCAGTGCACCGGCTCGGTCGGCGACACCGTCCGGCGGGTCGCCAGCACCGGCATGATCGCCATCGGCGCGATCTTGATCGCCGCCGCCGCGCCGCCGGCCAGTCCGCGCCAGAGCGGACGACCGCCGACCAGCAGCAGCAGGGCGATCGCCACCGCGACCAACGCGTCGTTGGCGTTGCTGTTGAGCGCGTAGGCGGTCCACGGGCAGGCGAGCCAGAGGTACGCGTAGAGCACGCCGCGACGGGTGCCGCGGGTTCGATCCGCTTCCTGACGGCGGCCGACCAGGAACAGCAGCAGCACCGCCAGCAGGTCGAACGCGATCGCCGCGCCGTGCGCGGCCGGCAGGTCGTCCCAGGTTCCGCTCCACGGCCAGACCTGCTCGAACGGCACGTACGCCAGGTACGTCAGCGGTCCGTAGGTGTCACCGCGCCCAACGTTCGACGGGAACCCGCCGTAGAGCGACTGACCCTGACCGATCTTGTCGGCGCCGACCACGCTGGCGTAGCCGACGTCGATCACGTTGCCGTCGGTCACGTTGAGGATGATCCGGAACGCCAGCAGCACGACGCCGAGAGCCAGCAGGCCCCAGACGGGCAGCGACAGCGACAGCGCTCGGGGGGCGTGCCGCGGCCGTCGTAGGGCGCGCCGCGCCGACCAGCCGAACAGGCCGACCAGCAGCGCGAACGACAGCGGGACGGCCCAGTCCAGCCGGGCGTTGTTGAAGAACGCCAGCGGGACCGAGAAGCCGGCGAGCGCGAGCACCGCGAACGGTGGGATCCGCAGCGGACGGACGCGCACGAAGGGCACGACGAACAGCAGCACCAGGACGCCCCACAGCCACGGATTGGTGATCGAGCGACCGAAGGCCCCGTCGTAGCCGCGCGCCATCGTCCAGGCGACGTAGGGGCCGTCCCACGACTCGACGACCTCGCCGGTCGCGTCGTCGACGATCACCTGGCCGATCTCACGCAGCGGCTTGCCCTTGGCGTAGATCGACAGCTGCCAGCGGGTCTGGCCCTTGAGGAAGATCTGGTCGTAGCTGCCAGGGTGGTCCTCGCGGACCGCTCGGGCCTTGGGGTCGGCGCGGGCGATCCGCTCGGCCTGCTCGGCGGTCAGGCGGTGCCCGGCGGGCACGCGGTTGCGACTGGACGGGGTGCGGACCTCGTTGCCGTCGGTCGAGCCCTCCGGCGTGACGGTGACCGTGCCGTCGATCCCGGTGGTGGTGCCGGGCGGGAGCTCCGCGGCGGCCTCGGCCGGGTCGGAGGCGGCGGGGGTGCTGGCGGGGGCCGCGGGGGTATCCGCCTGCGCGACGGCCTCGGCCGGCGCTGTCGCCCCGACGGTCGTGATCGCGGTCGCGGACGAAGCCCCGACGACCGCCAGCACGACCGCCAGCAGCGTCGCGCAGAGGGTGCGCACGCCTACCGCAGCACGCGCAGACCGGCGTGCTTGCTCGACTCGCGACGACGGCCGCCGACGTACAGCCAGATCCCGGCGATCACCGCGATCAGACCGAGCGGCGGCAGGATCACCGCGAGGACGGCCACGACCAGCGCCCCGAGGGTGGCGCCGACGGCGAGCGTGGTCTGCCCGTCGCGGTCGAGCCGCGCCCGCGTGCGGCGCAAGAGCGATTGCACGCCCAGGCCGGTGATCAGCGCCGCCAACGCGCCGGCGATCAGGCCCGGCCACCACGTCGAGCTGTGGTCGGCGATCGTCGCCGCGGTCACCACGGCGCCGAAGACCATGCCGAGCGCGAGCATCACCCGTTCGCCCGCCAGGTTCTCGAACCGCTTGCGCAGCACGAACGCCACCACGGCCAGCACAACCGAGAGCGCGAGCACGACGGGCGACTCGAGCACCGAGAACGAGGTGCCCTCGTAGTCCGCGCCGACGCCGACGAGGCCGGCCAGAGCGGCCACCGCGAGCGGCAGGAAGGGGCTGGCGCCGGCGGCAGCTGCGATGCCGACGCCTTGGAGAAGGTCGAGAAGATAGGTCATGGGCGATACCGTTGTGGCATGACTGTAGAGGACCCGGACTCGACGGCCCCTGGGGCGCGGACGCCCGCACCCCGGACGGCCGCCGCAGCGGGGTCCGGACCGAGCGCCCGCCCGCACGGCGACCTGGAGCGCTACACGGGTCTCTTCGCCCAGCGTACGCAGGTGATGAAGAGCTCCGCGATGCGCGATCTGATGGCGCTGACCGAGCGTCCAGACGTGATCTCGCTGGCGGGTGGCCTCGCCGACACGACGCTGTTCCCGGCCGAGGACCTGGCCAAAGTGCTGTCGCACATGGCCGCCGGCGACGCGGCCCGGGCGCTGCAGTACGCGCCGACCGAGGGGATCTCGGAGATCCGGCCGTGCCTGGCCGCCGTGATGGCCGCCGAGGGCACGGAGGTCGACCCGGACGACATCCTGGTCACGACCGGCGGCCAGCAGGTGATCGACCTGATGTGCAAGACGCTGGTCGATCCGGGCGACGTGATCGTCGCCGAGGGGCCGACGTACCCCGGCGCGGTGCCGACGTTCAGCGCCTACCAGGCCGATCTGGTCCAGATCGAGATGGACGACGACGGCATGCGGATCGACGTCCTCGAGACGACGCTCGACCAGCTCGAGCGCGAGGGTCGCACCCCGAAGTTCATCTACACGATCCCGACGTTCCAGAACCCGGGCGGCGTGACGATGTCGCTGGAGCGGCGCAAGCGCCTGGTCGAGGTCGCCACCGAGCGCGAGATCCTGGTGCTCGAGGACAACCCCTACGGGCTGCTGCGCTACGAGGGCGAGTCGCTGCCGACGCTGTTCACGCTGGACGGCGGCCGGTTCGTCGTCTACGGCGGCACGCTGTCGAAGATCCTCTCGCCGGGGATCCGCGTCGGCTGGACGGTCGCTCCGGCTCCCGTCCGCCAGAAGATGATCATCGGCAAGCAGGGCAGCGACCTGAACTCTTCGTCGATGAGCCAGCTCTTCGTCGCGTACTACTTCCGCGAGCGCGACTGGCGCGACTACGTGCAGCGTCAGTCCGACGTCTACCGCGCCCGCCGCGACGTGATGCTCGCGGCCCTGCAGGAGCACATGCCCGAGGGCACCACGTGGACGCGTCCGCAGGGCGGCCTGTTCGTCTGGGTGACCTTCCCCGCATGGGTCGACACCACGGACCTGCTGGCGCGAGCGCTCCAGCACGACGTGGCGTTCGTCCCCGGTCGCGCGGCGTTCCTCGACGGTCGCGGCGGCAACTCGATGCGGATCAACTTCTCGGGGGTCACCGAGGACGACATCCGGACCGGGATCGCCCGGATCTGCACGGTGATCGAGGAGCAAATGGAGCTCTACGCGTCGCTCACCGGCACCACGCGACCGCGCAGCGGTGGCGCCGCCAGCGAGCCGCCCCCGGCGCCGCGCACCGCCGACGCTCCGGTCGTCCCGCTGCGAACCGCCGGACGCCGACGGGGCAACGGCTGATGCGCGTCGCCGTCCTGCAGGGCGGGCGCTCGCTGGAGCGTCAGGTCTCGCTGCAGTCCGGGCAGCGCGTCGAGGAGGCGCTGCGCCGGCTCGGCCACGAGGTCCACGGGATCGACGTCGATCACCAGCTCGTCCGCCGCCTGACCACGCTGCGGCCGGACATCGCGTTCGTCGCGCTGCACGGCGAGGACGGCGAGGACGGGACCGTCCAGGAGCTGCTCGAGGTGCTCGGCATCCCGTACACCGGATCCGGCCCCGGGGCCTGCGAGCGCTGTTGGGACAAGATCGTGGCCAAGCGGATCATGTCCGCGGCCGGCATCGCCACCCCCGACGCCGTCAGCGTGTCGAGCTCGGCGCTCAAGCAGCTCGGCGCCGCCGATGCCCTCGGCGCGATCGGCGAGCGGCTCGGATTCCCGATGATCGTCAAGCCGGCCCGCCAGGGCTCGGCGCTCGGTCTGCGCACCGTCCGCAAGCCCAGCGAAGCACCGGACGCGCTGCTCGCCGCGCTGTCGTACGACCGGCGCGCGCTGCTCGAGAAGTACGTCGACGGTCAAGACCTCACGGTGTCGGTGCTCGGCGACGACACCCTGCCGATCGTCGAGGTCCATCCGCGCGATCAGGACCCGTACAGCGCCAGGTACACGATTGGACAGTCAACGTTCACTTGTCCTGCGGAGCTCGATCCGGCGGCCCGCGCCGCGGCGGAGGCCCTGGCGCGCCGTGCGTACGAGGCATTGGGATGCCGCGGCTTCGCCCGCGTCGACCTGTTGCTCGATCGCGTGACCGGTGACCTCGTCGTGCTCGAGGTCGACGCGGTTCCGGGTCTGACCCAGACCAGCTCGCTGCCGGTCGCGGCCGAAGCCGCGGGGATCAGCTTCGACGCACTGGTCGAGCGGCTGCTCGAGCTTGCGTTGCAGGATCACTGACCGTCCGCGGCTCGACCGCCGACCGTCGACCCGCCCCGAACGGGGCGAAAACGCCAGAATCGCCTGTGAGGCCGTTTCCGGGCCGTCTAAGGGGATTCGCACCCCTCAGCGGTGGATGGCTCACGATTTCGGCAGGCGAATCAGCCTTGTTGGCGGAAGTCGTCCGGCGAAACGTCGTCGAGGAAGCTGCGGAACCGATCGACCACGTCGTCGGCCTCGTC
>JADMKN010000086.1:0-1041 GCA_015478825.1 Patulibacter sp. | reverse complement strand
GTCGAACTCGATCGCCGATTCCTCGATCACTTCGGCGGCGGCATAGATCGGCGCACCGCATCGGACCGCGAACGCCAGCGCGTCGGACGGCCGCGAGTCGATCTCGACCTCACGGCCGTTCTGCTCGAGCGTGATCGTCGCGTAGAAGGTGTTGTCGCGCAGCTCGGTGACGGCGACCTTCGTGCACTTGACGTCGAACTGCTCGAGCACGTCGACCATCAGATCGTGGGTCATCGGCCGCGGCGTCGAAGCCCCCTGGAGGCGCATCAGGATCGCCGCCGCCTCGGGATGGCCGATCCAGATCGGCAGGAAGCGGTTGGAATCCGAGCACTTGAGCAGCACGATCGGCTGCTTGCCGACCATGTCGAAACTCACGCCGTAAATCGTCATTTCCTGCATGCCAGCTCCGACGGGCGTCACCGCGGGTCCGAACGACCCTGCGAATCCCGTTCATCGAGTATATGGGCGGCGGACCAGAACCCGCCGCACTGGGCGATCCCGTCACAGAACCGGTCCCGAACGACGAACGGCCCGCAGGGCGGACCGTCGTGATGGGCGATGGTGGACTCGAACCACCGACCTCTTCCTTATCAGAGAAGCGCTCTAACCGGCTGAGCTAATCGCCCGAAGGACGGTGATCGTATCGCAGATTCTCACGGTGAGTGTTCTCGTCGCGTGCAGTCGCCGCTCGACCGTCGCACCGTCGCTCAGAGGCCGAGACGATCGGTCAGCCGCTCCGCTTGACCGACGTCCTCGAGCCGGATCTCGACCACGAAACCCTCGCCCTTCGGCCGCACCCGGACGTCGCGGCCCAGGCCACGGCTCCACCGGTCGCCAAGCGTTTCGGCTGCCGCCGAGTGGTCCGTCGAGACCGCGGGCCGAGACGGCTTGGAGCGCGTACCGCCGTGGGCCTCGCGGGCGCGCGCCTCCAGCACCCGCACCGACCACCCCTCCGCCGCCGCGGAGGCCGCGAGCTGACGCCGGGCGTCGTGCCCGTCCGCCAGCAGCAGGGCCCGACCGTGACCCTCGGAGAGGACGCCG
>JADMKN010000085.1 GCA_015478825.1 Patulibacter sp. | reverse complement strand
CCTCGATCAGCGAGCGGGCGACGCGGTCCTTGACCGATCCGGTCGGGTTGGCCGATTCCAGCTTGGCCCAGATCCGCACGCCCGGCTTGGGCGAGAGCCGCTTGAGCTCGACGAGCGGCGTGTTGCCGATCGACTGCACGATGTCGCCGTAGCGCCCGGCGCACGGGCGATTTTCGAGAGGGGGCAGTGCCATGACTTCTCAAAGTGTAGTGACGTGGAACCGCGGGTTCGCGCCTTTCACCGATCATTACAACGACCGAACCGTCCGAGTAGATGCACCCGCCCGACGGATGGTCGGCCCCGAGGCTTCCTACGCAACAGTAGGGTGGCCGGATGAACGTCTTGACGCAGGTCGGTCTCTGCCTTCTGGCCTTCGGCGCGCTGAGCGGCTGGGTGGTCGTGCTGCGGACCGAGTACCCGGAGCTGTTGCGGCGGGTCGGGGTCAAGAGCCCACGTCGCCTGCTTCAGGCCCACATCGACTACATCATCATGGGCGTGATCCTGATCGCCGTCGGAACGGCGCTGCCGGACCTGGCCACCTGGAACCGGATCGCGTTGATCGTCGGGACGTTCGTCAACCCCACGCTGTTCCTGCCGCTGGCGTTCCGCGAGGACTGGTCGAAGGCGATCCTCTACCGGGTCGTGACGGTGGCCTCGTTCGCGACGATGAGCGTGGGCGCCGTCGGCGCCGCCATCGCCGGCCTGAGCGCCTGAGCGCCTGAGCGCCTGAGCACGGTCCCTGGCTCGGCGCCGGGACGTCCTCCGCGACGGCGGCGCCGGCCCGGGGCCGCGGCGCTCAGTTGGCGGTGCTGAGCACGAGCGGGAATACCGTGCTGGCGCCGCGCTGACGGAGCTGTCCGCCGACCATCGCCAGCGTCCATCCGCTGTGCCGCAGGTCGTCGATCAACAGGCACGGCCCCGACGGCACCTGCGGCGCGACGGCGAACGCGCCGCGAACGTTGGCGGCCTGCTGGGCGGCTCCGCGCTGCTCGGTCTGCGGCGGGCGGCTCTCGACCCGCTGCACCGCCGGAACCCACGGCAACTCGAGCGCGGCGGCGACCCGACCCGCGAGGTCCGATACCGCGTCGCCCGGCAGTCGAGACGGGACCGCGGCGACCCACGTCACCGGCACCTTCCACCCCCGCACCAGATCCGCGACCCCCGCGACGGTCTCGTCGCTGTAGCGCCCCGCGTCGCGCTCGGCCCGGACCTGCGCGTCCCACCCCGCGTCGCCGCGGCGGGCCAGCGCCCGGCCCTCCTCGATCCGCACGCCGTCGGCGATCTTGCGCATCGTCCCCGTGCCCGCCTGCGGCGCCATCTTCTTGGCGTCGAAGGCGACCGGGCGCGAGCGCAGGTGCTGCTGGGCGGCCCGCACCAGGTCACGATCGGGAGCGTCGGCGTAGCGCAGAGCCGTGCAGACCGCGCAACGGCCGCAGTCGGTCGGGTCTGGATCGTCGAGCTGCTCCTGCAGCGTGCGCATCAGGCAGCGACCGTCGGTGCCGTACGCGGCCATCGCCGCCTGCTCGTCGCGTCGCAACGCGGTGACCGTGCGGTAGCGCTGCTCGTCGTACGCCCAGGTGCTGTCGGGCGCGTGGTACCAGCGACCGTGGCTCCGGTTGACCGCACCCTCGACGTCCAGCACCTTGAGCATCGCCTCGAGCCGGGTGAGCCCCAGGTTGACCCGGGCCTGGATCTCGCGGGTGGTCGCGCCGGCCTCCCCCAGCTCCGCGAGGATCCCGCGCACCTCGGCGACCCGCTCCGCCGACGGGAACGCCTGCGTGATGAAGAAGTCCTGGATCCGCCGGTCCTCGCTGCCGCGCAGCAGCACCACCTCGGCGTGGTCGACCCCGCGTCCGGCGCGTCCGACCTGCTGGTAGTAGGCCACGACCGACCCGGGCGCCTGGTAGTGGACGATGAACCCGAGGTCCGGCTTGTCGTAGCCCATGCCGAGCGCGCTGGTGGCGACGACCGCCTTGACCTGGTCGCGCTGCAGGCGGTCCTCGAGCTCGATCCGCCGCTCCGAGCCCTGCTGCCCGGTGTAGGCCTCCGCCGCGATCCCGTGGCCCTGGAGGAAGCCCGCGACCTGCTCGGCGTCGGCCACGGTCAGCGTGTAGACGATGCCCGACCCGGGCAGCGGATCGTCGCCGCCGAGGTGCTCGACCAGCCAGGCGAGCCGCTCCGCGGGATGCGGCAGCTCGACCGTCTCCATCCGCAGGCTCGTGCGGGCCAGCGATCCGCGGTACGTCCGCAGCTCCGCCCGGTCCGCGCCGTCGGTGCCGCCCCCGGTGAGCTGGGCCACGACATCGGTCACGACCCGGTCGTTCGCGGTCGCGGTCGTTCCGAGCACGGCGGCCTCGGCGGGCAGGCCCGCCAGCACGTCGCCGATCCTGCGGTAGTCGGGACGGAAGTCGTGTCCCCAGTCCGAGACGCAGTGGGCCTCGTCGACCACCAGCAACCCGGTCCGGCCGGCGACGACCGGCAGCAGTCGCTCGCGGAAGCGGTCGGCGTTGAGCCGCTCGGGGCCGATCAGCAGCAGGTCGACCTCGTCGGCCTCGATCAACCGCTCGATCTCCGACCAGTCCCCGTGGTTGGTCGAGTTGATGGTGTGGGCGCGGAGCCCCATCGCGGCGGCCGCCGAGAGCTGGTTGCGCATCAGCGAGAGCAGCGGCGAGACGATCAGCGTCGGTCCGGCCCCGCGCGCCCGCAGCAGCGCGGTCGCGACGAAGTAGACCGCGCTCTTGCCCCACCCGGTCCGCTGCACGCAGAGCACCCGCGCGCGGTCGGCGACGAGGTCGTTGATCGCGTCGAGCTGGTGCTCGCGAAAGACGGCGTCGGGGTTGCCGGTGAGGGCCCGGAGTCGGTCGAGGGCCTCGTCGGCGAGGGGCGGGTCGGTCGTCGTGGCCATGCCTGTCCATGCTGACGGACCGCCCGCGCCCTGTGGTGGGCGGCCCGTGCCAATCGCGTGTCGTCATCGTGCCGACCCTTGCCGCTGACGTCCGCCGGGAACCCGGCGATCAGGATTCGCGACCCGGGCGGTGCATCTCGTGAAGCGCGGGCAAGGTCAGGTCCGGGAAGTCGTTCTCGACGAGACTGCGCGGGTCACCGCCTGGCCGGCGCTCGTCGAAGAACGCCGCCTCGGCCTCACCGAGCGGCGTGACCGGTGCGGCGCCGTCGAGGTACTCGGCGGCGATCCCACCCCAGTCCGCCTCGGCCCGGAGCTGGCCCAGCACGACGGCCACGATCCCGTGCATCCGGCGGACGAGGATCGCCTCGGGCGGGATCTCGAACTGGTTGACCTGGTCGCGGATCGCGGCCCGCTGCTCGCGGTCGGGCCGTTCGCCCCGGCCGTGCTCGCGGGCCCGGTCCGGCGCGAGCCGTCGGACGCCGGGCCGGGCGTACCAGCCCGTGGTCATCCGCATCATCCGCAGCGCCCAGTCGGCATCGACGGCGTCGGCGCGGCTCGTCGGCACGTAGCCGCCGTCGATCAACGTGCGCTTGAGCCGGTCGGCGTCGTCCTCGCGCACGGCGGCGGCGATCGCGCGTTCTCGGGCGATCCGCTCGGGACTGACGTCCCGCAGCAGGCCGAAGTCGAGGAAGCAGACCCGCCCGTCGGCGCAGCGCAGGTAGTTGCCGGGATGCGGATCTCCGAGCGCGATCCCGTCGCGGTAGAGCAGGCCGAAGAAGAAGCGGAAGACGACCTCGGCGTAGTGGTCGCGGGTCGGCTCGTCGGCCCGTCGGACCTCTTCGAACCGCTCGCCCTCGACGTACTCCGAGACCAGCACCCGGCGGGTCGAGAGGTCCGTGTGGACGTGCGGCACCCGGATGAACGGATGGTCCCGGACCAGCCGTTCGATCCGGCGCTGGTTCTGGGCCTCGAGCTCGTAGTCGAGCTCCTCGCCGATCCGCTCGCGCATCTCGGCCGCGAGCGCCTTGAAGTTCAGTCCCGGCGCGATTCGGCGGATGATCGGGATCAGGAGCTGTCCGTTCCGCAGGTCGGTGTCGACGGCCTCGGCGACACCCGGGTACTGAACCTTGACGACGACTTCCGCGCCGTCGCGGGTCACGGCCCGGTGGACCTGGCCGATCGACGCGGCGGCGAAGGCCTGCTCGTCGAACTCGCGGAAGGTCGCCGAGAGCGGCCCGCCGAGCTCGTCGGTCATCAGCTTCTCGAGCTTGGCGAACGGCACCGCCGGAACGTCGTCGCGGAGCGCGGCGAGCTGCCGCTGGAGGTCGTCACGCTGGTCCTCGGGCAGCCCGTCGAGGTCGACCATCGACAGCATCTGGCCGATCTTCATCGCCGCGCCGCGTAGCTGCCCGAGCTGGGCGACGAGCTGCTGGACGGCCGCGGCGGTGCGGTCGCTCCGCGCCTCGTCGGCGCGCTCGGGGGTGCGGACCCGATTCGCGGTCCGCGTCCCGGCCCAGCGCAGTCCCTGGCCGGCGACGAGACCGCCGATCCGGGCGGTCCGGGCGACGCGGCCGGTCGGAAGCTTGCCGGCCTCGCGGTCGTCCTGGTCGTCGCGCGGGCCGCTCATCGGTGGAGCCTAGCGCCGCGACATGAGCGGCCGATCAAGCAGCGCGCCTCAGACCATCCCGCCGGCCATGGCAGGGAGAATCTGGAGGGTGTCGCCGTCCCCCACCTTGGTCTCGAGGCCGCCGAGCACGCGGACGTCCTCGTCGTTGAGGTAGACGTTGACGAAGCGGTTGAGGTCGCCGTCGGCGCCGAACAGTTGGCGTTCGGTGTCGGGGTACTTCGCGACGAGGGCGCGCAGGACGTCGCCGACGTTGCTGCCGTCAGCTTCGATTTCCCGTTCGCCGCCGACCGAGGGGCGGAGCACCGGGGGGATGCGGATTTTGGCCATGGTTATCTCCGGGGACTGCTCAGCCGGCGGCTGCGCAGAACGCGTCGTAGTCAGGGAACACGCCCATCTCCTCGTCCGTGATGCTGTCGGGCTCACGGGAGC
>JADMKN010000084.1 GCA_015478825.1 Patulibacter sp. | reverse complement strand
CTGCTCGGCGCGTTCGGCGACGCCGGGCAGCACCCGCCGGGTCACAGCTGCTCGGCGGCGGCGGCCAGCTCGCGAAGCTGCGCGATCCGGCCGTCCCGGGTGACGGCTGCGGGCGTCGCCACGATCGTGTCGACGCCGGCGGCGTCGAAGGCCCGCAGTCGCTCGGTCACGTGCTCGCGCGATCCGAACAGCGACACCTGGTCGAGCAGCTCGGTCGGGATCGCCGCCATCGCCTCGACGCGCTTGCCCTCCAGGAACAGGTCCTGGATCCGCTTCGCGGCGTCGCCGAAGCCGTAGCGCGTGACGGCCTGGTTGTAGAAGTTCTTGTCCCGCGATCCCATGCCGCCGACGTAGAGCGCCGTGCCGCCACGCAGCACCGCTTCGGCGGCCCCGTCCGGGTCCTCACCGATGTGGAACGTGACGCTCGGGCAGACCTTGACGTCGGAGCGCTCCCGGCCGGCCTTCTCGATGCCGGCGTAGAGCGACGCGAGCGCGATGTCGGAGTGCTCGGGGCTGAACATCATCGGCAGGAGTCCGTCGCCGATCTCGCCGACCAGCTCGGTGTTCTTCGGCCCGATAGCGGCCAGGTAGACCGGGATCCGCTCCTGGATCGGGGCGATCGTCAGCTTGAGCGCCTTGCCCGGGCCGTCGGGCAGCGGAAGCTCGATCGTCTCGCCGTGGTACTCGAGGCGCTCACGGGCCAACGCCTTGCGCACGACGTCGACGTACTCGCGCGTGCGCTGGAGCTGCTTGCCGAAGCGCTGGCCGTGCCAGCCCTCGGCCACCTGCGGGCCGGACGTTCCCAGCCCGAGGATGAACCGCCCGTCGGACAGGTTGTCGAGCGTCGCGGCGGTCATCGCGGTCATCGCCGCGGAGCGGGCCGGCAACTGCATGATCGCCGAGCCGAGCTTGATCGTCGTGGTCTGTCCGGCCAGCCAGCCAAGAATCGACACGGAGTCGGATCCATAGGCCTCCGCGCAGAACACGGAGTCGTAGCCGAGGCGCTCGGCCTCCTGCACGATCGCGAGCTGGTCCTCGCTGGTCAGGCCGAGGCCCCAGTATCCGAGTTGAATTCCGAGCTTCATCTGCAATCTCCCATTCAGGGGGTCTTCGACGTTGAACGGCGGGTCCGAGCGGCGTACGGTGCACCTGCCGCCGGACACTCTATTCGAGTGCAAAACGCTTCACCGAACGCTCGGGAACGCTCATGTCACGCACAGCCCGCATCAAGGATCTGCGACGGACCGTCGACCGTCTGCCGCTGGCCACGCGCGTGGCGATGCTGGACGGCCTGCGGGAGGAGCGGATCATCGTGGGGGCCTATGCGGACCGTCACGGCGGCGTCTGCCCGATGCTCGCTGCGCACCGTCGTGGAGGACGCACCGACTTCCTGCGCTTCGCACAGACCTGGGACCGCTTCACGCGGGCGCCGAGTCGGGGTTCGCGGACGGCGACGCCTCGCGAGCGGTCCGTGCTCCAGCGCGCGCTGGAGGCCAGCATCGCCGCGTCGGCGACCGAGCCGTCCGTCGCGCTCGAGGAGGCGATCAGCGACCACCGTGAGCTGGTCGCGCGTCGCCCCCGACCGCGGACCGCTGCCCGCGGCGGGATGCGGATGCCCGGCTGGATGCGGCCGGTCCGCACGGTGGAGGAGCTCGAGCATCTCCTGGAGCCGGTCGAGCGGCTCGCGCTGCGCCGGGCGCTCGCTGGCGCCGGCGCCGGCAGCTCGACGGCCACGCCGACCGTCGCGGACGCGGACGCGCTCCAACCGCGCTGACTCACGACCGCTCCAGCAGGTGGGCGGTGCGTGCCGCCGCCCGGGTCAACGCGACGACGCCGTGGACCCGGCGGAGCACGCCGGCGGCCGCGAGGTCGCGGACCGCGCGGTCGATCGCGTCCCGCTCGGCGAACGACTCGTCCGCCGCGAGCGCCCGCCGCACCTCGTCGTCGGTGAGCATGGCGGGGGACTCGAAGAACAGGTGCAACAGCACCGCTCGCTCGAGCTGCTCGTCGTTGGCGCGCGACGTCGCCGAAAGCGTTGGGGTCATTCGTCCACTCCTCGCAAATACCGAAGTTCCACGAACATACGTTCGACCCCGGTCGTCTACCCCGCCATGCGGAGTTCGGACGCTCAATCGGCACACACCCGGTACAACTGCGCCGGTAACTCGACACGAACACGACGGCAGGGGACGCACCGGAGAGCCGACGGGGCCCTTCGCGCCGGGCGCGCCGCCGATCGAGCTCGCGCGCCGTGGGCCTCGCGCGCGACCGCCACTGCGGCACCGGCCCGTGTGTGGGTGGTGGCGAAGCGGAAGTGGGCCGACCGGGACTCGAACCCGGATCGGACGAATTATGAGTTCGCGGCTCTAACCATTGAGCTATCGGCCCGGTGGCGACCACCGTCCGGAAGCCTGCCAGAGGACGTCGTCGGTGTGCGGTGTCGCTATTTCGATGGCGAATCGAGAAGGAACCCGACCATCCGGGAAGAACCTGACCCCGCCCATGAAGCGCACGGCCTCCTCTTCCACGACAGCACTCGCGCCGATCGTCGATCATCAGACGTTGACGGAGTACATCCAGTCTCGTTTCGACGAGTTCTCGCGTTCCCAGAAGGACGTGGCGCAGTACATCGTCGATCACCTCGACGAAGTCGCCTTCCAGACGGCCGAGGAGCTCGCGCGGCGCGCCAACACCTCGAGCTCGACCGTCGTCCGGTTCAGCCAGGCGCTCGGCTTCCACGGCTTCCCGGACCTCCAGGACGCGGCCCGCGACGAGTACCGCCGCCGGGTCGAGGCGCGCGGCAGCGGGGGGGACTCCGATCCGCTGTTCGGCCTCGACCAGAGCCCCGGGGAGGCCGCGATCGCGGCCGACCATCTCGCGGTCGAGGAGACCGCCCGCCGACTGTCACGCAGCGTGCTCGAAGCGGCGGTGGCCGACATCAGCAAGGCCGACCGCGTGATCATCGTGGCGGCCGACCAGGTCGCCTACTTCGGGACCTACTTCCGGCACCTGCTAATGCTGCTGGGGATCCAGACCGACATCGTCGCGAGTCATGCTCAGGAGGGCCGGGCCCGCCTCGCCCGGCTCGACGAGAACGCGGTGCTGGTCGGGATCACGGCGGGCCGCGCCCATCCGCTCGTGGTGCGTTCGCTGCAGCTCGCCCGCCACCGTCGGGCGACCACGATCGCGATCACCGACGCCACGCTCTCGGAAGCGGCCAAGCTCGCGCAGCACTCCCTCTTCTACTCGTCCAACAGCCCGTCGTTCGTCCGTTCGCACGTCGCGCTGCTGTCGTTGCTCCAGGCGATGGCCCAGGGCGTCTACGCCAACGACGGCGCACGCGCCGACCGCATCCGCGCCTACCGCCTGAAGTAGGGCCCCACCGAGGGCTCGCGCTCACCGCGGAACGCCCGCGGTGAGACCCGATGGCCCGGCGATTGCCGTCGGCTCTTGGGCATCGTGCTCCGGCACCAGCGGGCGGTCTCGATCGTGTTGCAGGGCAACGTGGTCGACGCGTCGTCTCTGCCAAACTCGGTGACGATGCGCGACGAATCAACCCCCCGAGTCAAGACCGGTCTGGCGGAGATGCTCCGCGGCGGGGTGATCATGGATGTGGTCGATCCCGAGCAGGCGAAGATCGCGCAGCAGGCCGGCGCCGTGGCCGTGATGGCGCTGGAGCGCGTGCCGTCGGACATCCGCCGTGACGGCGGGGTGGCCCGGATGAGCGATCCGGAGATGATTCGGGGCATCCAGGAGGCCGTCAGCATCCCGGTGATGGCGAAGGTCCGGATCGGGCACTTCGTCGAGGCGCAGATCCTCGAGTCGCTGGAGGTCGACTACATCGACGAGTCCGAGGTCCTGACGCCGGCGGACGAGGTCAACCACGTCGACAAGTGGGCGTTCAAGGTGCCGTTCGTCTGCGGCGCGACCAACCTCGGCGAGGCGCTGCGGCGGATCGGCGAGGGCGCGTGCATGATCCGCTCCAAGGGCGAGGCCGGTACCGGCGACGTCGTCGAGGCGGTGCGGCACATCCGGTCGATCCGCGGTGAGATCAAGCGGCTCGCCACGCTCGACCAGGGTGAGTTGATGACGTCGGCGAAGAACCTGCAGGCGCCGTTCGAGCTGGTGCGGTGGGTCGCCGAGCACGGCAAGCTGCCGGTTCCGCTGTTCTCGGCGGGCGGCATCGCGACGCCGGCGGACGCCGCGCTGATGATGCAGCTCGGCGCGGAGTCGGTGTTCGTCGGTTCGGGGATCTTCAAGTCCGAGGATCCCGCCCGCCGCGCGGCCGCCGTGGTCGCCGCGACCACCCACTTCGAGGATCCGGCGCGGCTCGCCGAGATCTCGACCGGTTTGGGTCGGGCGATGGACAGCCTCGAGGCCCGCAAGCTCGGCGAGGATCAGGTGCTCGCCGGACGCGGCTGGTGAGCCCGACCGTCGGCATCCTCGCGCTGCAGGGTGGCGTCGGCGAGCACGCCGCGCTGCTCGCGCGCAGCGGCGCCGACGTGCGGCTCGTCAAGACGCCGGACGGGCTCGACGGACTCGACGCGCTCGTCCTGCCGGGCGGCGAGAGCACCACGATGACGCTCGGGATCGATCGCGAGGGCCTACGGGATCCGCTGCGGCGGTTCGCGGCGACCGGGCGACCGGTCCTGGCGACCTGCGCCGGGCTCATCCTGCTGGACCGCGAGCACCTCGACGTGCTGCCGATCCGCTGCGAGCGCAACGCGTTCGGCCGGCAGACGCACAGCTTCGAGAGCGCGGTCGACGTCGTCGGGATCGACGGTGGTCCGGTCAACGGCGTCTTCATCCGCGCGCCCAAGGTGGTGGATCTCGACCCGGGTGTCGAGATCACCGCGCGGGACGACGACGCCGTGGTCGGCGTGCGGTCGGGCGCGGTCGAGGGCTACGCGTTCCATCCCGAGCTGACCGACGACGACCGGATCCACCGAGCGTTCGTCGAGCGGGTCCGCGCGGGAC
>JADMKN010000083.1 GCA_015478825.1 Patulibacter sp. | reverse complement strand
CCGACGTCCTGGGCTCGCTGATGGCGGGGGTTGATAACTAGGAATTATCGCGCGTTGACGCCGTTTCCCCGTGCCCCGTAGTCAGTTCGACCCCGAGCGCTACGACCCACCCCTGTTCGTCAACCGGGACGAGCAGCTCAGGTTCGTCGCAGGCCACCTCGATCTCCTGGGTACGGATCCGGGGCACTTCGCTGTCCTCGAGGTAGTCGGTCTCGGCGGGGCCGGAAAGACGCAGCTCCTCAACGAGATCCGGCGGCGTGCCGGCGGCGACCGGGCGCAACGGGTGATGTCGATCACGCTCGCCACCGAAGCGTCGGAAACCGAGATAGCCCCGCTCCGCCAAGTTCGCCGGCAGGTCAACTTCGATTGCCACCTCTTCGACAGCGCCCTGATCACCCTGCTCGGCACAACCGGACAACCGTTCCCCCCTGACCTGCCGAACCTCACCAAGTCGCTGGCCTACAGCACGCTCGATATCGCCCGGGCGGCTGCACATCTTCCGGTGCCGGTGACCTTTGCGGTGAGTGTCTTCTCCGCACTCAAGCGCAAGGTCACCAAGACCTGGCACTACGAGGAACGCGAGTTCGCGCAGATCGATGCACTGCGCGAGGACGTCGACGCACTCCGCGCTCGCCTACCCCATTGGCTAGGCATCGACATTCTGCGCCGGATCAACAGCACCTCCGAGACCCTGGCGATGTTCTACGACGGCTACGAGAAGCAGTCGGCCGCTACCCGGGAGGACAGCTCCCCGTGGCTACGGGAACTGATCGGCACGCTCGGCCGGGGCGTTCATGTCATCACGACGCGCGATTCGATCGCGTGGGATGAGCGGGACTGGGGGGATGTCACCTCCCAGATACACGTTGAGAGCCTTCCGGCGAGAGACGCACGCGAGTTGGTGCGGACCCGGCTGCGGCACGTACCGATCGAGACCGAGGACTGGATGCTCCAGGTGTCTGGCCGGCTCCCGTTCTACCTCGAAGCTGCGATCACCGCCTACCGCCGCTCTGCGGAGCGTGGAGAGGCCTTTGATCACGCGCCATCTACCCCGTCCGATCTCCTAGCGCGCTTGCTCAACCACCTCGAGCACCGAGAGCGTGCGCTGGCGATTGCGCTGGCGACGGTGCAGGTATTCGACCGGCAGATGTTCGACGGGCTGATCCGTCGACTGCATATGGCCATCGACGGCCCCGACTTCTCGCACTACGTAAGGCACTGGTTCTCGATCGAGCCGCTGAACACCACGCTGTACAAGACACACGACCTTCTGAGCGACTTCGTGCGGCGTGCGGACGAGCAGGCAGACCGTCGCACCGAAGCCCTCGTTGCAGCTACGGACGAACTATGCGCTCGTTGCTTGGCCGGTGGACTTTCCAGCAGCATCCTGTCGATGTTCGGAGGGGTCGTGGCTGGATGGCGCTCTGTCCAGGACGTTCCGACTCGCACGCTAGAAGCACTCGTAGACATCGGCTACCACCTCTACGACGCCGGTTACTGGCACGAGCTAAGCGCAATGGCGACCGAAAGCGCACCGGGCAGGAGGCACCCGACCAGAGCGGTCACGGACTTGCTCCTTGCCATTACGTCGCGGCGGACCCACGGCGTCGACCATGCCATCGAAAAAATTGCTGAGGTGGAGCCGCACGCCGCGACCCTTGGACGGCACGCCCGCTCGATCGAGATCGAGGCCGCGTATCTCAGCGAGCTATCGGGCAACTACGGGGTAGCGCGCGAACAGTTCCGCCTCCTCGACAAGCAGGCGGTGCCCTTCGACGGCACGAACCGGACCCATGTCCGCGCGCGCCTCTACCGGGCCGACATGATGATCAACGACGGCACGTTCCACGAAGCTTCGCGGTTGCTTCTCGACGCCATGTCTGCCGTCGATCCGACGGCGGCCATGACTGAGGTCGAGCTCGGGCGACATCGGGCGCACGCCTTTCGCTTCTCATTCATGCTGGTTGATGCTGCACGCCAATATCGCGAACTGCTGATGCTCGCGAATGGTGCGCCCGGACTGCTCGGCAAACTGCACACCAACCTCGCCGAGACCGCATGCTGGCACGAACCAGAAGCCGCGCTCAAGGCGGCCGCAGAATCGACAGCGCGGAACGATAGCCTCGGTAACCGGATCGAGCTAGCGAAGTGCGATGCCGCACGCGGTATCGCACTTGGACGCCTCGGCGAGTTCCGCGCAGCCCGCGATGCCCTCGCCCGGTCAAAGGCGGTGGCCGATCGCGTGGGCTACCCGGCCGGCGCAGCGTTCGCCATGCAAGCAGAGGTAATCGTTGAGCACCTCGCGGGGAACCCGAAGGGCCTTGAGGCCGCACGCAGGACGCTTGCGCAGGCGGTAGCGACCCTCGGGACCTACGGGCACCTTCAGCTCATTCCAGCCTTCCTCGCCGGCGACGCGAAAGCCGTCGCCGACATGTCCGAGTCCTACGACTGGATTGCCCCGGAAACGCTCATCGATCGGCTACGAGATGTATTTGGCGCCACATCGTTCGCCTAGCCGATGTCGACGATGGTCTTGCTTGCCGACGACAAGCGACGGCGCGCGAACGCCGCCGGCAACGCATCATAGGGCACCGTCTCGAGGGTGGCGTCCCAGCGAGACGACCACCGGTCGGCGATGAGAGACATCGCTCTTGCCACGTTCTCGAACTCGCCGTTGAGATAGCTGACCTTAAACGTTACGTCCTTCCGGGTCAGGGCACCGAGGAGGAATTCTCCCGTTGTATAGCCGTCGAGATGACTCATCGTGCACAAGCGACCACCCCCGATGACGCGCTCGGTTGCCGCACGCAGTCCGCTCTCGGAGCCCGACAGATCGAACACTACGTCGTACTCTGTCGGCGCATCCAACGAGACAGGCGCGGCGGTCAGGGCTGCCGCGGCGACCCGCGTCAGCCGTTCAACATTCGTGTCCGCGATCGCGAACGACAGCTCGCGGAACTCGGCGCATAGCGCGAAGGCGAGGCACAGGCCGAGGCCGCCCGCTCCGATGACCAGCACGCGGTCACTCGCATCCAGTTGCGCCCAGTCAAGAGCGTGGAGGACACATGACAGGGGCTCGGTCAACGCCAGCTGCGGTCCGCGCGGATAGTCGATTCTTAGGAGGTATCTCGCGTCTATCTCGGCGGATTGCGCGAAACCCCTGTTGCTGAAGCCGCCGATCTGGCCCGTACGACACAAGTGCGAGCGCCTCGCACGACACTGGTCACACTCGCCGCAACGATGGTTGAGGTCGCTCGTGACCAGATCTCCGGGACTGAACCCCTCTACTCCAGGGCCGACAACTGCGATCTCCGCCACGAATTCGTGGCCAAGTGATCGCGGGTAGGCGAGCGCCCGCCGACCCTCAAACTCCGACATGTCCGACCCGCAGATTCCGCAGTACAAGAAGTGGAGCCGCACCCATCCGGGCGGCAAGGGCCGTTCTTCGCCAGTCTCCAACTTGAAGCTTCGCGGTGCGTCTAGCAACCATCGTGAATTTTGCGCTTGACTCATCGCACTCATCATGCCCGACGGGCACAGTCGCAAGCTCGCACCGTGTGCCTTTGGCCGTGCAAGCAGTACGTCGTTCAACCGTCCGGATGCCGGGGCGCTCCGAACTACTCAAAGCCGCGGTCCTAGTGCTCGAAAGACTGCCCGCGCGCCGAGCGTCGAAATGCCGATCCGCGGTAGGTCACGTACGAGGTTTCAGCCAGCCAATCGGGACGCGTCACGCTTGAGTCCGTGCCCAGATCGACTCACTGAATCTCTGGGCCTCTCGCTGGAGGGCTAGGACAGCACCACGTTCGCGGATCTCGGCGATCAGCTCGGCCAGCCGTGGGAGGTCGTCCACCGTCAGGCCGAGGCGCGTCGCAGCGCTCGTACCCAGCCGTAGCCCGTGACCAAGCCCGTACGGCAGCAGCCGGAAGTTGGCCATGATGAGGCATCCTTCGAGCCGTTCGTACGTCTGGAATGCAGTTGCCCGATCTCGCTCGCGGATCCAGAGATGATGTGTGGGGATGGCATCACTTGACCTTCGCACGACCGGCACTCCGCGAACACTGAGTTCATGTTCGAGAAGTACGGCGGTCTCGAGCATTCGGTGCGAGTAGTCGGAGAGCCACAGCCGGCGGCCGAGTGTCAATCCCGCAACGTAGGTGCTGGTCACGTGCATGTTGGATACGTAGGTGCTCACGCCGCCCAGAATATGTTGCCATTCCGGATCGATTTTTCGCGTTGCCAATAGCGCTTTTTGTGGGCCCGGAAAATTCTTGTGAACGCTTGCGACAACGAGGTCAAAGCCCCAATCGAAGGGGTTCGGATGGTCACCGCAGAGCACGTTCGTAAGGTATTGAGACAGATCAAAAATACTTCGCTTGGTTGCTACGCTGGAGAGGGAACTGAGGTCCTCATAGGCGAGGCCCTCGCTGCGGTCCACCAAGACATAGTCCGGCGCTCGCTTTTCACACTGCGCGAGTGTTGCTTCAACGTCGATCCTCATGCTGGAGTCATCTACGATCATGTCAACGACCTCTAGGCCGAGACGCTCAAGGATCGGCTTTGCCGAAACGTGTCCGCCAGCGCGCGTCGGCACGGCTAGAACCGTCTGACCAGGCTCCGCCATTGCCATGAACAGCACGATGTAGGCATGAAGGCCTGACAGGAGGCGGAACGTCATGTCCTCGGCACGCAAGGCCTCCGCCCACGCCGCGTAGATGTCGCGCGCGTCTTGCTCAAGGGCGCCGCGACCGCTGAACTGGTGGTCGGTCTCGGCGCGTTGCTCTCTCGTCCTGAGCTTGTCGGTGTTGTAGAGCCCATGTAGCGGACTAGCAGCGACCGAGAGATCCTCCGCAAAGGGAATGTTCTCGACCGGATTCAAGATCAGCGACGAGCGGAGTACTCGCTGCTGCTGCCGAAGGGATGTCCTTAGCTGTGCCGTGAGGTCGTCGTCCACGCGCGATAATTCCTAGTTATCAACCCCCGCCATCAGCGAGCCCAGGACGTCGG
>JADMKN010000082.1 GCA_015478825.1 Patulibacter sp. | reverse complement strand
CTTGATCGGCACGCCGACCAGGACCACGACCTGGCTCGGCGAACCGATCAAGCTCCTGCCCGGCCTCGTCCTGCCGATCGGTACCAGCGATCCCGTCGCGGTCGCCGCCGACGGCAGCTTCGCCGCCGACGTGCCCACGCCGCCGATCAACGCGCGGATCGTGGCGCTGCCGGTGGAGTCGGAATCGCTCTCCGACATCGAGCAGGCGTTCGGCGACGCCGGCCCGTTCCGGTCGACGCCGGTCCTCGGCGGCGGCGCGGTCTCGGGTGAGATTCCCGGTCTCGGCACCCTTTCGATGGCCTTCCGCGGTCAGCGTCAGGGCCTGGGCCTGATCGGCCCGGCGGGGCTCGCCTCGATCGAGCTCCCGTTCAGCGGCTCGCCGCTCCCCGGATCGCTCTCGATCGGCGCCCTCGGTGGCGTCACCACGGGACCGCTGGGCGCGGCCGAGGGCGACCTCGGGCTCTCCTTCATGGGCGCGTCCGCGATCCCCAACGCCTACAACGACGCCCGCGGTGGCGTGACCGTCGACGGCGTCCGCGGCTACCTGCGCGACCACATCCCGGTCGGCTCCGACGAGCTGCCGGCTCCGGCCTCCAAGCGCACGGTCGACTTCCAGACCGGCGGGCAGACGGTCGTCCAGTCCCAGCCGATCTACGTCGCCGCGAACCCCGCCGAGGACCCGGACGGCCTGCCGCTCGCGGGCGGCTACCGGGCCAGCGGCCTGGAGCTGCACCGGACGACGGTCCAGGATCACGACGGCCGGCAGGTCTCGGTGACCGATCGCTTCGTCTCGACCGACGGCCGGGCGCACAAGATCGACCTGCTCTACGCCGAGGGCCTGACGCTCCTGGCCTACGACGCGCGGGCGCCGTTCCAGCTCTGCGGCTTCGTGCCCTGCGACGAGGACGGCGGCTTCGAGTCGTTCTCCGGTGGGGGCTTCGAGCCCTTCTCCGTGTCGAACCCGTTCGACACCGGGGGCAGCTTCTCGACGCTGGCCGCTCCGGAGGAGCCGACGTTCCCCGCGTTCGAGATGCCGGCCTTCCGGATCCCGTGGGAGACCGGGGACAAGTGGGAGTCGCGCTCGCACGCCGAGCCGATGACGGCCCCCAGCACGGCGACCTCGACGGTCTACACCCGCGTGCCGCACGTGATGCGACTGGCCGCGAACCTGCTGCCGCTGCTGACGGGCGGCGAGACGCCCGAGGGGTTCGTGGCGCCGCCGATCACGTCGACCTACGGCGCGATCACCTACGGCACCCGCCCCGACGCCGGGCTGTTCGTCTCGGACCCGCTGACGATCGGCGCGATCCTCGGCGGCACCTCGACCCAGTTCGTGTCGCGCTTCGTGCGTGACGTGCCCGCCGGCGGCGAGACGACGATCGCCCAGGTCTACTCGACCGGCACCACCCCGGCCGAGGTCGAGACGCTGGCCGCCGCGGCCGAGCAGCGCCTGGCGCCCGTGGCGATCACGCCCCCGGCGCCCCCCGCGCCGCCGATCGCTCCGCCGGCCACGCCGACCCCGCCCGCCCCGCCGGCCGCCCGCAAGGCCCCGCGCAAGCTGTCGACGTCGTCGTCGCTGAAGCGGACCAAGAAGGGCCAGTACCGGTTCCGGTTCACGGGCCGGCTGGCCCTGCCGTCCGGCGTCGGCCGCTCCGCGTGCCGCGCCGGTGGCGGCACGGTGATGGTCCAGGTCAAGGCCGGGCGCAACACGATCTCGACGCGCCGCGCGAAGCTCAACCGCAACTGCCGCTACACCGTGCGGATCAACTTCCGGTCGGCCAAGCGGTTCGGCAAGCGGACCCGGCTGACGGTCGTCACCAAGTGGTCGGGCAACCGCCGTCTGGCGGCCAAGCCGGCCAAGCGGTTCACGATCAAGATCCGCTAGCTCCCGAGCCCCGCCCCACGCCGCCCCACGACCACCCGTTCGTGGGGCGGCCGCAGCGACGGCCACGCGCCATCAGGGGCCGCGTACTAGTGTCCCGCGAGGTCGTTGGCCAGCCGTCCAATACACGGCGGACCGGCGTCACGTCGAGCGCGGCTCGTGCGGCAGGCACCCGGCCAGGGGCTGTCCGCTGTCGCGCGCTCCCACCCAACTCAGGAACCGCACATGGATCTGCTCGAGTACCAAGGCAAGCAGCTGTTCGCCAAGCACGGCCTCGAAGTGTCGGACGGCAAGGCCGTCACGACCGTCGAAGACGCCGTCGCCGCCGCCAACGAGATCGGCTACCCCGTCGTCGTCAAGTCCCAGGTCCTGATGGGCGGGCGCGGCAAGGCGGGTGGCGTCAAGCTCGCCGCCGACGAGAACGAGGCGCGTGAGCACGCGACCAACATCCTCGGCCTCGACATCAAGGGTCACATCACGCGCACGCTCTGGATCGAGCACGCGTCGGACATCGCCACCGAGTACTACGCCTCGGTGCTGCTCGACCGCTCGGCCAAGAAGCCGCTGGTCATGTTCTCCACGGAGGGCGGGGTCGAGATCGAGACCGTCGCCGAGGAGACGCCCGAGAAGCTGATCAAGCAGAACGTCGACCCGCTCGTCGGTCTGACGAAGGAGCAGGCGCTCGACATTGCCACCAAGGGCAAGGCCGACGCCGACGTGATCGAAGGCGTCGCGGACGCCCTGGTCGCGCTCTACACGGTGTGGATCGAGGAGGACGCGACCCTCGCCGAGATCAACCCGCTGATCGTCACGCCCGACCGCCAGGTCAAGGCGCTCGACGCCAAGGTCTCGCTCGACGGCAACGCCGCGTTCCGCCACCCGGACCACGCGTCGCTCGGCGACAAGGCCAACCTCGACCCGATCGAGGTCAAGGCGGCCGAGCAGGACGTCGTCTACGTCAAGCTCGACGGCGACATCGGCATCCTCGGCAACGGCGCCGGCCTGGTCATGTCGACGCTCGACGTCGTCGCCCAGCACGGCGGCGAGCCGGCCAACTTCCTGGACGCCGGCGGCGGATCGGACGCGGCCAAGGTCAAGCAGGCCGTCGAGATCATTCTCAGCAACGAGAACGTCAAGGCGGTCCTCTTCAACATCTTCGGCGGGATCACCCGCTGCGACGAGGTCGCCAACGGCCTGGTCGCCGCGTTCGCCGACCTCAAGCCGACCGTGCCGTTCGTCGTCCGGCTGGACGGCACCAACGACGTCCAGGGTCGCGAGATCCTCGAGAAGGCCGCACTGCCCAACGTGCAGGCCGCGAAGACGATGAACGAGGCGGCCGAGCTGGTCGTCGCTGCCGCGAAGGGGAATCGCTGATGTCGGTTCTGGTCACCAAGGACACCAAGCTCGCCGTCGCGGGCATCACGGGCCGTGAGGGCTCGTTCCACACGCTGAACAACCGCTCCTACGGCACCAACGTCGTCGGCGGCGTGAACCCGAAGAAGGCCGGCGAGAACGTCGAGGGGATCCCGGTCTTCGCCGACTGGGAGACGACCGTCAAGGAGTCCGGCGCCAACACGGCGATGATCTTCGTGCCGCCGCCGTTCGCCGCGCAGTCGGCGCTCGAGGCCGCCCAGGCCGGCGTCGAGCTGGTCGTGATCATCACCGAGGGCATCCCGGCCCACGACGAGCTGAAGCTCTACAACACGATCAAGCGCGACCACCCGAACACGCGGGTCGTGGGGCCGAACTGCCCGGGCATCCTCTCGCCGGGCAAGGCGAACGTCGGCATCATCCCGGCGTCGTTCTTCAAGGAGGGCAACGTCGGCGTGGTCTCGCGCTCCGGCACGCTGACCTACCAGATCGGCAACGAGCTGGCCCAGGCTGGATTCGGAAACTCCAGCATTGTCGGCATCGGTGGCGACCCGGTCCCGGGCTCGTCGTTCGTCGACATCATCGAGCTGTTCGAGCAGGACGACCAGACCGAGCTGATCGTGCTGTCCGGCGAGATCGGCGGGTCGGCCGAGGAGGAGGCCGCCGAGTACATCGGCGAGCACGTCACCAAGCCGGTCGTCGGCTACATCGCGGGCTTCACCGCCCCCGAGGGCAAGCAGATGGGCCACGCGGGCGCGATCGTCTCCGGCTCGGCCGGCACCGCGGCCGCCAAGGCCGCGGCGCTCGAGGCCAAGGGCGTGCGCGTCGGTCGCACCCCGACCGAGGTCGCGGAGATCGCGATCGACATCATCAAGGGCTGAGCCAGCCTTTTCTCGGGTCGGCTCGCCGCGGCGAGCCGACCCGACCGCAGGACGCGCGGGGCGGCTTCGGCCGCCCCGCAGTCGTTCCGGCGCGCTAGCGTACGGCCGATGAGCAAGCGGATCGCGTTCATCCAGGCCACGTGGCACGCCGACATCGTCGACCGCGCCCGTCAAGGATTCCTCGACGAGATCGGCGATCACGGCTTCTCCGTCGACGACGTCGACCAGTTCTCGGTCCCCGGCGCGTTCGAGATCCCGCTCCACGCCCAGCGACTCGCGCGCTCCGGCCGGTACGCCGCGATCGTCGGGGCCGCGCTGGTCGTCGACGGCGGAATCTACCGCCACGACTTCGTCGCCGCCGCGGTGGTCGACGGCCTGATGCGCGTCCAGCTCGACACCGACGTCCCGGTCTTCTCGGTCTCGCTGACGCCGCACCACTTCCACGAGCACGACGAGCACACGGCGTACTACCGCGAGCACTTCGTGAAGAAGGGCGCCGAGGCCGCCCGCGCGGTCGGCGCCACGCTGGCGTCGCTCGACCGTCTCTGATCGCAGGTGGCAGTTTGCCTCCATGGCGGGGCAAACTGCACATCGCCCGGTGGGGCGTCGCCACCCGGCCGGAATCCGCCGATCCGCCCCGTACATTTGTCGCGTGCCCGGATCGTTCGATCTCATCGGCATGCTCGCTGACCTCCAGGGGCAGCGTCATTCCTCGCCCGATGACCCGCTGGACGCGCTCGCCGCGTCGGCCGCGCTCGCCCGGCGGCGGATGGCGGCCTTCCGCCCGGCGTCGGCCGAGCCGCAGGAACCGGTCGTGCGCGACCAGCGGCCCGGCGCCTGACCGCTCGCCTGCCGTCCTGCGACGAACGCGGACCGCCCCGTGTCGCGGTCTCGTCACCCGTGGCCCCCGAGGCCGGCGATCCACGGTCTGTCCCGCCAGGGAACGGACGGACCCTTAAAGTACGGCGCATGGCCGACTCGATCTCCTTCTCCCGCGGCGCCCCGTCCGCCGACATCGTCGACATCGAAGGCCTGAAGCAGGCGACGATCCGAGCGTTCGACCAGGACCCCGCGGGCGTGGCCGGCTACGGGACCGCCGTCGGGTACGTGCCGCTGCGGAAGTACATCGCCGAGAAGCACGGCGTGCCGGTCGACCACGTCTTCGTGACGAACGGGTCGATGCAGGCCGACGCGTTCCTCTTCGACGAGCTGGTCACGCCGCGTGACTCCGTGGTCGTCGAGCGTCCGACCTACGACCGCACGCTGCTCGGCCTGACCGAGCGTGGCGCCAACGTCCGGCTGATCGGGCTCCAGGAGGACGGGATCGACGTCGACGAGCTACGAGCCGAGCTCGAGGGCGGGCTGCGCCCGAGCTTCGCGCACGTGATCCCGAACTTCCAGAACCCGGGCGGCTCGACGCTGTCGTTGGCCAAGCGCCACGCGCTGCTCGCGCTGGCGGCCGAGTACGACTTCCTGATCTTCGAGGACGACCCGTACGTCGACGTCCGGTTCACCGGCGAGCCGCTGCCGCGGATGCTCGACCTGGACGACACGGACGAGCGCGTCGTCTACGCCTCGTCGTTCTCCAAGACGGTCTGCCCGGGCATGCGCGTCGGCTACCTGGTCGGCCCGCCGGAGCTGATCGCCAAGATCGTCCGCCGGGCGACCAACACGTACATCTCGCCGAGCCAGATCGCCCAGGCGATCGTCCATCAGTTCCTCACCGGCGACCGCTACGAGGCCGCGCTGGAGAACGTCAAGACGGCGCTGGCCGAGCGCGCCGGGACGCTCGCCGCCGCGCTGCGCACGCACCTGCCGCAGGCCACGTTCGTGCAGCCCGAGGGTGGGTACTTCCTTTGGGTCTCGCTCCCCGAAGGCGACGGTCACAACTGCGCCAAGATCGCGAAGGAGGCCGCCGACCGCGGCGTCCAGATCGTCAAGGGCACGGACTTCCTGCTCGAGGGCGGCGAGAACGCGTTCCGCCTGGCCTACTCGGCCGTCACCGCCGACGTGATCGACGAAGGCGTCCGGCGCCTGGCCGAGGCCGTGGAGGCCGCTCGCGCCTAGCGTTCCAGGAGCCACGACGGGCTCCGCACGACATCCGGTGATCATCCGGGTGCAGAATTGACCGGGTCAGGGACCTGCCCTAGGGTCGGACGCATGTCCCCCGGTCCACCGACGTTCGCCCGCTTCGTCAGCTCGATCGGGCGACTCTCGGTACTCAGTGTGGGCGCGGCGGTCGTGGCCTGCGCCGGGGCCTCCGTGGCCCACGGGCAGACGGCTTCGTGCCCAGGCGCCGACGTCGCCTTCTCGGCGATGGCCCCGGCCCAGGCCGAGGTCTCGGTCGTCTGCCTCAGCAACGCCGCCCGGGTCGCGGCCGGTCTCGAGACACTGCGTTCGCACCCGCAGCTCCGGACCGCGGCACGACGCCACGCCGACGACATGCACGCCCGTGGCTACTTCGACCACGTGGCTCCGGCCCCGGCGCCCCACGGGCCGACGCTGCTGGACCGGGTCAACGCCAGCGGCTACCCGTTGCGCACCGCGGGCGAGAACCTGGCCAGCGGACATCCCACGCCGCGGCGCGCGACCGTCGGCTGGCTGACCAGCCCCGGCCACTGCCGCAATTTGCTCGACCCGGCCTTCGACGAGGTCGGAGTCGGCCGGGCGGCCGACGGGCCGATCTGGGTCCAGGTGCTCGGGACCCGCGGTACGCCCTCCAGCGCCGGACCGTTCCCGGGCTGCGACTCGGGCGATCCGCCGAGCATCGCCTCGGTGGTCGGCGGACCGCCGAGCGACGAGGACTCGACCGAGAGCTTCCGGGACAGCCGCGTCAAGATCGCCAGCGTCAAGCGCTCCGGATCGCGCTGGAAGATCCGCATCCGGGGCTCGCGCGCGGCCGGGGTGAAGGCGACCGTGCGGACCTACGGCGCGCTGCGCAAGTGCGTCACGGCGCCGGGCAAGCGGAAGGGCTGCTCGACGGTGCCCGGGTCGCGACGGGCGACCGTCCGCGTGAAGCTGAAGTCGAACCGAACCGTCCGGATCAAGCGCCGGGCGGGCGACGCCTTCGTCCGGGTCAGCCACCCGTCGTTCGAACAGGACGGCGAGCGCTTCGCGGCCGAGACCGTGACCCGCAAGTTGCCGCGGTAACGCACCCACCGCGTCGCTCGGGCTCAGCGACCGAACGCGGCCTGCTCGAGCACCACCGACGCCGGCAGGCCGACGCGCTCCGGCGGCGACGGGTCGGCCCGCACCGAGACCGTCTCGGCCGCGCTGATCGTCAGCGCGTGATCGGTGCCGTCCGTGCTGGTGACCACGACCCGCTCGTCGTCGCGGGACGACACCTTGCCCTCGAGGCCCGGCTGGACTCCCGCGCCGTAGAGGTAGTGCAGCACCTGCTCCGCCTCGTTCTCGAACCGCAGGATCTGGACGCTCGCCCCGACCTCGACGTCGGCCAGCGGCGCGCCGGGGATCCGCTTGCCGACCTCGATCGGATGGCCGTGCGGGCAGGTCTTGGCGTCGCCGATCGCGAGCCGCATCCCGGCCTCGATCGCCGGCGACATCGCGTGCTCCATCCGCTCGGCCTCCTCGTGGACCTCGTGCCAGGGGATGTCGAGCACGTCGGTCAGGAACCGCTCGACCAAGCGGTGCCGGCTGACCACGTTCTCGGCGACGGACAGGCCGCGCTCCGTGAACGAGATCCGCTTGCGCTCGTCGCGGGTGATCAGCCCGTCGGCCTCGAGCCGCTTGACCATCTCGTGGACGGTCGGCGCGGACAGCAGCATCGCCCGCGAGACGTTGGCGGCGGTCAGGGGAAGCTCGACCTCGTGCAGCCAGTAGAGCGTCTCGAGGTATTCCTCTTCACCTGCGGTCGGATGAGCCATGACTCCATCGTAGCCGGGTCCCGGCCACGGAAAGAAACGGCGGTTGGTGGCGGGGATATCGGTAGGCTGCAGGTATGACGACGCGCGAGAGCGACACCTCTGGCGGCCTGACCGCATTCGACATCCTCAAGATCGTCGGCGTCATCATCGTGGCGCTCGTGGCGATTCGCCTCGTCGGCGCCGTGATCGGCGCCGTCATGTCGGTGATCTGGACCGTGCTGATCGCGGCCGTCGTGCTCGGCGGCCTGTGGATCGCCTGGAGCATGCGCTCGAAGGGCAAGAGCGCCCGCTGAGCGTCGCGGGCCCTTCGCGGGCCGACCAGGATCCTTGCGTACCCGGGGCGACGTCCTCGGGTACTTCTCGTTGAGACCATGACCGAGCGCCCACGCCCGCTCGTCGCGCCCCTGCGCGGCGTCAACCTGCCCAACCCTCGCGGTCGCCGCGCCGTCGTGATCGGCGCCGGCTCGTTCGGGACCGCCGTCGCGGTCCTGCTGGCCCGCGGGGGATTCCGCACGACGCTGCAGACCCGCACGATCGACCAGGCGGAGCTGCTGCGCACCGACGGCGAGAACGCCCGCTACCTGGCCGGGGTCGAGCTGCCGCCGAACCTGAAGATCGACGTGATCGACGCCGGTCCCGGACGCGCGGAGTTCGTCTTCCTGGGCGTCCCGTCCGCGCAGATCGGCGAGGCCGTCGCCCGGCTCGAGGCGCAGGGGATCGACCGGCGGACGAAGCTGATCTCGCTGAGCAAGGGCTTGGTGCCGCCGCTCGGCGTCCCGCCGACGGTGCTGCTGGCCGAGCGGTTCGGTCCCGAGCGCGTCGCCTGCGTCGGCGGTCCCGCGCACGCCCGTGAGATGGTCACCCAGGGAGCAGGGCTGGTCGCGTCGTCCGTCAACCAGGAGCTGGCGGAGACGATCGCCGCGGTCTTCCTCCAGGCGGGCGTGGTCTGCGAGCACACCGACGACCCGACGGGCGTGGAGCTGGCCGGGGCCGCGAAGAACGCCGCCGCGCTCGCCGCGGGCGCCACCGAGGCCCAGGGCCTCAACGCCGCGGGCGCCGCCGCGGGGCACATCTTCGCCGAGGTCTGGCGACTGGCCGCCGGCATGGGAGCGCAGCCCGAGTCGTTCATCGGCCTGGCGGGCACCGGCGATCTGGTCGCGACCGCGCTCGCCCCGCAGAGCCGCAACCGCCGCGCGGGCGAGCTGCTGGCCGCCGGCGTCCCGAGCCACGAGATTCCCGACCGCGTCGGCCAGGCCGTCGAGGCGTTCGAGTCGGTGCCGCTGCTGGCCGCGGCCCTGCAGCGCGGGGGGCTCGACGCGCCCGTCACCGAGGGTCTGGTCAAGCTGATCCAGGGCACCGTGCCGCTCGACGAGTGGGTCGCGCTCGTGCGGACGACCGTGCCGCCGCCCGCGAAGTGGCGCGCCGCAGGCGAGCCCGGACGATTCCGGCAGTGGTGGGACCGCACCCGGGCGCGGTTCGGCTCGTCGGCGCCGCGGCGCGGGTAGACGCACTCCCCGACCGTCCCGGTTTCACACCGCCCCCACACGGATCCGCGCGCTCGCCCCTTAGAGTGGAGGCGTGTCCGTGCTTGCTCGTCGTACGAAGATCGTCGCCACGCTCGGCCCCGCCAGTCGGGATCCCGAGATCCTCGTCCGGATGATCGAGGCCGGCATGGACGTGGCCCGGCTGAACTTCAGCCACGGCAGCCACGACGACCACGCCGACATGGTCGACCGGGTGCGGGCCGCGTCCAACCGCGCCGGTCGCCCGGTGGCGATCCTCCAGGACCTGCCGGGTCCGAAGATCCGCCTGGCGCAGGTCGCCGACGAGCCGATCATGCTGACGGCCGGCGAGACGATCACGCTGGCGGCCGGGTCAGTCGACGACATCGGCGACCACGCGCGCCTGGTCGTCGCCTGGGACCGCTTCGCCGAGGCGGTCGAGCCGGGCGAGGAGGTCCACCTGGCCGACGGCACGGTGCGGCTGCGGGTCCAGGTGGTGCGCGAGGGCGAAGGCGAGGCCGACTGCGTGGTCGAGCTCGGCGGACCGGTGTCGAGCCGCAAGGGCGTCAACCTGTCGGGTCCCGCCGACCTGCTGCCGGCGGTCCCCGAGGAGGACCTCCAGCACCTGGCGGCGGGTAAGCAGATGGGCGTCGACCTGGTGGCTGTCTCGTTCGTCCGCCGCGCCGAGGACCTCGCCGCGCTGCGTACCCGCACCCGCTGCCCGCTGATCGCCAAGTTCGAGAAGCCGCAGGCGATCGCCGACGCCGAGTCGATCATCCGCGCGTCCGACTGCGTGATGGTGGCGCGCGGCGATCTCGGGATCGAACTGCCGATCGCGCAGGTCCCGCGGGTCCAGAAGCAGCTGATCGCGATGGCCGGCGCCTACGCGCGGCCGACGATCACCGCGACCCAGATGCTCGAGTCGATGGTCAGCAGCGCCCGTCCGACGCGCGCCGAGGTAACCGACGTCGCCAACGCGATCCTCGACGGCACCGACGCCGTGATGCTGTCCCAGGAGAGCGCGGTCGGCGCGTTCCCGGTCGAGGCGGTCCAGACGCTGGCCGACGTGGCCCGCGAGACCGAGACGATCGCCCCGACCGCCGACTGGAACGCCCGGCGCGTGCGCCGCGACTCGCAGGACCCCGCCTGGGGGATCGCCCGGAGCGCCGTGCACACCGCGGAGGAGCTCAACGCCGCCGCGATCATCGTGCCGACGCTGTCGGGCCGGACCGCCCGCCTGGTGTCCGCGCACCGCCCCAACCGACGCGTGATCGCGCTCTCGCCGAGCCGCGCCACCGTGGCCCGCTGCAACCTGATGTGGGGCGTCGATGGGGTGATGATGAATCACCACGGCGTGACCGAGGAGCTGATCAAGGACTCCGCCGCCAAGGTCCGCGAGCTCGGTTGGTGCACGCCGGGCGACCGCGTCGTGATCACCGCCGGTCTGCCGAGCGGAACGCCGGGGACCACGAGCCTGCTGCAGGTCCAGAGCGTCTAGGGACCTGAGCGGCGCCGACGTTTCCCACACGCCGACCGCCGCGGATTACGATGCGGCTGTCCGTGTTCACACGTCAACCTGGCGGGGCCCGTGGCGTACCTCACGATCCGCAATCTCGATACCGACCTGATCGACGAGCTGGCCGTTCGTGCGTCGTTCAACGGCCGAACGCCGGCTGAGGAGGCGCGGGCGATCCTCCGCCACGCGCTGACGCGTCCGCTGCACGACCAACTAGGCGACCGCCTGCACTTCATGTGCGCGCGGCTCGGCAGCGCCGAGCTCGACCTGCCGCCGCGGACGACGACACCCCGGGTCCCGGAGCTGGCCAATCCACCACGGCTGCCGGAGAGCATGGCGTGATCTCCGCCCGGACGGTCGTCCTCGACACGTCGGTGCTGGCGGAGCTGATGAAACCACGGCCCGACATGGCCGTCCTCCGCTGGACCAACGCGCAGCCGATCGGCACGCTCGCGGTCACCGCGATCAGCCTGGCCGAGCTGACGTACGCGATGCGCCGGATGTCCGATCTGGCGCGGGCGATCGACCTGCGCCAGGCGCTCGACGAGTTCGTCCACGACGACCTCGCCAACCGGGTGCTGCCGTTCGACGACCTGGCGGCCGACTACTACGCGGACTTCGTCTGGAAGCGCGAGCAGGCCGGCGAGTCGGTCGACGTCGCGGATGCGCAGATCGCCGCGACCTGCCGGGCCCACGGCGTGACGCTGGCGACCAAGGACGCGGCGCCGTACGCCGACCTGGGCGTCAAGACGATCGACCCGTGGACGGCCCCGCCGCCGGAGCGCGTCGAGGCGCCCGTGCTGGTGCCGCCACCCGAGCTCGACCGGCACGGCAAGCCGATCCCGCCGCGTCGTCCGGGGGTCGGCCGCGGCGGCGTCGGCGGCAGCCGGCCGCCCCGTCCGCGGCGCCGTCGCCGAACCACCTCGACGACCAAGAAGCCCGGAACCGGACGCGCCGCGAAGCCAGGAGCCAAGGCCGACCCGAAGGAGCCCGTCGAGGCCCCGATCGCCGATCCGGAGGCGGCCGCCGAGGAGCGGTTCGCGCAGTCGCGGCGAGCCGCCGAACGCCTGCGTCGTCACGTGGCCCAGGTGCAGGAGACCGCCGCTGGGGCAGCGGTTGCCAAGCGCGCGGCCGCCGCGCGACGGGCGGCGGCCAAGGCCGCCCCGCCGGAGGAGGCGCCCCGCGGAGGCACCGGACGCCGCGGCGCCCGGCTGCTCGGTCCGCTGGTCGACGCCGAGGGGCGTCCCGTCGAGCGCACCATCGACGGGCGGATCCGTCCCCGCAAGGACGCGGCGGCCAGCACGAGGCCGGACGGGCACGCGCCCGCCGCCCCCGACCCCGAGGTCTCCGGCGACGGCTCAGCCGCCCCGAAGGCCCCCGAGAAGTCCGACGCTAGCTAGCCGTCGAGCGCCCACTCCTCGCGCGGATCCGGGATCGGCTGCAGGTTGGCCTCGATCGCGGCGCGCTGCGGCTCGAGCCAGGGCGGCAGGATCGTCTTGACGCCCCACTCCTCGCGCGGATTGCGGGACTCGAAGCCCGGCCCGTCGGTCGCCAGCTCGTAGAGCACGCCGCCCGGCTCGCGGAAGTAGATCGACTCGAAGTAGAACCGGTCGACCAGCCCGGACGTCCGCAGACCGAACTGCTCGACGTGCGGCAGCCACTGCTGGTACTCGCCGGTGCGGACCCCGAAGGCCACGTGGTGCACGGTGCCCGCGCCCTGCAGGGGCCGCTCGGCGGGGAGTCGGTCCAGCGACACGGTGCCGCCACGGCGATCGCTGCGCAGCTCGAACCGCGCCTGCTCGTCGAAGCCGCCGTCCACGACGCCCTGGTCGCCGCGCGCCTCGAGCGTCGAAGCGCCGAGCACGTCGGTCAGGACCTTGCCCGACAGGTCGAGCTCGCGGCTGAAGATCCGCACGCCGCCGAAGCCGCGCAGCGCGACCTCCTCGGCGATCTGCGGGTGCTTGGCCCGCAGCGGCGCGTCGGTCGTGTCGTCGACCACCAGCTCGAAGCCGAGACCCTCGGGGTCCTCGAAGAACAGCGACGCCCCGATCCGCCGGTTGGCGAGCCCGTAGGTCGTCAGGCGCTTGGCCCAGAAGTCGAGCGCCGACTCGTCGGCGACGCGGAAGATGATCCGGTGGACCATCCCCGCGCCGGCCCGACCGCGGGTGGCGCCACGCGCCTCGAACATCGTCAGGTCCGACCCGGCGCTGGCGTCCTCGTCCGTGAAGAACAGGTGGTACATGTCCGGCGCGTCCTGGTTGACCGTCTTGGCGGCCATCCGCAGACCGAGCACGCCGGTGACGAACTCCGTCGCGGAGCGCCCGTTCTCGGTCACGGTCGAGATGTGGTGGATGCCGTCGATCTGCATGGTCGCCTCTCAAGTAGTTGCAACAGCAACTATACCGATGAGGGGCGCGACGTCAAGGGGTCGCTGACTCGACCCCACGAGCCGACCTGTTGAGGTTATGCCCGTAGTACCGGCACAACCTCAACAGGTCGCGGGTGCCGCCGGCTACCCCTCGCCGTCGCCCAGCACGTAGCCGATCCCGCGAACCGTGGCGATCACGTGACCGCCGAGCTTGCGACGCAGGTACCCGACGTAGACGTCCACGACGTTCGAGCCGGGGTCGTGCTGGTAGCCCCAGACGTGCGACAGGAGCTGCTCGCGGCTCAGCACCTGCCCGGCGTGCCGCAGGAAGACCTCGAGCATCGTGAACTCACGCGCGCTCAGGTCGACCGTGCGGCCCTCGATCGACGCGGTCCGCCGGCGCAGGTCGAGCGTCAGCTCGCCGTGGCGCAGCACGGTCTCCTCGCGCGTGCCCTCGGTGCGCAGGCGGGCCCGCACCCGCGCGAGCAGCTCCTCGAACCGGAACGGCTTGGTCAGGTAGTCGTCGGCGCCCAGCTCCAGGCCCGCGACCTTGTCGTCGACCTCGTCGCGCGCGCTGAGGATCAGCACCGGCAGCCGCCGCCCCTGGCCGCGCAACGTCCGCAGCACCGTCATCCCGTCGAGCGCGGGCAGCCCGAGGTCGAGGATCAGCAGGTCGAAGTCCTCGTCCCGCGCGACGGCGACCGCGGCCGCGCCGTCCGCGACCACCGTCGTCGTGAACCCGGCGGCCCGCAGGCCCTTCTCGAGGAAGGCGCTCAGGCGCTGCTCGTCCTCGGCGATCAGGATCCGGTTCACCGTTCGTGTTCCTTCGTGGGGGCATCGGAGTCGACGTCGGACGCTCGACGGGGGCGCAGCCGGGGCCACTCCCTACGGGCCACGGCAGGCTGCACCAGCGTCGGGGCCTCGTCGTCGATCTCGTCGTCGGGGGTTTCGTCGAGCGGAAGGTGCAGGACGAAGGTCGCGCCGTGACCCGGTCGCGAGTCGACCGAGACCCGGCCGCCGTGGGCGGTCGCGATCGCCTGGACGATCGCCAACCCGAGCCCGGCGCCCGAGGTCCGGCGCCCGTGGTCGAGGCGAGCGAACCGCTCGAAGATCCGCTGCTGGTCCTCGGCCGAGATCCCCGGGCCGTCGTCGGCGACCCAGAGTTGGGCCTCGCCGTCGCGGATCCGCGATCCGATCGCGATGCGCCCACCGTCCGCGGTGTGCTGCGCGGCGTTGGCGGCCAGGTTGAGCATCGCCTGCATCAACCGCTGGCGGTCTCCGGTGATCGTCGCCGCAACCGCGCCCCCGATCGTCCAGCGCCGGTCGCCGAGCGCCGTCGCGCGGGCGTGGACCTCCTCGACGAAGAGGTCCAGGTCGATCGGGGCGCGACGCAGGAAGTCACCGTGCTCGGCCTTGGCCAGCAGCAGCAGGTCCTCGACGATCCGGCTCATCCGCTCCAGCTCGTCGTCGACCAGCGCCAGCGTCTCCTCGCGCTCGGTCGGGTCGTCGCCCATCAGCTCGAGATGCCCACGGACGATCGTGATCGGCGTGCGCAGCTCGTGGCCGGCGTCCGAGACGAACGAGCGCTGCGACCCGAACGCCTGCTCCAGCCGGTCGAGCATCGCGTTGAAGGTCCGGGCGAGCACGGCGATCTCGTCGTCGCCGCGGACGGCGATCCGCCGCCGCAGGTCGGTCTCGGTGATCGTCTGCGCGGTCGTCGTCAGGTCGCGCAACGGCGAGAGGATCCGGCCGGTCAGCAGGTAGGCGACGAGGATCGCCAGGAACAGCACGAGCAGCGAGACGATCGCCGCGGCGCCGACGGCCTGGTCGACCTCGTCGCGCTCGGCCTGCAGGTCGATCAGCGCCACGAAGACGCCGAGCGTCTGCCCGTCGTAGCGGACGGGAACGGCGAGCACCGCGTTGTCGCGACCCTGGACGCGCATCACGGTCCGCTGCACCTCGGGTACCGCGCGCAGGTCGTGCAGCGTCCGTTCCAGCACCGTCCCCTCGGCCGGCGGGACGGTGGCGCGGTGCGGATCGCCGTCGACATAGGTCAGCCAGCGCTCGCGGCGGTCGGGGACGTTGCGGGCCAGGTAGACGTCGAACATCGACCGGACGTCCCGGCCGAACCGGCGACCCGTGGTCGGGTCGCGCCCGTCCTGGATCAGGCGGCGCAGCTCCCCGGTCTCCTGGACCAGCGCGGCGTCGACGCGGTCTTCCGCGCGGGTGGTCAGGACCTCGCGCAGCAGCAGGGTCGTCAGCACCGTCGAGCCGACGAGCAGGACGACGATCGCGGCGAGGATCCGGGCCCGGGCGCTGCGCATACGCGGGATCCGGAGCCGCCGACGGCGCGGCGACGCCGGCTCAGTCGTCGTCATCGTCGTCATCGTCATCGTCGTCGCTGTCGTCGTCCCCATCGTCATCGTCATCGTCCCCGCCGCCTCCACCGCTACCGCCGCCGAAGCGCGACTGCGAATCGGGCGCGGGTTGCGGGGCGGGGGCGAAGCCGGAACCGCCTCCGGAGCTCGACGGTGGGGCGGTGGACGACGGCGGCGCGGCCTGCTGACGCTGGCGCTCGGCCCGGCGGCGTTCCGCGCGGCGACGCTCGGCCCGACGACGTTCGACGCGTCGCCGCTCGGCGGCGCGCTTCTCGGCCTGCCGGCGCTGCTCGGCCTCGCGGGCGGCGCGCTCGCGACGCTCCTGCTCGGCCTCGGCCGCGCGGACCGCGGACGGCGACAGCTCGATCGGGGCGACGGACGCCGCGTCCTCGCGCTCGATCAGCCCGCGGGCGCCGAGCACCGCCGCCACCACGACGACGGCGCCGAGCAGCAGCGCGATGGAGAGCTGACGGTTCACGCCCACAGCGTCGCGGGTGCGGGTGACGCGCGCATGAGAGCCACATGAGAACGCTCTCATCGGACGTCGCGAGATGAACGACCTCTCACCAGACCCTCACCGTCACCTCAGACCGCACCGAGAAGCTGGTTCTCGTCACCCCAACGACCCAGGAGGTCCCCATGAGGTTCACCGAGATCACCCCCGCGCTCCGCAGCAAGGGCGCCAGCAGCCACAGCAACAGCGACAGCGACAAGCCGCGGCGCCGCCGTCGCCGCCGCCGCACGCGTCGCCGTTCGCGCCGCAGCTCGAACACCTGAGCCCGATCGGCGCGGCGGCCACCCGGTCGCCGCGCCGGCTCACGTTCCCCTCCGACGATCCCTCTGCTCTCGTGCGCAACGCTCTCCGCCGCTTCCTCCGCCCCGCCGATCACCACAGCCCGCTGGTCGGCGCCACGCCGGCCGTCGCGGCGCTCGAGGTCGTCCGGCGCTGCTGGCCGTTCGCCCGTCCGTACCGGAAGTGGATCGCGTTCGGCCTGTTCCTGCTGATCCTGGTCCCCGCGGTCGAGGTCGTCGAGATCTGGCTGTTCAAGCTGCTCGTCGACGACGTGCTGGTCCCCGAGGACTTCGCCGCGCTGCTCCCGATCGCCGCGGCCTACCTCGGTCTGACCGTCGTGACGTCGCTGCTCAAGTTCGGCGACAACTACGTCGCGACCTGGGTCGGCGAGCGCTTCCTGATCGACCTGCGCACGCGGGTCCACGAGCACCTGCAGACCCTGGCGCCGCCGCAGCTCGCACGACGCCCGAGCGGCGACCTGGTCGCCCGCCTGACCGGCGACGTCCAGGCGATCGAGCGGCTGCTGCTGTCGACGCTCGGCGAGGGCGTTTCGGCGATCGCGCGGATCGTCTTCTTCGGCGGCGCGATCGTGCTGCTGTCGTGGAAGCTCGCGCTCGTCGCCCTGGTCATCGTTCCCGTCTTCTACGTGATCTCGCGCCGGTTCACCCGGCTGGTCCGGCACGCCGCGCGGGAGAAGCGCCGCCGCACCGGATCGCTGTCCGCCGTCGCCGAGGAGTCGCTGGCGACCGGCGCGCTGGTCCAGACGCTCAACCGCCAACAGGACGAGACCGAGCGGTTCGCTGGCGAGGCGCGTTCGATCATGGACGCCGAGCTGGCGTCGACCCGGATCGCCGGCGCCTTCGGCCCGCTGATCGGCGTGGTCGAGCTGCTCGGAGCGCTGCTGGTCGTGACCGGCGGCGTCTGGGTGCTGACCGCCGGGGAGCTGACGCTCGGCGGCCTGCTGGTCTTCCTGACCTACCTGTCGCAGCTCTACCGTCCGCTGCGCTCGCTCGGCACCCTGGCCACGGACGCGTTCGCTGCCGCCGCTGGCGCGGAGCGCGTGCTGGAGCTGCTCGACGAGCAACCGACGGTGGTCGAGCGTCCGGGCGCCCGCGCGCTGCCCGGGCCTGTCCGCGGCCGGATCGACTTCGACGGCGTCTCATACCGTCATCCCGGCGGCGAGCACGACGCGCTCGACGGCGTGACCCTGACCGTCCATCCCGGCGAGCTGATCGCGGTGACCGGACCGAGTGGCGCGGGCAAGTCGACCTTGGCGTCGCTGCTGGTGCGGTTCGCCGATCCGTCGTCCGGGACGGTCCGGATCGACGGCCACGACGTCGCCGACCTGACCTTCGCGAGCCTGCGCAGCGAGGTCAGCCTATTGCTGCAGGACACCGTGCTGCCCGACGTGACCGCGGCCGAGGCGATCGCCCAGGGCCGACCCGACGCGAGCCTGGAGCAGGTCGAGCTGGCCGCCCGCGCGGCCGGGATTCACGACACGCTCGTCGCGCTCCCCGACGGCTACGCCACCCGCCTGGGCCGCGGCGGCATGCGGCTGTCCGGCGGCCAGCGACGCCGTGTGGCGGTGGCTCGCGCGCTGCTGCGCGACAGCCCGGTGCTGGTGCTCGACGAACCGACGACCGGCCTGGACGACCGCTCGCGCGACGCGTTGCTCGACCCGCTGCGCCGCCTGAGCGACGGTCGAACGACGATCGTCGTGACCCACGATCCGGCGGTGCTGGCCTGGGCCGACCGCACCGTGACGCTCAGGGACGGTCGCGTGGTCGTCGACGAGCTCGTCGGGAGTGTGTCCTGATGAGGCCGTTCGCCCCCGGGCGCGAGATCGTGCCGTCGGTCGAGGTCGTCGCCCACCTGGCGCGGTCGCGACGGCAGGATGTCTACGACGCGTGGGACCACGATCGCGCCTGCCGCGTGGCGGTCAAGGTGCTGCGTCCGGAGCGGCGCGGCGAGGTCGGTGTCACTCGCGACCTGTTGCGCGAGGGGCGTCTGCTGCGTCGGATCGACCATCCGCACCTGGTTCGGGCGTTCGCGGTCCACCGCGATCCGCTGGCCGCGGTGGTGCTGGAGACGCTGGGCGGCGCCACGCTCGACCATCTCATCGAGACGAGCGACGAGCCGTTGGCCGCGGACGACCTGCGCGTGGTCGGCCACCAGCTCGCCGCGGCGATCCACCACCTGCACCGCAACGGCGTGCTGCACCTCGACCTGAAGCCCGCCAACGTGATCGCCGACCGGGGACGCGTAACCGTGATCGACCTGTCCCACGCCCGCTCGCCGGGTCGCGTCCGGCCCGGTCACGGCACCTGGTGCTACGCCGCCCCCGAGCAGGCCCGCGGTGGACAGGTCGGCCCCGCGGCGGACGCCTGGGGCATCGCGATCGTCCTCCACGCCCTGGCCACCGGCACCCACGCCCTGATCGACCGCGCGGACACCCTGGACGTCGACGAGCCCCAGCTCCACGGGCCACTGCCGTCGGTACGCGAGGCGCGGCCCGACCTGCCGGAGGACTTGGCCGCGTTGATCGACGGGGGGCTGGCGTGCGATCCGGCGGACCGGCGGGGAGTTGCAGCGTGGCTGGGCGGCCGCCCGTCCGCGTCGTCGACGGGCGGGGCGTAGTCGGCGGGAGCGGCGCAGCGCTAGCGTCCGGTGTCGGTCTGCCCGCTAGGGCCAGGCAAACCGCACACCAATGCTCGGCCTCCCGGCCGGGCGTGACCGCGCTACTCGGCCTCCGCCACCACCGGCGACTTGATCGTCGCGATCAGGTCACCGGTGTTGATCGCCTCGCCCTCCTTGGCGGCGAGCGTGGCGATCGTGCCGGACTTGTGGGCGGTGATCTCGTTCTCCATCTTCATCGCCTCGATGATGCAGATCAGATCGCCCTCGGCGACCTCCTGGCCCTCCTGGGCGACGACCTTCCACATGTTGCCCTGGATCGGCGACGGCAGGTCGTCCGCGCCGGCTCCGGCGGCCTTCTTGCGCTCGGAGCGCTTCTTCTTGCCCGCGCCGTTGGCGGCGGGAGCGGCCCCGGCGGCAACGCCGACCGGCGCGAACGCGGCGCCGTGGACCTTGACGTCGAACAGCCGACCGGAGACCTCGACCTGGTAGTCGCGGACGACGGTCTCGTCCTCGTCGTCGGACTGGATCGGCACGACCGGATCGACCGGAGCGGTCGACTTCAGCCAGTCCTTGTCCTCGAGCAGCTCGGTGCAGGTCGACGCCTCGGCCCAGTTCTGCGTCGCGAAGATCGCCTGGTGGAACGGGATCAGGGTCGTGAGGCCCTCGATCTTGTACTCCGACAGCGCGCGGAGCATGCGCTGGGTGGCCTGCTCGCGGTCGGCGTCCCAGACGATCAGCTTGGAGACCATCGGGTCGTAGGCCGGGGACACGATCCCGCCGGCGCCGACGCCGGAGTCGACGCGCACGCCCGGGCCGGTCGGCTCCAGGTACGCGCCGATCTCGCCGGGGGTCGGGGCGAAGTTCATCGGCGCGGACTCGGCGTTGATCCGAGCCTCGATCGCGTGACCGCGGAGGACGACGTCCTCCTGCTGGTAGTCGAGCGGCAGACCGGCGGCGGCCTTGATCCCCTGCTTGACGATGTCGATGCCGGTGACGGCCTCCGTCACGCAGTGCTCGACCTGCACGCGGGTGTTCATCTCGAGGAAGAAGTACTCCCCGTCCTGCAGCATGCCCTCGATCGTGCCGGCGCCGACGTAGTTGACGGCCTTGGCGGCGTTGATGCCGATCTCGCCGATCCGGGCGCGCATCTCCTCGTCGACGACCCACGGCGGGGCGGGCGCCTCCTCGATCAGCTTCTGGTGACGACGCTGGATCGAGCAGTCGCGCTCGCCAAGATGGATGCAGTTGCCGTGCTGGTCGGCGATGATCTGCACCTCGACGTGGCGCGGGTTGGGCAGGTACCGCTCCAGGTACACGGTGCCGTCGCTGAAGAACTTGACGCCCTCGCGGCTGGCGCCCTCGAAGGCCTCCTGCAGCTTGTCCTCGGTCAGCGCGACGCGGAAGCCCTTGCCGCCGCCGCCGGACGCCGCCTTGACCGCGACCGGAAAGCCGATCTCCTCGTGGGCGATCCGCAGCGCGTCCTCGTAGGTGTCGACGGCCTCGGTCGTGCCGGGCACGATCGGCACGCCGGCCTTCTTCATCAGGTCGCGGGCCTTGGTCTTCGAGCCCATCGCGTCGATCGCCGACGCCGGCGGTCCGATGAAGGTGATGCCCTCGGCCTCGAGGCGCTCGACGAACGGCGCGTTCTCGGAGAGGAACCCGTAGCCGGGGTGCACGGCCTCGGCGCCGGACTCGCGTACGGCCTTGACGATGTTGTCGACGTTGAGGTAGCTCTCGGCCGGGGACGCCGGGCCGATCAGGTACGCCTCGTCGGCGCGCTTGACGTGCAGCGCGTCCCGGTCGAGCTCCGAGTACACGGCGACGGTCGCGATCCCGAGCTCCTCGCAGGCCCGCATGATGCGGATGGCGATTTCACCGCGGTTGGCGATCAAGATCTTCCGGAACATAGGCCGCGTAAATCTATTCGATCGCTCGACCAGTTGGCCGCGCGGACAACTGCACTCCCGACGGTCGGCGGGGCACCCGCGCGGTGTGGCGGACGCCGCGCTCGTACGCCGCCGAGCTCGGTCAGCCGGTCCGACCGGCTGACCGACCACCCGACGGCGCAGTCGGCACGAGCGAGGAACTCAGGGCACCACCGAGACGCCCTGGAGCGTCACCGGACCGTTCGTATCGTAGGCACCGTCCGATCCACTACCGAACGGGCAGGCGCCATTCGTCGTGTACGCGATGTTCTGCACCGACGCACCCCACTCGAAGTCCGACCCGACATTCGCGCCGACGATCGAGTTCCCGCCCGTGCCATCCAGCAGGGACTGCGGGCTCGAAACGGCCACCTGGCACCCGACGATCGGGATCTCGATCAACTTGATCCCGAGGATGTATAGGTCGATGCTGAGGGAAAAAGGCGGCCAATCCGCAGTAACCTTCAAGCGGATCGGGGCGGCGCTGGTCACCGTCGCGGGAAGACCGAAGAAATCGCAGTTGCTGTACGCCGGCGTCATATCGGTCGCGGCTGTATCGCCGACGACGTTCTCCGTGTGCCCGGCGAAGTCCACGTGACACGTCACCGTGTATACCCCTCCGAAGGTCAGGGAATGGGGTGCGGTGCTGGACCCCACGTAGGAACCGCCGGTGATGTCGTACGCGGACGCGCTAGCAGCGGCCACGGAGGCTCCGAGGATCGCCGCGGCGATGATCCCGGCGAGCTTTCTCATCTTGAACATTGCTTCTCCATCGTTTCGGGCGCATTTCGCGCTATGTGCACTCCTATACGGAGTCCACATACGATGGCTGTCGTGCATCGCGGTCGCCAGAGACGCACGGCAGACCGAACCGCATCGCCGTCAACCCTTCGGAGAGGAGAGCGTCGAACGACGCTGAGTGAGAAACGCGAGGCGCCCGCCCGGGAGCCCTGCGGACCGCTGCTACCGGATCATCCCGCCGGCCACCGTGTCGTTGGTGCCCTCGTCGACCAGGATGAAGGCGCCCGTCGCGCGGTCGCGCAGGTACGGGTCGGCGACCAGGGGGCGCTTGACGCGCACGCGGATCCGGCCGATGTCGTTCAGCTCGAGCGTGGTGTCGGCGGTGCCGGCCTCGCGCTCGAGGGTGTGCAGGTCCAGGCGGTCGACGATCGCGTCGACGCGGGCCGCGGTGGTCGTCGTCGTGTGCTTGAGCAGCAGGCGCGCGCCCGGACGCAGCGCCCGGTCGCTCATCCAGCAGACGTCCGCCTCGAACTCGCGAAGCACCAGCTCGGACGGCTCGTCGGTCGCTCCGACGATCGTGTCGCCGCGGCTGACGTCGACGTCGTCCTCCAGGTGCACCGTGACCGCCATCGGGGCGACGGCCTCCTCGACGTCACCGTCGAAGGTCTCGACCCGGGCGATCCGCGAGCGCACGCCCGACGGCAGCACCTGGACCTCGTCGCCGGGACGCAACACGCCACCGGCGACCGAGCCGGCGTAGCCGCGGTAGTCGTGCAGCTCGTCCGAAACCCCGGACACGCCTTCGGAACCGCCGCCACCGGGACGGATCACCCACTGGACGGGGAACCGCAGGTCGCGGTCGTTGCGGTCCTGAGTGACCTGCACCGTCTGCAGGTGACCGAGCAGCGTCGGGTGGTGCTCGTCGTCCGGGTACCAGGCCGGCATCTCGCCGCGGTCGACGACGTTGGTCCCGTGCAGCGCGCTGATCGGGATCACGTGGATGTCCGGGATGCCGAGCTGGTCGGCGATCCGCGTCGTCTCTGCGGAGATCTCGTCGAACCGCTCCTGCGACCAGTCGACCAGGTCCATCTTGTTGACCGCGAAGGTCACGTGGCGGACGCCGAGCAGCGCGGCGATGAAGGTGTGGCGACGGGTCTGCTCGATCACGCCCTGGCGGGCGTCGACCAGCACGATCACGACGTCGGCCGTCGACGCGCCGGTGACCATGTTGCGCGTGTACTGCACGTGGCCGGGGGTGTCGGCGAGGATGAAGCTGCGGTCGCCGGTGGTGAAGTACCGGTAGGCGACGTCGATCGTGATGCCCTGCTCGCGCTCGGCACGCAGACCGTCGGTCAGCAGCGACAGGTCGACCACACCGTCGCCGTGGCGCCGGACCGACGCCTCTTCGACCTGTTGGAGCTGATCGACCAGCACCTGCTTGGAGTCGTAGAGCAGCCGGCCGATCAGGGTCGACTTGCCGTCGTCGACCGAGCCGGCGGTGGCGACGCGGAGCAGGTCGGCGGTCGCCAGGTTGTCGGCGACCGCGGAGGTGAGCACGGACGACATCAGCTGATCGCCTTCGTCGAGGTCGGGGACGCGGAACGCATCAGAAGTACCCTTGGATCTTGCGGTCTTCCATGGCGGCTTCCGACACGCGGTCGTCGGCGCGGGTCTCCCCGCGCTCGGTGATGCGGGTCGCGGCGATCTCCGCCACCACGTCCTCGAGCGTGGTCGCGGTCGACTCGACCGCGCCGGTGATCGTCAGGTCGCCGACCGTCCGATAGCGCACGCTCAGGCGCTCGACGGTCTCGCCGTCACGGGGCTGCAGGAACTCGCTGACCGCGTAGAGCATGCCGTTGCGACGCACGACGTCGCGTTCGTGGGCGAAGTAGATCGACGGCAGCTCGAGCTGCTCCTCGGCGATGTACTGCCAGACGTCCAGCTCGGTCCAGTTGGAGATCGGGAAGACCCGGACGTTCTCGCCACTGCGCAGCCGGCCGTTGTAGAGGTTCCAGAGCTCGGGGCGCTGGTTCTTCGGGTCCCAGCCGCCGAAGTCGTCGCGGAAGCTCATGATCCGCTCCTTCGCGCGGGCCCGCTCCTCGTCGCGGCGCGCCCCGCCGAAGCAGGCGTCGAAGCGGTTCTCCTCGATGCAGTCCAGCAGCGTCTGCGTCTGCTGCTGGTTGCGCGACCCGTTGGGACCGCCGACTTCCGCCACGCGGCCGGCGTCGATCGTGTCCTGGACCTTGGCGACGATCAGCCGCTCGCCGAGCTCCGCCACGCGGCGGTCGCGGAACTCGATCACCTCGGGGAAGTTGTGCCCCGTGTCGACGTGCATCAGCGGGAAGGGGAAGCGGCCGGGGCGGAACGCCTTCTCGGCCAGGCGCAGCAGGACGATCGAGTCCTTGCCGCCCGAGAACAGCAGGGCAGGACGCTCCAGCTCGGCGGCGACCTCGCGCATCACGTGGATCGCCTCGGCCTCCAGCGCGCGCAGCTTGGTCAGGCCATCGCGGGCGTCGGTGGGCGGAACGGCGATGCTCATGCGTCCTCCAGGTGCAGACCGCACTCGACCTTGCCGGTGCCCGTCCAGCGACCCGCGCGGCCTTCGCCGGGGTTCGTGCACGGGGTGCAGCCGATCGAGGAGAACCCCTGATCGTGCAGCGGGTTGTACGGCAGATCGTGCTCGACGACGTAGCGCCAGACGTCCTTGTCGGACCAGTCGGCGAGCGGGTTGACCTTGACCAAGCCGAAGGCGTCGTCCCACTCGACCTTGGCGGCGCCGGCGCGCGCGGGCGACTGGTCGCGACGGATTCCGGTGATCCAGGCGTTCAGGTGCGAGAGACCCTCGCGCAGCGGGGCGACCTTGCGGATCCCGCAGCACTGCGACGGGTTCGTCGCCCAGAGCTGGTCGCCGTGCTGCTTGGCCTGCTCGGCCAGGGTCGGACCCTGCCAACGCTCGATCTTGGTGTCGTAGCGGGCCTCGGTCTGCCGCCAGAGCTCGTAGGTCTCGTCGAACAGCAGGCCGGTGTCGAGCGCGAACACGCGCGCGTCGGGGTTGGCCCGGAAGAGCAGGTCGAGCAGGACCGACTCCTCCTTCTGGAACGAGCAGGCCAATGCGATCGACGGGTGGTACTCCGCCAGCGCCCAGGCGACGACGTCGCCGGCCGAGGAGTCCTCCAGGTCCGGCAGCGAGGGGGCGGCAGGCGGGATGTTCGTGGTCGTCGTCATAGGCTCGAGATCCGCGAACGAAGAGGTCCGGGACAGCTAAAGGTAGCAAACCCGCTCCGGAATCCCCTAATCTCGATTTTCGGCCTGGGAGACGACCTCCAGGCCGTCGGCGCTACGCCGCCCAGGCGGCGACGCTGGCGTCCGGGCCCGAGTCCCAAGCGGCGCCGCGCGTCACGGCCTCGGCGCGCGCCACGCGCGTCCAGCCGTCGGTCTTCGGAGCCTCGACCACGGCGACGGTCGTGTCGCGCAAAAACTGCTCGACGGCCGCGACCAGGGCCGCCGCCTCCTCGGGCGTCGCGGACGCGGGAACCTCGATGCGCGCGGAGCTCATGCCGCGGAGGCTAGCGACGGATCGTCGTCGTTGCCGTCTCGGGACCCGGATCCCCGACGAAGGGGCGGGTCACCGGGTGAGGAACCGCTGCATCAGGTCCAGGTGCTCGGGGATCGCCAGCAGGAACGAGTCGTGCCCCCACGGCGACGCGACGTTCTCCCGCTCGACCGGGATCCCGGCCTGGATCAGGTCCGCGGCCAGCCGGTCGCTGTGCTCGGGACCGAACCGCCAGTCGCTGGTGAAGCTCTCGACCAGGAACCGCGTACCGGCCGCCTTCACGCGCTCCAGGCGCTCCTGGTGATCGGGACGCTCGTACGGCGCGAAGGCGTCCATCACCCGGGTCAGGTACAGGTAGGACAGCGGATCGAACCGCTCCAGGAACGAATTGGCCTGGTAGCGCAGGTAGTGCTCGACCTCGAAGTCCGGCTCGAACCAGGTGTGCCCGTCGCGGGCCGGGGGCGCGTGCGGGTCGCGGCGCTGCCGACCGAACTTGCGACTGAGCGCCTCCTCCGACACGTAGGTCACGTGGCCGAGCATCCGCGCCGCCGACAGACCGGCCGCCGGGATCGTGCCGGTGCCGACGTAGCGGCCGTTGCGGAAGTCCGGGTCACGCAGGATGCCCTCGCGGGCCGCGGTCGACAGCGCGATGTTCTGCGCGGTGAGCGCGGCCGAGGCGCAGACGACGATCGCGCGGTCGATGCTCTCGGGCGCCTGCAGCGCCCACTCCAGGACCTGCATGCCGCCGAGCGACCCGCCGATCGCCGCGTAGACCCGCTCGATCCCCAGGTGCCGCAGCAGCGCGCGCTGCACCCGCACCAGGTCGGCGACGGTCATCGCCGGGAAGTCCAGCCCGTACGGCAGGGTGCTCAGCGGGTTGATCGACGACGGGCCGGTGGTCCCGCGGCAACCGCCGAGCAGGTTGGCGCAGACGACGAAGAAGCGATCGGTGTCGACTGTCCGGCCGGGACCGACCAGCAGGTCCCACCAGCCGTGACGCTCGGGATCCCCGTGGTGCCCGGCGGCGTGCGCGTCGCCGGTCAGCGCGTGGCAGATCACCACGACGTTGCTGGCGTCGGCGTTCAGCGTCCCGTAGGTCTCGAAGGCGACGTCGATCGGGCCGAGCTGCTCGCCGTTGTCCATCCGCAGCGGGGCCTCGTCGGTGTACAGCCGGACCATCTGCGTAGAGACCTCGCCGACCCCCGGGCCGCGGTCGTGCTCGCCGCCCTGCGGCTCGATCGTTCCGTGCGTCATCGAGATCGCCCTCCGGTCGTCCGCGCCGTCGGCGGAACCTGGTCACACACAGTCCGGAACACGGGCTCCGACTCTAGCCATCGACAGCATCGAGCGGGGCCGGCCCCGCCGCATCGAGGTCGCACGCACCTGCACGTGCTCGACCTCGACCGGGCAGCGGGAGCGCGCCAAGGAGGCGCCTCGCGCTCAGTTCGCGGCGGCGAGCGCCTGATCGAGGTCCGCGATCAGATCGTCGATGTGCTCGATGCCGACCGACAGGCGCACCAGGTCGGGCGACACGCCGGCCGTCTTCAGCTCGTCCTCGTTGAGCTGCGCGTGCGTGGTCGAGGCGTTGTGGACGGCCAGCGACTTCGCATCTCCGATGTTGACCAGATGGCTGAAGAGCTGGAGCGCCTCGATGAACTTGCGACCACCGTCGAAGCCACCCTTGACGCCGAAGGCGACGAGGCCGCCGAAGCCGCCGCGCAGGCTGCGCTTCGCGACCTCGTGATACGGATCGTCCTCGAGGCCGGGGTAGTTGACCCACTCGACGGCGGGGTGGCCCTTCAAGTGCTTGGCGACGGCCAGACCGTTCTCGTGGTGACGCTCCATCCGCAGCGCGAGCGTCTCGACGCCCTGCAGAATCAGGAAGGCGTTGAACGGCGACAGCGCGGCGCCGGTATTGCGCAGCAGCACCGTCCGGGCCCGCAGCACGTAGGCGACCGGGCCGGCGGCCTCGGTCCAGACGACGCCGTGGTACGACGGATCGGGCGTGGCCAGCGTCGGGAACCGGTCCGGCTGCGCGGACCAGTCGAAGTTCCCCGAGTCGACGATCGCGCCGCCGATCGAGGTGCCGTGGCCGCCCAGGTACTTGGTCAGCGCGTGGACCGCGATGTCCGCGCCCTGCTCGAAGATCTTGGCGCCGATCGGGGTGGGGACGGTGTTGTCGACGACGAAGGGCAGGCCGTGCTCGTGGGCCTTGTCGGCCCAGGCCTGGACGTCGAGGATGTTCAGCTTCGGGTTGCCGACCGTCTCGCCGAAGACGAGCTTGGTGTTCTCGTCGACCAGCGCGTCGATCGACGCCGGATCGTCCGCGTCGGCCCAACGGACCTCGATCCCATACTGCGGCAGCGTGTGCGCGAACAGGTTGTAGGTGCCGCCGTAGAGCTGCGTGACCGACACGATGTTGTCGCCCGCGGTCGCGATGTTCAGCACCGCGTACGTGATCGCGGACATCCCGGACGCGGTGACCAGCGACGCGGCGCCGCCCTCGAGCTGGGCCAGTCGCTGCTCCAGCACGTCCCACGTCGGGTTCATGATCCGCGTGTAGATGTTGCCCGGCTTGGCGAGCGCGAACAGATCCGCCGCGTGCTGGACGTCGTCGAAGACGTACGAGGTGGTCTGGTAGATCGGCACCGCGCGCGAGTTGGTGGCCTCGTCCGGCGACTGCCCACCGTGGATCGCGATCGTCTCGGGGCGGTAGTTCGGCTGCTCGTCGGTCATACGGAAGAGCCTAGCGCAGGCCGTTCGGCGAAAGTTGGAATTCGGGTCAGGATTTGGGGTGGGGATCGGAGGTGGGCGGTTCGGCGACCTGTCGAGGTTGTGCTCGTACTACGGGCAGAACTTCAACAGGTCCCTACGCGGGGCCGAGACCAGCTCGCCCGCGCAGGTTGGGCACCGAATCGTGGCGCGATCGATCCGCACTCGTCACCACGCGGCATTCATCGATCGCGAGCATGGATGGGGCGGGGCGGCCCACCGGACGCCCAAAAGAATGGCCGTCCGCAAGCCACCGCGTCGAGTCGACGATCGCGACATCGCTGACCACGACGCTCACGCCGACCAACGCCGAGTACGAGCTATGACTACGACGCCGCCATCGCCCACCCGCTCGATCCTCGAGGCGGTCGATCGCCAGGTCGGCGATCTGGCCTCTCGTCAGCACGGCATCGTTTCGCGCTCGCAGCTCTCGGCCGTGGGGTTGACGCGCGGCGCGATCGAGACGCGGATCCGTCATGGCTGGTTGCGCAGAATCCACCGCGGCGTCTACTCCGTCGGGCATACGGACATCAGTCAGCACGGGCGTTGGATGGCCGCGGTCCTAGCGAGCGGGGGCGAGGGAGCGCGGCTCGTCACCCCGGATGCGGGCGGCGGTGCCCCACCAGGAGACGTTTCGACGAGTCGTCCGTCCCTCGCCGCAGCGCACAAGCACCAAGCCGTACTCAGTCACCGGTCTGCCGCCGCGCTCCACGGCCTTCTCACGCGCGACCGCGGCGTTCCCGAGATCACGACGACCTGCGCACGGCCAGAGCGTCGCGGGCTTCGCGTTCACCGCTCGCTGACGCTGGACGGGTCCATCACGGTCCGCGACGGCATTCCGTGTACCACCGTGGCTCGTACCCTGATCGACATCGCGGGCACCGGTAACGAACGCGCCGCGCAACGAACGTGGGCAACCGCGGCGAGCCGCGGACTGATTCGACGCGCCGAGCTGGAGCGCGAGCTTCGCACGGCCGCGAACCGCCCCGGTACCGCCATCGTCCGCAACGCCTACGCCCAGGACTTCGGGTACCTGAGCCAGCGGACGCGCAGCGGGAACGAACGCGACGCGCTGCGGCTCTGCCGCGACTTCGGCCTTCCGCGACCGAACGCCAACCGGCTCCTCCAGGTGGGGACCGAGCACGTCGAAGCCGACCTGCTGTGGCCGGAGGCCCGGCTGATCGTCGAAGTCGACGGCGACCGCACCCATGGCCACGCCGTCGCGCGCCGCGTCGACCGGGAACGCGATCTGCGCCTGCAGCTCGCCGGCTGGCGCACGATCCGCATCGGAGAGGACGAGCTCGCGCACCACCCGAGGCAGACCGCCGAGCTGATTCGATCCGCACTGACGCAGCCGCCCCTGGCGCCGGCGTCGGGGGCGGGATCGGGGGCGCCGTCGGTGGCGAGAGCTCCCGCGCCGGCTCGGCGTCCGGCAGGCAGCGCTGGCCGCTAGCGGGAGGCCTCGCCTGGTGACCTGTTGACGTTGTGCCAGTAGTACGAGCACAACGTCAACAGGTCGGCAAACTGCCTCCCTACAGCGGGATGTTACCGTGCTTGCGCTTCGGCAGGTTGACGCGCTTCGTGCGCAGCACCCGCAACGCGCCGGCGACCTTGATCCGGGTCTGCGACGGCTCGATCACGTCGTCGATGTAGCCGCGCTCGGCCGCGATGTACGGGTTGGCGAATCGGGCCTTGTAGTCGTCCATCAGCACCTCGCGGCGGTCCTCCGGCGTCGGGGACCCGGCGATGTCGCGGCGGTAGATGATGTTGACCGCGCCCTCGGCGCCCATCACGGCGACCTCGGCCTGGGGCCACGCGAAGTTGAAGTCCGCGCCGAGGTGCTTGGACGCCATCACGTCGTAGGCACCGCCGTACGCCTTGCGGGTGATCACCGCGACCTGCGGGACGGTCGCCTCGGCGTAGGCGTAGAGCAGCTTGGCGCCGTGGCGAATGATCCCGTTCCACTCCTGCGAGGTGCCCGGCAGGAAGCCCGGAACGTCGCAGAACGTGACGATCGGGATGTTGAACGCGTCGCAGGTGCGGATGAACCGCGCCGCCTTCTCGGACGCCTCGATGTCGAGCACGCCGGCCATCTGGTTCGGCTGGTTGCCGATGATGCCGACCGCGTGGCCCTCGATCCGCGAGAAGCCGACCAGGATGTTCCGGGCGAAGTGCTCGTGGACCTCGAAGAACTCGCCGTCGTCGACCGTCAGCTTGACGACGCCCCGCATGTCGTACGGCTTGTTCGGGTTGGCCGGGACGGCCTCGTCGAGCTCGGGAACGAGCTGGTCGACCGGATCGCTGGTCGGCACGACCGGCGGGGTCTCCAGGTTGTTCTGCGGCAGGAAGCCGAGCAGGAACCGTGTCTCCTCGATCGCGTGATCCTCGTCCTCGAACGCAAAGTGCGCCACGCCGGACTTGGTGTTGTGCGACATCGCGCCGCCGAGCTCCTCCATCCCGACCTCCTCGCCCGTGACCGTCTTGATCACGTCGGGGCCGGTGATGAACATGTGGGAGGTCTCCTTGACCATCCCGATGAAGTCGGTGATCGCCGGCGAGTAGACGGCGCCGCCCGCGCACGGCCCCATGATCAGCGAGATCTGCGGGATCACGCCGGACGAGTTGACGTTGCGCTGGAAGACGTCGCCGTAGGCGCCGAGCGACACGACGCCCTCCTGGATCCGCGCGCCACCGGAGTCGTTGATCCCGATCACCGGGCAGCCGATCTTGGCGGCCAGGTCCATGACCTTGCACATCTTCTCG
>JADMKN010000081.1 GCA_015478825.1 Patulibacter sp. | reverse complement strand
GCTCGGCCATCTCGGTGTTGGTCTGGAAGAAGCCCTCGGGGCTGATCCGCAGACGCAGGCCGCAGATCTCCTCGTGGATGTAGGCGTCGCCGCCCACCAGCTCGGTGTCGCCGCCGTAGGTCGTCTCGCCGACCGTGTGGATCTGGGTCCAGAGCAGGCCGGTGAGCGTGCCCTCCCCCAGTTCCTCGTCGAGATGCTGACCGAGTCCCATCACGTCGAACTCGCCGGGACTGGTGACGATCCGGACCTGCAGATCGCCGGTGCGGACGCCCTCGCGGATCACCAGGTTGCGCAGGAACCCCTGCTGGTACTTGCGGTCGTACGGCTCGAGACCCTCTTCGAGGCACCACCGGTAGACGACGTTGCGGGCCCGATTGCCCAGCTCCGACGCCAGCAGGCAGTCCTCGATGTGCTCGATCTTCTGCCACGAGCCGGCGGCGTGGAAGCCACAGACGAGCCGGGAGTTGCCGTCCGCGTCGGGCTCGGCGCCGAACGAGTACTCGAGCTTGTTGCGGTAGCGCCACTGGCTCTCGGACGGGATGATCGGCTCGATCACGGTGTCCTTGTGGCCGCCGATCCGGCGCAGCGCGTCCTCGACCTGCTCGGCCTTGATCTCGAGCTGCCGCTCGTAGGGCAGCACCTGCCACGGCGCCCCGGGGTGGTCGGCGACCGGCGGGATCCGCTCGGGCGACGGCTCGAGCAGCTCGACGATCACCGCCTCGCCGTAGTCCTTCTTGCGCTTGGTGATCGACGCGCGCACGCGGTCGCCGGGGATCCCCCCGCGCACGAAGACGACCCAGCCGCCGTCGGTCCGGGCGACGCCGTTGCCGCCGTGAGCGAGCGAATCGACCCGCAGCTCGACCTCCTCGCCGCGGTGCGGGCGCGGCGGGCGAACCCGCTTGCCGGTGCTCTCGGATGCGGCCTGCGCCTCGTCCTTCGTGGTGACGGGCGTGTCGAGCGTCGACGCGTCGCCCTGCGGCGTCGCGGGCGCGGACGGGGTCGCGGGATCGTCTGCGGTGGTGGCGCCGGACGCGGTCGACCCCGGGCCGGCTTCGGGGTCGGAGGGCACAGCGGATTCAGCCATCGTCCAAGTGTGTCGGATCGGACGAATCCGAGCGGCTATCCCGCGTCGCAGCGGTGGTCGCGCCGGTCGACGGGCTAATCCCGATCTCGTGAGTTGGCATTCGGCCGCGGGTGCGCTATCGTCCTCGACGGCGGCCCGAGTAAGGGTCACCAAACTCCCAGTACGATGAGCAGCGAAGCACCCCCCATCCCCGCCGATCCGGCCACCACCGCCGTCCCGCAAGGGCCGGCGGATCGTCGGTCGGCGGGGATGGCGCTTCTCACGTACCGCATCTCCCCCCGGGGCCCCGAGAGTGGCCCCACGAACACCACGTTCCCGAAGGTTGTGAGGGTCTTCGGGCGCGAGGGAACCACCGACGCACTCGCGGATTGAGGGATCCGCGAGCGTGATGCCCGGGCCGTCGCGGCCTGGGCATCACGAGCGCTCGGTCGGTCGGACTCCCGCGGTCAGTCCGCGAACGGGCCGGCGCGCAGGACCCACTCCAGCAGCGCCTTCTGGGCATGCCGGCGGTTCTCGGCCTGGTCCCAGATCCGCTCGCGCTCGCCGTAGAGCACCTCGGCGGTGATCTCCTCGCCCGGATGCGCGGGTAGGCAGTGCAGGGCGATCGCGCCGGGCCGGGCGGCGTCGAGCAGCGCGTCCGTGAGGCCGTAGTCCCGCAACGCGACGCGGCGCTCGTCGCTGTCGGTGTCGCCCATCGACACCCAGACGTCGGCGTAGAGCGCGTCCGCGCCGGCGACGCCGGCTGTCGGGTCGGACGCGAGGATCGCCGGCGTGGTGTCGGGCTCGAGCTGGTAGCCGTCGGGGGCGACGACGGTGACCTTCAACCCGCCGATGGCGCCGACCAGCGCCAGTGAGCGGGCGACGTTGTTGCCGTCGCCGACGTAGGCCAGGTGCAGATCGTCGAGTCCGCCGTCCGTGCCGAGCCGATCCGGGAACGCCTCCTGCAGGGTCAGCAGATCGGCGACCGCCTGGCACGGGTGGTGTCCGTCGGTCAGCAGGTTGACGACCGGGATCGTGCCCTCGGCCGCCAACTCCTCGAGCAGCGCGTCGGCGTTGGTCCGGATCCCGATCGCGTGGACGTGGCGCGAGAGCACGAGCGCGGTGTCCTTGACCGACTCGCCGCGCGAGAGCTGCATCTCGTCGGGCCGCAGCAGCAGCGGGTGGGCCCCGAGCTCGCGGACCCCGACCTCCATCGAGATCCGGGTCCGGGTGGACGGCTTCTGGAAGATCAGCCCGACCGAGCGGCCCGCGAGGCTGTGGGCCCCGGGATCGGCCGCCGCGTCGTAGTCGCCGGCACGGCGGGAGGCGTCGGCGGCCTTCAGCTCGTGGGCGCGGCGCAGGACCGCGAGCAGGTCGTCCCGCGTCAGCTCGGTCCCGGTCAGAAGGTGGCGCGTGGTCACGCGAGGGACGCTAACCGACCGATCGGGCCGGCGGCGGGCGGTGGGTGGGCGGTGGGCAGGCGGTGGGCAGGCGGTGGGCAGGCGGTGGGCAGGCGATGGGCAGGCGATGGGCAGGCGATGGGCAGGCGATGGGCAGGCGGACGGGCCGGGGGGGGCGGACGGTCCGGCGAGTCGAGCGCTGCACACCTCCGGCCGAGGCGAGGGCGTGCAGCGTCCGACGCGGATAGCGCGCTCAGCGCTGCACGACACCGGTCGACGCGGTGCCGTGCAGCAGCGAACCCGGGCGGCTCGATATCCGCTGTCCGGCATGCGAGCATCGCCACGATGCGCGTCCTCGTCTGGAACCTCTTCCACGGCCGGGCGCAGCCGCCCGCCGGACGGCCGCTGCTCCACGAGTTCGCCGACGCGCTCGCGAGCTGGGAATGGGACGTCGCGCTGCTGCAGGAGGTCCCGCCCTGGTGGCCGCCGCTGCTGGCGCGGCGCTGCGGCGCCGACTGGCGGTCGGCCCGGACGTCCCGCAACGCTCTGCTGCCGTTGCGTCGGGTGATCGCGTCCCGCCGGCCCGACTGGCTGAAGAGCAACGGCGGCGGAGCGAACGCGATCCTGGTCCGCGCGCCGTGGACGATCGCCGCCCACGGCCGCCGGCGGCTGCGGATCCGGCCCGAGCGGCGCGTGATGCACGCGGTCCGCCTGATCGACCCCGGCGGCGGACCGTTCGACGGCGCGTGGGTCGGCAACGTCCACTCCCAGCTCGGCAACTGGGACGACGATGCGGGTATGGCCGCGCCGCTCGCGGACCTCTCGGAGTCCGTCGCGAGCCTCGAGACGTGGGCAGTGAGGGATCCGCGTGCGGAGCCGGGCAAGATCGGCCGACGTCCCGTCCGCGGTCCGGTCGGCGCCGACGACCGCCGACGAACCGGAATGCCGGGCGACCGACCGTTGGTTCTCGGCGGCGACCTCAACCTGCCGCGGACCGCCGTCGCAACGAACCTCCCCCCGGCCTGGGCGCGGATCGCGACGAGCGGACCGGATCACGTCGTCGGACGTGGGATCGTCGCGGCAGCGCCCTCGTCGCGTCCCGAGCGGGGCAGACTCTCCGACCACGCGCCGCTGCTGGTCGACGTCGTCGTCCGGCCGTGAGGACCGGCCGGCGAGTCCGGCGCTGCGCGGCACCGTCACCGGGTCCGCCGTGCAGCGTGGAGCGCGCCAGGCGAGTCAGGCGCTGCACGGCTCAGGCACGGGGTCCGCCGTGCAGGGTGGAACGCGCCATGCGAGTCGCGCGCTGCGCGGCACCGTCACCGGGTCCGCCGTGCAGCGTGGAGCGCGCCAGGCGAGTCGCACGCCGCACGGCCGGGTGCGAGGGAGACCGTGCCGTGCAGTGCCCGGTCATCCCCGGGCCCTGCCGCCTCCCGCCTACCGCCCCCGCAGGATCCCGAAGCCCTGGATCGCCCGCAGCGCGCGGTCGCCGACGGTGCCGGACTGGGGCAGCACGCCGAGCTGGACGGCGGCGGCGTAGCGGTCGGCGAACAGGCGGGCGCGGAAGATCCGGTGGGCGGTCGCGTCCAGCTCGCAGACCAGCATGCCGTGCTGGTTGAGGAACCGGTCGGTCGCCGGCAGCGGGCCGAGCGGGGCGCTGTGGTTGCCGAACAGCCGCAGCGGCAGGGCGACGATCCGGTCGCCGTCGTGCAGGCACGGGCCCGTCGCCTCGATCCGGGCGTCGGGGAACGCTGCCCAGAGCTGGGCCACGTGGTCGGTCACCGGCTCGACCCCGCGGTGCGGGGTCGCCGAGAACGGATCCTCGTAGTGGACGTCGTGGGTCACCAGCGCGGCGATCGCCCGCCGGTCGCGGCCGGCGACCGCCCGGATCACCCGGTCGATCAGCGCCTGTCCGTCGATCTCGGTGCTCACCGGGTCATCACAGGTTGGCGATGCCCTCGGTGGGCGTCGACGGCAGCGCGTGCGTGCGGCGCGGGATCCGGCCCGCGGTGCGGGCCAGCCGCCCGGCCTCGACCCCGAAGCGGATCGCCCGCGCCATCCGCAGCGGGTCCTCCGCCCGGCTGACCGCGGTCGCGCAGAGCACGGCATCGCAGCCCAGCTCCATCGCCAGCGCCGCCTCGGACGCCGTGCCGATCCCGGCGTCGAGCACCACCGGAACGCCGGCCCGCTCGACGATCAACTCGATGTTGTGCGGGTTGCGGATCCCCAGACCGGACCCGATCGGCGAGCCGAGCGGCATCACCGCCGCGCAGCCGATGTCCTCCAGGCGGCGCGCGAGGATCGGGTCGTCGTTGGTGTAGGGCAGCACCACGAAGTCGTCGGCGACCAGCCGCTCCGCCGCGTCGAGGAGCTCGACGGCGTCGGGCAGCAGCGTGCGGTCGTCGCCGATCACCTCGAGCTTGATCCAGTTGGTCTGGAACGCCTCGCGGGCGAGCTGCGCGGTCAGCACCGCGTCGCGCGCCGTGAAGCAGCCGGCGGTGTTGGGCAGCAGGTCGACGCCGGTGCGTTGCAGCGCGTCGACCAGCGAGCCCTGGATGGCGGTGCCGCCCGACCCGGCGCGGCGCAGCGCGAGCGTGACGAGCTGCGTGCCCGACGCCGCCACGGCGTCTTCGAGCGTCTGCAGGCGGGTGAAGCCGCCGGTCCCCAGCAGCAAGCGGGACGAGAACGACTTGTCGCCGATCCGCAGCGGATCGGTGGTCGGCCCGGAACCGGCGATGGCGGTCGCGTCACCCATCCTTCTCACTCTAGAACCTGCTGATGGCCGGCCGCCGCCGCAAGCGCCGGCAGCCGAGCGAACGTCGGTCCCGCTTGCGATTCGAGGGTGGGGTCGTGGCTCACACCACGCCCAGCCGCTCGGGCAACGTGGCGACCGGCGGCGGCAGGAACCGCAGGCCCGCCGCGGCGGCGCCGCCCCGGTCGACCGGCTCGTCGCCGACGTGCGCGATCGCGTCCCGCGGGAGCTCCAGCAGCTCGATCGCGACGTCGAAGACCCGTGGATCCGGCTTGGCGACGCCGACCGCGCCCGACGCCACGACGCCCCGCAGATAGCGGCCGATCCCCAGCCGCTCCAGGTGCGCGGCCAGGCCGGAGTCCCAGTTCGAGACGCAGACCATCGGCACCCCGGAAGCGTGCAGCCGGCCGAGGGCTTCGAGCACGCCGGAGACGGGGACGAACTCCAGCGCCGCGAGGAACCCGTCGACGAACGCGGCGTCGACGTCGACCTCGATGCTTCCAGCCCCCGAGCCCCGTCTGACCGCGGATCCGAGATCCAGCCCCGCCGCGAGCACGCCGGCCGCGCGCTCCTGCAGGGTCCGGAGCGACTGGGGATCGCGCGCCTGCAGATGGTGCGCCTTGTAGAAGACGATCTCGCGGCGCAGCGCCGTGGCGATCAGCTCGTCCGGCCGGGGCGTGCCGCGGTCGTCCAGCAGCCGGGCGATCGCGGGGACCGGATCCCGCATCGTGACCAGGCAGCCCATCGCGTCGAGCGTGAGCGCCCGGATCGGCGACGCGCCGGTCACCGCCGGTCCTCGACCTGCTTCACGGGCGTCGCCGACGCACGACGACTCAGCCGCCCTGGATCGCGGTCAGCACCTCGACCCGCTCGCCGGCCCGCAGGATCCGGCGCGGCCACTCGCTGCGGACGACCACCTCGCCGTCGATCGCGACCGCCACCCCGCGGGCGTCGGCCGCCGTCTGCATCTCGGTCAGCAGGTCGACCACGGTCCGCCCGACGACCTGGCGGGGCTCGCCGTTGACGATCAGGGTCTCGGTCAGGTCGCTCATCGGGCGTGGTCCTCCTTGCGCGGGGCGCGAACGTCGTCGGCCGGGCCGGTCGGCCGCGCCGGGGGATCGTCGCGATCGAGCGTGACAGACGCGAACCGCCGCGGGTCGACCACGGCGAGCGGGTCGATCGCCCCGTAGCGACCCGGCAGCGTCCGATCGCCGGTCAACGCGTCGGCCAGCAGCGCGCCGGTGATCGAGGCGAACAGCACGCCGTTGCGGTGCTGCCCGGTCGCCCACCACAGTCCGTCGATGTCGCGCGCCGGACCGACCACGGGCAGGCCGTCGGGGCTCGTCGGGCGCCAGCCGACCAGCGTCTCGACCAGCTCGAGATCGAGCACGCCGGGCACCAGCTCGGAGCCGTCGCGCAGCAGATCGTGGACGGCCCAGGCCGTGACCGTGCGGTCGAAGCCGCGCTCCTCGGTCGTCGCGCCGAGCACGTAGCGGCCGTCGTCGCGCGGGACCAGGTAGCCCGGACCGAACCGCAGCACCCGCTCGACCATTCCGGGACCCGCGGGGTCGCGCAACATCAGGAGCTGGCCCTTCACCGGGCGCACCGGGACGCGAGCGTGGTCGGGAACGCCCGCCAGCCGCGCGGACTCGGCCCCGCCGGCGATCACCACCGCGCCGGCGCGGACGGTCGTGCCGTCGGCCCGCTCGACGCCGACCGCCCGACCGCCGTCGAGCACCAGCCCGCGCACCTCGCAGCCGGACTCGATCGTGCCGCCCGCGGCGACGACCGCCGCGGCGAGCGCCGCGGTCACCGTCCGCGGGTCGACCGCCGCGTCGTCGGGAATCTCCAGCGCCAGCCGCAGCGTCGGGGCCAGCGCGGGCTCGCGCTTGCGGGCGGCGCTCGGCATCAGTCGCTCGGTCGCCAGCCCGAACCGGTCGCAGATCGCGCGGAAGCGGTCGAGCGCCTCGGCCTCGTCGCGGTCCCGGGCGACGGCCAGCGTACCGTGGGTGCGGATCGCGATCGCGTGGCCGGTCGCGGCCCGCAGACCATCCACGTACCCCGGCCAGCGCTCGCGGGCGAGCTGCCCGAGCGTCAGGTGCACCGGATCATCCGGCTCGACCTCGGTGATCGGCGCGAGCATCCCGGCCGCAACCCGGCTGGTGCCCTCGCCGGGGCGACCGCGATCGACCATCCGCACCGTCGCGCCCCGGCGCAGCAGCTCCCAGGCGATCGGCAGTCCGGCGAGGCCCGCACCGACGATCACGACGTCGGGATTCGGGGAGAACGCGGGAACGGCGGCCACGCCCGGAGGGTACTTCCCCGGCGAGGACGGCCCGCGCCCGGCGCCGTCGCGCGGCTGCCAGACTCCCCCGCGATGACCCCCGAGCAGCGTCGCGCCCGGTTCGCCGCCGTCCATCTCTACCTGATCGGTCCGTTGGCCGCCCACGGCCGGGGCCTGATCGAGATCGCCACCGAGGCGATCGCCGGCGGCGTCGACGCGATCCAGCTACGCGACAAGACCGCGAGCGACGACGAGCTGGTCGCCGGCCTGCGCGCGCTGCGACCGCTCTGCGACGCGACCGGCACGCTGCTGATCCTCAACGACCGCCCGGACCTGGCGGCGGCCGGCGACGCCGACGGCGTGCACGTCGGCCAGGACGACGTCTCGGTCGCCGAGGCCCGCGCGATCGTCGGCGCGGACCGGCTGATCGGCCTGTCGACCCACTCGCCGGAGCAGGTCGACGCGGCGGTCGACGCGGGGGCGGACCACATCGGCGTCGGCCCGATCAACGCCACGCCGACCAAGCAGGGCGTCGCCGGCGTCGGCGTCGACCTGGTCCGCCACGCCGTCGGCCGGCCGCTGCCGTTCGTCGCGATCGGCGGGATCGACCGCTCCAACGTCGTCGCGCCGCTGCGAGCCGGCGCGCCGCGGGTCGCGGTCGTGCGCGCGATCGTCGACGCCGCCGACCCGCAGGCCGCCGCACGCGGGCTGCGCGCCGCCGTGGACCGCCAGCGCCACGGCGCCTGAACGGGCCGCAGCCGTGCGGGGGCCGGGTCCGTCCCCCGCACCGATCCCGCTACCGCGAGTACGACTCCGGGGCACGAAGTCGTCCCGAACCCCAGCGGACCGGCATGATGCAGGGTGATGGCTGACCGCAAGCGCAAGCGCAAGAGCTCCGCGTCCCGCACCGGACCGGCCCGGCCCGCCGCGCGCGAGCAGGACGCCGCCGGGCGGACGGGCCCGCCTCCGGCGCAGAACGGCGCCGCGATGATGAAGCGCGGGTACGCCCGCGCCGAGGAGAAGAACGAGGCGGTCCGCGAGGCGCTCCAGCCGCTCGAGCCCGGCGAGCGCCCCGGCGTGCTCGTCGCCACCGTCGCCTGGATGGCGTTGATCGCGGCGGTGATGATCTACAACGCGGTCGCGTCGAACGGCCTGAGCGACGGCAGCCGGGTCGGCAACGGCGCGATGGTGGTGCTGATCGCGATCGCGGCGATCGGCACCTGGCGACTGGAGTACTGGGCGATCCTCGGCACCCAGACGCTGCTCGCGCTGACGCTGGTCTCGTTGATCCTCGCCGCGCTGGTGGTCACCAACGTGCTCCTGGTCCTGCTGGCGGTGGCGGCCGCGCTGATCAGCGGCTACCTGTTCTTCAAGATGGTCAAGGTGATGGCCCGGGTGCAGAAGACCGCGATGCTGGAACGCGACGCGACCGGCGGTCGCTGAGCCGGTCCGCGAGCGACGCCCGACAACCCCCCGAACGTCCGGGTCGGCCGCCGCGGACAGCCCTACGCCGTTCAGTAGGGTCGGAGGTCGCCCCCAGTGACTCTCCCAAGGATGAGCGATATCCGCTCGTCCAGAACGACGCAGGAAGACTCCCTTCATGGCTCAGTACGACACGATCGTCATCGGTTCCGGTCCGGGCGGCTACGTCGCCGCGATCCGCGCGGCGCAGCTCGGGCAGAAGACCGCGGTGGTGGAGAAGGACACCGTCGGCGGACGCTGCCTGAACTACGCCTGCATCCCCGCCAAGGCGGTGCTGCGCACGGCCGACGTGTTGACCGAGGCGCGCGACGGCGACGAGTTCGGTCTGCAGATCGAGAACATCTCGGTCGACTTCGACAAGGTCCAGGAGCGCCGGCGGAAGATCATCGACCAGCTGACCGGCGGCGTCGCCGGCCTGTTCAAGAAGAACGGGATCGACTACCTGGAGGGCGAGGCGTCGCTGGACGCCGACGGCAACGTCGTCGTCGCGGGCGAGACGCACCAGGCGTCGAAGGGCGTGATCCTGGCGACCGGCTCGGTCCGCCGCGCGATCCCGGGCGTCGAGTACGGCGGCCGCGTGATCGGCACCGAGGAGGCCTGGGCGCTGGACGAGCTGCCGGGCAAGATCGTGGTCGTCGGCGCGGGCGCGTCGGGCACCGAGATCGCCTCGGCCTACGCGCGCCTGGGGTCCGAGGTCCAGCTCTTCGAGTTCCTCGACCGCGTGCTGCCGTCGGAGGACGTCGACATCTCCCGCGTCGCCAACCGCGAGTTCAAGAAGCAGGGCATCGACGTCCATACGTCGACCAAGGTCGCCGACGTGCAGACCAGCGACAGCGGCGTGTCGTTCACGTTCCAGAAGGGCGACGGCGACAAGGTCGACGGCCAGGCCGACTGGCTCGTGATCGCCACCGGCCGCGCCCCCGACGTCGAGGCGCTGGGCCTGGACGTCGCCGGGGTGAAGACCGAGGAGAAGACGGGCCTGATCGAGGTCGACGGCCGGCTCCGCACGTCGCGCAAGGGCGTCTGGGCGATCGGCGACCTGGTCCCCGGTCCGGCGCTGGCGCACAAGTCATCCGACGAGGGCGTGATCGCGGCCGAGGACATCCAGGGCCTCGACACCCATCCGATCAGCTACATCGACATCCCCCGCGCGACGTTCTGCAAGCCCAACGTCGGCTCGTTCGGCCTGACCGAGGCGCAGGCCAAGGAGCAGGGCTACGACGTCGTCGTCGGCAAGATCCCCTACGGCGCGGTCGGCGGCGCCACGGTCTACGGCGAGGCCGGGACCGTCAAGATCATCGGCGACAAGAAGTACGGCGAGCTGCTCGGCGGGCACATCGTCGGCGCGAAGGCGACCGAGATGATCCAGGAGCTGGTCAACGTCAAGGCGCTGGAGGGTGGCTACGCCGAGGTCGCCCGCACGATCCACGGCCATCCCACGCTGTCGGAGGCCGTGATGGAAGCCGCCCGCGCCGCCGACGGCTGGCTGATCCACGGGTGAGCGCGGTCGGCGGTCCCGGTGACCCGCTCGGCGTGACGCAGCACGGGGCCGACTCCGGCCCCGTGCCCGCGGACGTCGACGCGGAGGGTCCGCCGGCCTTCTACTACGACTTCCGCGACCCGTGGTCGTACCTGGCCGCCGAGCGCGTGCTGCACACGCTGCCGGTCGCGACGCCGTGGGTGCCGATCGACGCCTCGCGGCTGCCCGGCCCGCACGCCTGGGACGGCTTCCGCTGCGAGGCCGATCACGACGCCTACCGCGAGCGGATCGAGCAGGTCGCCCGCGAGCGCGACATGCAGCCGGTGCGCTGGCCGGTCGAGCTGCCGTTCGACAGCCGTCGGGCGCTGCTGGCCGCCTGGTACGCCAAGGGCATCGGCCGGGTCGTCTCGTTCAGCCTGCCGGCGTTCCGCCAGGCGTTTGCCGGTGGCCACGACCTGTCGACCGAGACCTACGTGCTGCTGGCCGCGTCGGCCTGCGAGATGCACCCGCGAGCCGTCGTCCAGGCGCTCGGTCGCGCGTCGGTCTCCGCCGAGCTGGACGACGCCACCGATCGGGCGATCGCCCGCGGCGTGCAGACCGTCCCGGCGGTCTGGACCGGCGACCGGGTCTTCCACGGCGACGACCAGCTCGAAGCCGCCGCGGCGTCCTTGATGCCCGACGCCTGAGGCCGGCCGCTCGGCTCGTCGGGTTGAGTCGGACCGTTCGGCAGACGTCAACGCGGTCGACGCGCGGTCGGGCAGGCGGCGACTACTCGTCGACGTCGAGCCCCAGGTCGAGCTGCGCCTCGTGCTCGTCCGGGTTGGCCTGGTACCTGCGCCGCGCGGCCTTCTTCCAGTGCCGGATCAGCTCGCGGGACGTCGCGGTCCGCCACGAGACGCCGCGGCAGACCGGTTCGATCCGCAGATCGCCACCGGGATCGGCGCCGATCACCAGGGCCATGAACCGCCGACCCTTCTTGTCGACCTCGACGATGTCTCCCGGTTCGATCGGCGCGCGACGCACGGATCGAGGGTAGATGATCGGGCGTCCCGCACCGGATCCGATCGGCCCTCGTTCCGTCCGTCGCCCGGCGGCCCGCGGTGGTCCTCGAACGAGCCGGCGAACGCCGTGGCAGCACGACCGTCAACCGTCACGACCCCGCCGACCGGGGGACGCCCGGCCGTCTGGTTCACCGTCGCAGACGGCGAATCGGGGCCGGCCCGCCGCTACCGTTGCTCGCGATGCCAGAGCAGGCTCAGGTCCTCATGCCCCGGTTGTCGGACTCGATGGAAGAGGGCACGATCGTCGCCTGGCTCGTCGAGGACGGCACGCTCGTCTCGCAGGGTGACGAGATCGTCGAGATCGAGAGCGACAAGGCCACGCTGGCGTACCCGGCCGAGGCGACCGGCGTGCTGCGGATCGCGGTCGCCACCGGCACCGCCGCCGCCCCCGGCACCCAGATCGCCCAGATCGACGTCGGCGCCGACCGCTCGGTGGCGGTGAGCCTTCCGAAGGTCCCCGAGGGCGGGGAGGCCACGGAAGAGGCGGCCGGCGCCCCCACGAACGGCACGGGCCCTTCGACCACGCAGCCCGAGGTCGCTACGGCACGCCCGACCACGGCGGGCGACGACGCGCCGAGCCCGCCCGCTCCGGCCGCACCCGCTACCGCGGCCACGTCCGCTCCGACCGGGGTCCGCTTCCGCGAGCCGTCGCGGATCGAGCGGCTCGTGACCAAGCGGATGGTCCAGAGCCGGACCGAGATCCCGGACTTCGCGGTCACCGTCGAGATCGACATGAGCGCCTGCATCGCGCTGCGCTCGGACCTCAAGCGGGTCGGCGGCAAGCGCGTGCCGTCGGTCAACGACCTGATCGTCAAGGCCTGCGCGCTGACCCTGCGCGACCACCCGCGGGTCAACAGCGCCTGGGTCGACGACCAGGTCGCCGCGTACGAGCACGTCAACGTCGGCGTGGCGGTCGCGACCGACGACGAGCAGCTCGTCGTGCCGGTGATCGCCGACGCCGACCGGTTGACGCTCGGCCAGCTCGCCGAGCGCTCGCGCGAGCTGACCAAGCGCGCCCGCGCGGGCCGGATCGCCCCGGCCGAGCTGTCGGGCGGCACCTTCACGGTCAGCAACCTCGGCATGCTCGGCGTCGCGCACTTCAGCGCGATCATCACCCCCGGTCAGGGCGCGATCCTCGCCGTCGGCTCGACGGTCACCAGGTTCGTTCCCGTCGACGGCCAGCCGGTCGCGCGTCCCGTGCTGACCGCCACGCTCTGCAGCGACCACCGCGTGATCTACGGCGCGCACGCCGCGGCCTTCCTCGACCGCCTGCGCACGTACCTCGAGCACCCCGGCAGCCTGGCCCTGTAGACGCTCTAGAGTTTCTCCGGTGTCCGATTCGACCAGCGTCGCCGCCCATCTCTCCTCCGAGGTCTCCGTCGAGGAGGGCACCAAGCGCGGCACCGCCACCGCCCGGATCCCGACCAAGATTCAGACGGCGATCGCCCGCCGGATGGCCGAGGTCCGCGCGACCGTGCCCACCTGGACGTCCGCGGTCGACGTCGATGTCGAGACCCTGACCGACGCGCTCAGCGGCGACGTGCGGCTGGTCGACGCGGTGATCCGCGCGGCCGGGATCGCGCTGGTCGAGCACCCGCGGGTCAACGGCGCCTGGCGCGACGGCAAGATCGAGGTCTGGACCCAGGCCAACGTCGCGTTGGCGATCGACCACGACGGCGAGTCGATCGTGCTGCCGACCGTCCGCGACGCGGGCAATCTCGTCCTGACGGCGATCGCCGAACGGCGCCGGGAGCTCGAGGCCAAGGTCCGCGACAACGGCCTGCGCGCCCCCGACACCGCGGGCGCGACCTTCGCCCTGATCGACGGCGGACCGGACGGCGCGGACCGCTTCGACGCGATCATGCCCCCCGGCGTCGGCGGCGCCCTGACGATCGGCGCGCCGCAGCGGCGCCCGTGGGTGGTCGGCGACGATGTCGTCCCCCGCCACGTGGTCACCCTGACCCTGACCGCCGACCACCGCGCGATCTACCCCTCCCACGGCGGCCCGTTCCTGCGGACGGTCGCGGATCTGCTCAGCGAGCCTTCGAGCTTGCTGGGGGCGTAGCGACGCGCCCGCGGCCGGGCACGTCGACCTGTTGACGTTGTGCTCGTAGTACGAGCACAACGTCAACAGGTCGCGTCAGCGATCCCCGTCCCGCTCCCGCTCCTTCTTCGGACTCGGCCCCGCCGAGCCCGCGGTGCCGCCGGCGCGGTCGTTGGGGCGGGTGTCCTTGTCCCGCTTGGCGCGGTTCTTGATCCGGTTGGGACGGACGATCACGCACCAGGCGCGGGTCGGTCGGTCGGTCGGGAAGCAGACGCGGTAGTGGTTGGTCGAGAGGCGGCGGATGTCGTGCTCGTTCTTGCGCGCCGCGATCGCCTTCGGGGCGTGCCGCTCGACGAACCGCTGGCCCTCGGCGATCACCGCCTGGGTCTTCGCGCGCTGCTCGGTGATCGCCGGACGGTGGATGATCCCGGCCACGCCGACCGCCGCCACCCCGAACGCCATCAGGTAGACCGCCGCCCGGTCGGCCGCCACCACGCGCGGGAGCGACGGGTCGCGGCGCCGCAGCATCCACGCGCCGCCGAGCGTGCCGATCACCACCAGCACCAGGTTGAGCGCGACCGCGGCGGCGATCGCCACCCCCAGGTCGGTGCCGTGGCCGCGCACCGGCAGCAGCATCAGCAGCAGCACGTCGACGCCGACCGCCAGGACGAAGCCGACCTTGGCGGCCTCGCCGCGCATCCGCCAGCGCAGACGCGAGAACCAGAGCGACGGCTCGCCGCCGTCCGCGGGTCGCGGGGTCGCCATCCGGTCAGCTTACGCACCGCGTCCGGGCCAACGATCCGGCGGACGCTCGGGAGCCGCCGTACACCCCACGCGCCGTGCGTCGAAACGCGGCGCGGTCGATTACCGTCTGTCTGTGGCTCCCCCCGGCCGACCGAACGATCCACCCAACCGGCGACGTCCGGGGAACCCCGATCCCGACGACTGGGACTGGGGCGAGGACGAGTGGGACGAGACGCCGGCCGCGTCCCGTGCGCGCGCCCGCGGCGAATCCCGCGCCTCCGCGTCGGACCGTTCCGCCGACGCGGCCCGCGACGACGAGCGGGGCGGCGCCGATCAGCACCACGACGCGGACGAGCGCGACCTCGCGTCCGGACGAGCGCGACCGGACGACAGCGCCTCGTCCGCGGACACCCGTCGGTCGCCGCCCGCCCGCCCCCGTACGCCGAACGGCGGTGGCTCCCGCGCGGCCGCGATCGTCCGCCGACGCCGGTTGCTGGCCGGCGGCGGGGTCGTGGTCGTCCTGCTGCTGCTGATCCTCGGCGTGTCCGCGCTGGCCTCGGGCGGCGAGGACGACCCGCGCGCGGCGTCGGTGCCGCTGCTCGCGGGGCCGATGAAGCTGGCCGCGGCCGAGTCGGCCGACTCCCTGGAGCGGGTCGACGCGCTGCGCCGGTTCGCCGAGATGGGCGAGCCGATCTACTGCGGCGCCGGCAAGAAGCCGTGGGTCGCCCTGACCTACGACGACGGCCCGGGGGTCATGTCGCCGAAGTGGATCGCGCTGCTCTCGAAGGAGAAGATCCCGGTCACGAGCTTCCGCGTCGGCACGGCGGTGCCCGGCAACGAGCGCTACGTCGAGGTCCAGCGCAACCTCGGCTGGGACAGCGGCACCCACACCCAGAACCACCCCGACCTGACCACGCTCAGCGCGTCCGAGCAGCGCCGCGAGATCCAGGCCGGGATCGACGCCAGCACCCGCGTGCTTGGCCGCGAGCCGCAGCTCTTCCGCCCGCCGTACCAGGCGCACAACGCCACCACCGACAAGATCCTGAAGGACCTCGGCCAGGTCCAGATCCTCTGGAACGTCGACACGCAGGACTCGCTCGGCCCGACGACCGTGGCCAAGATCGCCAAGAACGCGATCGACGGCCTGCGGCCCGGCGCGATCATCCTGATGCACGAGACCAAGGACCAGACCTACAAGGCGATGCCGGCGATCATCGCCGAGATGCGCAAGCGCAAGCTGCAACCGGTCACGATCTCGCAGCTCCTGGCCGGCGACCCGCCGTCCGAGCAGCAGGTCCGGCAGGGCTTCAACGGCTGCAACACCCAGCAGTCGCTCCGCCCTGGCGAGGACAACCGGCCCGGCGAGGTCGGCGGCGCGGAGGCGACGACGTGAGCGACCGGCCGTTCGGCCCCCCCGCGGTCGAGGGCGGACCGCTCGGCGTCGCGTGGCTCGGCGAGGTCCCCTACGCCGAGACGCTCGACTTCCAGCACCGGCTGCGCGAGGCGCGGATCGCCGGCCGGATCGGCGACACGCTGCTGCTGCTCGAGCATGCGCCGGTCTACACCCGGGGCCGCCGCTCGACCCCGGACGAGCTGCCGTTCGGCGAGGCGTGGTACGCCGAGCGCGGGATCGAGATCGTCGACGTCCGCCGCGGCGGCAAGGTCACCTACCACGGGCCCGGACAGCTCGTGGCGTACCTGATCGCCCGGACCAGCGACGTGCTGTGGATCGTCCGCGCGCTGGAGCGCGCGATACTGGCGGTCGCGCGCGAGCACGGCGTGGAGGCCCGCGGCCGCAACGCCGAGGGGATCGAGTTCACCGGGGCCTGGGTCGAGACCCGCAAGCTCGGGTCGATCGGACTGCACCTCTCGCGGCAGGTCACCACCCACGGCGTCGGGCTGAACGTGGTCACCGACCTGGAGCCGTTCGGGTGGGTGGTGCCGTGCGGGCTGACCGACCCGATGACGTCGCTGGCTCGTGAGACCGACGCGCCGGACCTGGGCAGCGACCCGGCCCTGGACCGTGAGCCGGTCATGCGGCGAGTCGCCGACCAGTTCGCGGCCGCCCTGGCGCGCGAGCTCGAGGTCGAGACCACGGACGCCGACGTCGCGGGGCTGCGCACGATCGCGGCGGAGATGCCCGAGCCGCGGACCGGCGCGCGCGGACCCGCGGCCTCCGCTGCCGCTACCGACACCGGCTCGGCCGCCGCCACGGAACCCGATCTGGGGCGCGGGCCAAGCACCGTGACCCCGCCCACGGGACCCGATCGGCGTACCCGTTAGGCTGGAAGTCGTGTCCGAGGCTCCGTCGAAGGCCCTTCCGATCCGGCAGACGCGCTCGCGCGCCAAGCCGGGCGGGATGGACGTCAGCAAGGTCCTGGGGACGCAGACGATCCCCTACCGGGATCGCAAGCCGGAGTGGTTCAAGGTCCCGGCTCCGGGCTCGCCGAAGTACCGCGAGCTCAACGAGACGATCAAGGCCAACAACCTCAACACGGTCTGCCAGGAGGCCGCCTGCCCGAACATCGGCGAGTGCTGGGAGCGCGGCACCGCGACGTTCATGATCCTCGGCGACACGTGCACCCGCCGCTGCGGGTTCTGCCACGTGATGACGGGGACGCCGACCTGGAACGACCCGCTGGAGCCCGCCCGCGTCGCCCGCTCGATCGCGCTGATGGAGCTGCGCCACGCGGTCGTGACCTCCGTCGACCGCGACGACCTGCCCGACTACGGCTCGCGGATCTGGGCGGCGACGATCAACCAGATCCGGCGCCAGTCGCCGAGCACGAAGATCGAGACGCTGACCCCGGACTTCCGCGGCGAGGAGATGCCGCTGGCGACGGTGATCGACGCCGGCCCCGACGTCTTCAACCACAACGTCGAGGTCGTCCCGCGGCTCTACCAGGTCGCGCGCCGCGGATCGACGTTCGAGCGCTCGTGCCGGGTGCTGCGCAATGCCAAGGCGATGGCCGGCGACACCCTGTCGACCAAGTCCGGCCTGATGGTCGGGCTCGGCGAGACCTTCGCCGAGGTCGTCGACACGATGAAGTACCTGCGCGAGGTCGACGTCCAGATCCTCACGGTCGGCCAGTACCTGCGGCCGACCGAGAACCACCTGCCGGTCGTGCGCTACTGGCACCCGGACGAGTTCGACGAGCTGGCCGAGATCGGCATGAACGAGCTCGGCTTCGACCACGTCGCCGCCGGCCCGCTCGTCCGCTCGTCGTACCACGCCGACGAGCACATCGAGCAGGACCAGCCGGGGGTCGGCCCGATGGCGATCGCGGCGCCGGCGGGCTAGCCTCGGCGCGGCCCGGCGGGACGCCCGGCCGGGACGGGCGTTCCGGGTCTCCTTGGAGAGACCTACGAAGTCGCGCGATGCCGCGTCGGCAGCGCCACGACGGGCCTGCGAGCGTGCCCGCATGACCGTGAGTGAGCGCACCGACCTTCGCTGCGACGTGCTTGCGCCCGGGGTCGCCCGGGTGATGATCACCCGGCCCGAGCGGCTCAACGCGCTGACCTGGGACACGATTCGCGCCCTGCGGGCGACCTTCGCGGCGCTGGACGCCGACGACGCGGTCCGGGCGATCGTGCTCGCGGGCGAGGGTCGCGCGTTCTGCGCCGGCCTCGACCTGCGCGACGAGGGAGCGTTCGCGCCGACGCAGCGTGAGCTGATGGCGAATCAGGTGCTGTTCGCCGACACGATCGCCGAGATGCGCGAGATGGCGACGCCGATCATCGCGGCGGTGCACGGTCCCGCCGCCGGTGGCGGACTCGCGTTGGCGCTCGCCTGCGACTTCCGGATCGCGACGGCCCAAGCACGCTTCGTCGCGTCGTTCGTGCGGATCGGGCTGTCGGGGTGCGACATGGGCACCTCGTACCTGCTGCCGCGGATCGTGGGCCTCGGGGTCGCGTCGGAGATCCTGCTCACGGGGCGCCCGGTCGAGGCGGAGGAAGCCGTGCGTATCGGCCTCGCCAACCAGATCGTCGCGGACGACGCGCTGACCGACGAGATCACGGCGACCGGCCGCGCGATCGCCCGCAACGCCCCGGACGGCGTGGCGATGACCAAGGAGGTCGTCGCGGTCAACGTCGACGCCCCGTCGCTGCGCGCCGCGCTCGAGCTCGAGAACCGCACGCAGGTGCTGCTCGCGGGGACGCCCGACCAACGGGAAGCGGTGGCCGCCTTCCTGGAACGGCGCGAGCCGACCTTCGCCCCGGCCTGATCAGCCGAAGACGCCGTACATGTCCCATTCGTCGTGACGGCCGGTGTTAGCGTGCGACGTGGAGAGAGGAGCACAGCGGTATGCGACATGAAACGGTTCCGCGGGACCCGGAAGCACTGACCGCTCCCGTGCCGGCCGCGTCCTATACCCAGGTCATCGCCGCGTTCGGCGACGTGACCGAAGCGCTGGGCGACCTGCGCGACCTCGACGAGCTGCTCCGCCTGATCGCGCGCCGGATCTGCGACCTGGTCGGCGTCCAGCGGTGCAGCATCTACCTGCGGGAGGAGCGCAACCAGCTCTTCCGCGGGCGCGTCGGGCACTGGCACCGGAACATCGACGAGCAGATCAAGCGGTTGACGGCGGGCGGCGTGGCCGACGCCTTCACGCGCGAGATCGTGCAGACGAAGGCGCCGGTGGCGCTCCAGGATGCCCGCTCGGACCCCCGACCGGTCCGTTCGGCGATGCTCGCCTGGAAGGTCCGGTCGATGCTCGGGGTCCCGATGGTGCTCCAGGGCGACGTGATCGGCATCGCCTACCTGGACGACCACGAGCACCCCCGGACCTATAGCCGCGAGGACGAGGCGATCGCGTCGGCGTTCGCCGACCTGGCCGCGATTGCCATATCGCAAGCCCGGCTGACGTCCGACCTACGGGAGCGCCTGGCGACCACCGCGAAGCAGATCTCGCTGATGCGCCGCGCGGCCGTCGCCGACGACCATCTCACGGAGCTGGTCCTCGAGCGCCGCAACCTGCGCGAGATCGCCGCCGCGATCTCGCAGCTCACGGCCAAGCCGTGCGCGATTCACGACGGCGACGGCCGCCGGGTCGCCGTCGGCACGCCGCCGGGAACCACGGAGAAGGTCGTTCCCCGGATCCTGGAGCGCGACACCCGGAACCACCCGGACGTGCGCAGCGCGCTCGAAGGCGTCCGCGACAGTCGTCCCGCCGTGGTCGGGCCGATGCCCTACGCCGGCGTCCACCACCGCTACCTGATCGCGCCGGTCGCGACGACCGAGGACCACTGGGGCGATCTGGTGATCCAGGAGCACCAGTCGCGACTGAGCAACTTCGACCTGCTGGTCGCGCGGCGCGCGGCGATGATCATCGCGTGGGAGATGAGCGCCGAGCGGCGCGCGGTGGCCGCCGAGTGGAACGTCCGCGGCGCGCTCGCGGCGGAGCTGATCCGCGGCAACCGCGACCCGATCGCCGTCGAGCGGCGCGCCGAGCACCTCGGCGTCCGGCTCGACGCTCCGCACGTGATCTGCGTGGTCGCCGCTCGACCCGGCACCGATGCGCCGCTGCCCGACGCCCGGGCGCTGACCGATGCGTTCCAGGAGGTGGCTGGCGACGACGAACCGCTCGTCACCGGCGTCACGGAAGGAATCGCGGTGATCCTGCCGCTCCCGGCGGACACGGACGACCGCGCCGGCATCGAGCAGACGCAGGAGCGCGCCCGCCGGGCGCTCGACGCGCTGTCCCCCGACGGCCAGCTGCTCGCCGGGATCTCGACCCCGTGCCGGAGCGGCGATGGCTACCCGCGAGCGTTCGATCAGGTCTGCCAGGTCGTCCGGTGCCTGGAGACGTACGACGGGTCGGCCGACAATGCGGTGCTGTCGGCGACCGAGCTCGGCGCCGGGCGGCTGTTCCTGGCGACGTCGAGCGCGGCGGAGGCGGCGCAGTTCGTCGGGGAGACGCTCGGGCCGATGCTCGAGGACCGCTCGGCCGACGAGCTGCTGCGGACGCTCCAGGCGTTCTTCCAGGCGGATCGCAGCGTCCGCCGCGCGTCGCAGGCGCTGGACGTGCACGAGAACACCATCCGCTACCGGCTGGCGCGCGTCGAGGACCTGACGGGGCTCGCCGTGTCGAACGACTCCGACGACCAGTTCAGCGTCCAGCTCGCGCTGCTGATCCTGCGACTGCAGGGCGGCAAGCGCTGAGCGGTCGGCCCCGGGCGCGGCGCCGACCGGAAGCTCAGTTCGGCGGGGACGCTGGTCGGTAGCCGCCGTCGACCTGCAGCAGCGCGCCGGTCGTGTAGCTGCTCGCATTCGACGCCAGGTAGAGCATCGTGCCGACGATCTCCGCAGGCGCCGCGCCGCGCCGCAGCGCGAAGCCCCGGGCCTCGTGCTCGAACCGCTCCATGTCCCAGTGCTCCGACACGTCGGTCAGGAACGGCCCCGGAAGCACGGCGTTGACGCGCACGTCGGGACCGAACGCGTGGGCGAAGCCGACCGTCATCGCGTTCAGCCCGGCCTTCGCCGCCGCATAGGGGATCACGCCGGGCAGCGGATGCAGCGCGGCGGCGCTCGACACGTTGATGATCGAACCGCCGGCTCCGGCGGCCATGCGGCTGCCGATCACCGCGGTCAGCCGGAACGGGCCGCTGAGGTTGACGTCGACGACCTTGCGCCACATCGCCTCGTCGACGTCGGCCACGTCGTCGTAGAGCGGCGACATGCCGGCGTTGTTGACCAGCACGTCGACCCGGCCGAACGCGTCGTAGGCCCCCTCGATCAACGCCTCGACCGCGTCCCAGCGGCCGACGTGCGCGGCGATCGCCACGGCCCGGCGTCCGGTCTCGGCGGTGACCTCCGCCGCCAGCGCGGCACAGCTCTCCTGGTCGCGGCTGGAGATCACGACGTCGGCCCCGGCCCGGGCGTACGCCCGGACGGTCTCGCGGCCGAGGCCGCGGGAGCCGCCGGTGACGAGGGCGACCCGGCCCTCGAGGTCGAAGACGGCACGGTCGGTCATCGGATCTCCTTCGGCGGTGCTCACCCGCGATCGAGGCCCGCGAAGCCGGCGGCCTCCCGCAGCAGTCGGGGGACGTCGTGCTCGAGCCGGGCGGCATACGGCGTGTCCAGGCGCCCGTCCACGTACTGCGCGTACGCGCCCTCGACGATCGACGCGAGCTTCCAGAACGCGAGCGTCATGTACCAGGGCAGGTCGTCGATCGACCGTTCGCTGCGCGCGGCGTAGCGCGCGGCGAGGTGCTCGCGGGAGCAGGTCCCGGGGAGCCGCGACACGGCCTGCACGTGCGGCATGGCCGGTTGCTCCGGACGATCGGAACCCCAGAACGCCAGGAACAGGCCGAGATCGAGCAGCGGGTCGCCGATCGTCGCCATCTCCCAGTCGATGATCGCGGCGGGCGCGATCTGCGGGCCCGGCGTCAGCAGCACGTTGTCGAGGTGGAAGTCGCCGTGCATGATCCCCGGCGCGAACGTCGCCGGACGGTGCGCTTCCAGCCAGCCGGCGATCTCGTCGAAGTACGGCAGCGGGCGGTGGCGATACCGCTCGAGCTGGCTGCTCCACCGGCCGACCTGCCGGTCGAGGAACCCCTCGTGACGGCCGAAGCCCTCCAGCCCGATCTCGGCCCACGGAGCGGCGTGCAGCGCCGCCAGCGCGTCGATCGCCGCCACGCCGATCGCGGCGACGGTCCCGGGCTCGTCCGGGTAGTCGGCCGGCACGCGGTCGGTGATCGCGTGGCCGTCGACGGCCTCCATCACCAGGAACGGCCCGCCGGCGACCGCCGGGTCGGAGCAGACCGCCGCGGGCCCCGGGGCCGGCACCTCGGTCCCGGCCAGCGCGACCAGGATCTGGTGCTCGCGCTCCATGTTGTGCGCGCTCGGAGCGATCGCCGCCGCGGGCGGGCGCCGCATGATCCAGCGACGGTCGCGTCCGGTCAGGATCAGCGTCTCGTTGGAGTTCCCGCCGGTCAACGGGACCAGGTCGAACGGTCCGGGATCGCTGAGCGCCGAGGACAGCCAGGAGGCCAGCGCCTCGGGGACGACGGTCGGGGAGTCACAAGCGGAATCAGGCATCGGTCTGCACGCAGTGTCCCCAAGGCCGGCCCGCTCCCGACGGGGAACCCGGCGGCCGATTGGAGGAATCTCCTATCCGCCGTGTTCTCCGCCCCGGAGGGCTCCGATTCCCGGATGTAGCTTGGCGATCGACCACCCCGCCCTGCGCCGGCGAAGCCCGCGGGGCCGATTCTCAACTTGGAGCGTGTACCGATGGCCTGGGACTTCTCGACCGAGCCGGAGTTCGAGCAGAAGCTCGAGTGGATGCGCGAGTTCGTACGCGAGCGGATCATGCCGCTGGAGGTCCTCGATCTCGACTGGCGTCAGTACCGCGAGGCGATCAAGCCGCTGATGGTCGAGGTCAAGGAGCAGGGTCTGTGGGCCGCGCACCTCGGTCCCGAGCTCGGAGGTCAGGGCTACGGGCAGGTCAAGCTCGGCCTGATGCACGAGGTGCTCGGCGCGTCGGACCTCGCCCCGCCGGTGTTCGGCAACGCGGCGCCCGACTCGGGCAACTCCGAGCTGATCGCGATCGCCGGCGACCGGGACCAGTGGGAGCGCTGGGGCGCCCCGCTGCTCGACGGCCGGCTGTACTCCGCGTTCTCGATGACCGAGCAGGGCACCGGATCCGATCCGCGCCAGTTCACCACCCACGCCACGCGTGACGGTGACGACTGGATCCTCAACGGCGCCAAGTGGCTCGTCGGCAACGCCAGCCGCAGCGACTTCCACATCGTGATGGCGCGCACCGACACGTCCGAGGGCGCCGACCCGTACAAGACGATGTCGCTGTTCATCGTGCCGACGGACGCGGCCGGAATCGAGATGCGGGACCTCGACCTGATGCACGAGGCGGCCGACGAGGGGCTGGTCCACTCGCACTCCGAGGTCCACTACCGCGATGTCCGCGTGCCGGCCGAGAACATGCTCGGCGGCGAGGGCGAGGCGTTCGTGCTGGCGCAGAAGCGCCTCGGCCCCGGCCGCATCCACCACTGCATGCGCTGGATCGGCGTCTGCCGCCGGGCGTTCGACATGCTCTGCGAGCGCGCCGTCAGCAAGAGCGTCCACGGCAGCCTGCTGAGCGACAAGCAGACGATCCAGAACTGGATCGCCGACTCGGCGGCCGCGATCGAGTCCGCCCGCCTGCTGACGCTCCACGCCGCGTGGACGATGGATCAGGTCGGCGCCAGCAACGCGCGCTCCGAGATCGCGATGATCAAGTACTACGGCGCCCCGATCATGCACGACGTGCTCGACCGCGCGCTGCAGATCCACGGTTCGCTCGGCTTCTCCGGCGACATGCCGATCGAGCAGATGCTCCGCTGGGCCCGCGCCGCCCGCCTCTACGACGGCCCCGACGAGGTGCACCGCGTCACGGTCGCCCGCCGGATCCTCAAGGGCTACGAGCCGCGCGAGCTGCCGACCGAGCACATCCCGTCGCGTCGCGTCGCCGCCGAGCGGCTCTACCCGCAGTTCGCCGGTTCGGCCGCCTGACGTGGCTGCGCGCGCGCTGGTGATCGACTTTGGCGGCGTCCTGACCGGACCCGTCGGAGCATCGTTCGGGGACTTCTGCCGGTCGCAGGGGCTCCCGGAGAGCCGGTTCGTCGACCTGCTGGTCCGCGAGCCGGCCGCGGGCCGGTTGCTGATCGGCGTGGAGAAGGGCGAGATCTCGCTGGCGGAGTTCGAACGCGGCATGGCGCCGCTGCTGGGGCCCTCGGTCCCCGCCGACGGCCTCGTCCGAGGCCTGACGGCAACGCTGCAGCCGGACCAGGTGATGCGCGACGCCGTGGCGACCCTGCGCCTCCACGGCGTGCGCACCGTCCTGCTGTCGAACTCGCTCGGACGCGATCCGTACGCGGGCCTGGACTGCGAGCGGCTGTTCGACCACGTCCTGCTGTCCGAGGACCTCGGGCTGCGCAAGCCGTCGAACGCGATCTACGCGCACGCCCTGGAGGTGGCCGGGGTCGACGGCGCGGACGCCGTGTTCGTCGACGATCTCGACCGCAACTGCGCCGGAGCGGAGCGCCTCGGCATGCGGGCGATCCTCCACCGCGACGCGGCGACCACGGTCCCCCAGCTCGCCGCCGCCTTCGCCGTCCCGCTGACCGCCGGAGCGGCCAGCGCATCCCACTAAGAACCTGTTTCAGAATGATCGGCCGTCTGTCGCGGCCGCTGACACATCGCCGGATCACGACCCGAACCCTCAGTCAGACAACCAGTCTGACTCTCGGGCATCGGACCGCACCCGACTCGGTCATCAACCACGACAGACAACCACTGATTTTGAAACAGGTTCTAAGGACCTGTCCCAAGGAGGCCACCGTGCCACGAGCACTGATCACCGGAGCCAGCCAGGGCATCGGCCGGGGCATCGCCCTCGCCCTGGCCGACGCCGGACACGACGTCGCCGTCGCTGCCCGCGGGCGGCCGGGACTCGACGAGACCGCGGCCGTGATCGAGACCGCGACCGGCCGGCGCCCCGTCGTCCTGGAGTCCGACCTGTCGATTCGCGAGCACAGCCTCGCGTTGCCCGGCCGGGCCACGGAGGCGCTCGGCGGGTCACCGGAGATCTTCGTCCACTGCGCGGGGATCGCCCGCAACGGCCTCGTCGGCGAGTTGAGCGCCGAGGACTGGGACCGGTCGATGGAGATCAACGTCAACGCCGCGTTCGTGATCGCGTCGGGGCTGACCGGCCACATGCGGAGCCAGGGCTGGGGACGGATCATCACCGTCTGCTCGCTCTACTCGCGGTTCGCTCCCTCCCGGACCGCCGCCTACGCGGCGAGCAAGCACGCGCTGCACGGCCTGACGCGCGTGCTCGGCGCCGAGCTGGCCGGCCACGGGGGCACCGCCAACGCGATCATGCCCGGCTTCGTCGACACCGAGATGGTCCGCGGCGAGGCTCGCGCGATCGCCGCGGCGCGCGACACGACGGAAGAGGCCATCGTCCGGAAGTTCCTCCGCAACCAGCCGATCGACCGCCTGGTCACGACGGCCGAGGTCGGCGGGCTCTGTGCGTTCCTGTGCAGCGACGCGGGCGCGGCGATCAACGCCCAGGGCATCAACGTCGACGGCGGTTCGGTGCAGTCCTGATCCTGCGGAGCCTCCCGTTCCCGTGGGCGCTTGGCGCGTCCACGGGAACGGATCAGGCGACGGCGCCCGACGCCCGTAGCCGCGCGACCTCGTCGGCCGCGACGCCCCAGTCGGCGAGCACCTCGTCCGTGTGACTGCCCGGGTCGGCCGCCGGGGCGCCGATCCGGGCCGGGGTGCGACTGAACCGCGGCGCCGGAGCCGGCACCGGCCGGCCCTCGAGCTCGACGTACGCGCCGCGAGCCTGCAGCTGGGGATGGTGGGGCGCTTCCGCGAACGACAGCACCGGAGCGAAGCACGCCCCGAGCGGCTCGAGCCGCGCGCACCAGTCGTCCCGCGTGCGCGTGCGAAAGATCGCGGCGAACCGCTCGCGCACCGCCGGCCAGTGACGCTGGTCGTTCTGGTCCGGCAGCTCGTCGACGTCCAGACCGAGTCCGCCCACGAGCGCCGCGTAGAACTGCGGCTCGACCGCCCCGACCGACACGAACCTGTCGTCGGAGGTCTCGTAGACGCGGTAGTAGGGCGCTCCGCCGTCGAGGATGTTGACCTCGCGATCGGGGGCCCAGGCGCCTTCGTGGCCCATCCCGATGATCGCGGTCGCGAGCTGCGCCGCCCCCTCGAGCATCGACGCGTCGACGACCTGCCCCTGACCCGAGCGGCCCGCCTCGTAGACCGCGCTGACCAGGCCGAGGGCGAGCACCGCGCCACCGCCGCCGAAGTCGCCGACGAGGTTCAGCGGCGGCACCGGACGCTCGTGCGGGCCGATCGCGTCGAGCACGCCGCTGAGCGCGATGTAGTTGATGTCGTGCCCCGGCTGCTGCGCATACGGTCCGTCCTGGCCCCAGCCGGTCATCCGGCCGTAGACCAGTCGCGGGTTGCGGGCGCGCACGACGTCGGGGCCGACCCCGAGCCGCTCGGCGACCCCCGGGCGGTAGCCCTCGACCAGGACGTCGGCCCGGTCGCCCAGCCGCAGCACCGTCTCGACGCCGTCGGGGTGCTTGAGATCGACCGCGATCGTCCGCCGGCTGCGGTTGAGCAACCGGTCGATCTCCTGGCCCTTGCCGACCGCGGCGGCGCGATCGACGCGGATCACGTCCGCGCCCATGTCGGCGAGCAGCATGCAGCAGTACGGTCCGGGCCCCATCCCCGCCAGCTCGACGACCCGCAGGCCGGCCAGCGGGCCCTGGCCGGCGCCGCCGCTGGTCGCGACCATCAGGCGACCTCCGGCCGGACGATCACCTTGACCGCGTCGCTCTTGCCGAGCTGCACGCGGAACGCCTCGTCGATCCGCGCCAGATCGAACTCGTGCGTGATGAACTGGTCGGCGGTGAACGCGCCGGAGGCGAGCCGCTCGATCACGGTCGGGAACTCGTCGCGGTACCCCATCGAACCGACGACGCGCAGTTCCTTCTCGACGATCCGGTCGGGGCGCAGCTCGACCTTGCGGCTGTACATCGCCGCCAGCACCATCCGGCCGCCGTGGCGCACGGACTTCAGCCCGTCGTGGAACGCCTCGGGAACCCCGGCGCAGTCGATCACGGCGTCGGCGCGGGCGCCGAGCCCGAACGCCCCGGGACCGGTGACCTCGCGCACCGCCGTGGCCACGTCCTGCTCGGCCGGGTCGATCGCCAGGTCGGCGCCCAGTTCGATCGCGCGCTCGCGGCGCAGCGGCGAGGGGTCCGACACGATGATCCGGCCGGCGCCCTCGAGGCGCAGCATCGCCACCGCCCCGAGGCCAATCATCCCGGCGCCGAGGACGAGCACCGTCTCGTCCGCGCCGACCGCGGCGTGGCGGACCGCCCGCAGCGACACGGCCAGCGGCTCGACCAGCGCTCCGGCGCGGTCGTCCACCCCGTCGGGCAGGACGAAGACCGTCTCGCCGAGCGTCGCCCGCGGTACCAGCACGCGATCGGCGAACGCTCCCGGCGACCCGTAGCCGATGTTCTGCGCGTGCCCCGCCTCGCAGAGCTGGACCTCGCCCTCGAGGCAGCGCGGGCACTCGCGGCACGGCGTCAGCGGCCGAACGGTGACCCGGTCGCCGACGGCCACGCCGTCGACCCCGTTGGCCTCACTGACGCGGCCGGAGAACTCGTGCCCGAGCACCTGACCGGGCGACGCCGCGAAGCCCCGGGTGTAGCTGTGCAGGTCCGATCCGCAGATCCCGCAGGCCGCGACATCGACGACGAGCTGCCCGTCGCCCGCGACCGGGTCGTCGGTCTGGTTCAGCTCGAGCCGCTCGGGCTCCCACCACTGGACGCGTCTCATGCGGTGACGTCCACGACGATCCGCGATCCGCCGGTCTTGCCCTCGTGGACGCGCTGGACGCCCGCCGGCACGTCGGCCAGCGGGATCACGTCGCCGACGACGCGCGGCAGCACCAGCTTGCCGCTCGCCAGCAGCTCGAGCACCTCGCGCACGTCCTCGGGCTCGTTCCCGTAGGACCCGACGAGCTCGCGCTCGCGCATCACGAAGGTGATCAGCCGCCCCGCGGCGGCGGGCTCGTGACCGATCCCGACGACGACCGCGCGGCCGCCGTCGTCGAGCGAGCGGACCGCGCCCTCGACGGTCGAGGCGCGACCGACGAACTCCAGCGCGACGTCCATCCGCCCCCCGATCCGCTCGAGCGCCTCGTCCGGGTGGTACGCCGCGTCGGCCCCGGTCTCCAGCGCCCACTGGCGGGCGTCCTCGCGCAGATCGACGGCGATCACTTCGCTCGCGCCGACCGCCCGGGCGATCCCGACCGCCGACAGCCCCAGGCCGCCGGTGCCCCAGACCACCACACGACTGCCGGGCTTCGCCCCACCCCGCGCGACGACGGCGTGGTAGGCGGTGGCGACCGAGTCGGTGCCGACCGCGGCCAGCTCCCAGCTCAGGCCGTCGGGGATCGGCGTCAGGTTGCGGGCCGGCAGCAGGATCCGATCGGCGAACGCGCCCTCGCGCTCCGCGCCGAGGCACTGGCGCCGCAGGCAGAGCACGGACCGACCCGCGCGGCAGCGATCGCACTCCTGGCAGGTCACCAGCGGGATCAGCGCGACCCGGGTGCCCGGGGCCGGACCGTCGGTGTCGGGCCCGAGCGCGACCACGGTGCCCGCCGCCTCGTGTCCGAGCACGATCGGCTGGTAGTCGGTCTTGGCGCTGCCGTCGATCACGAAGTGCGCGTCCGACCCGCAGATGCCGACGCGGACGGGAGCGACGAGCGCCTCGCCGGGCCCGGGCTGTCCCGGCTCCGGCCATTCGCGGACCGTGAACGACCCGTCCTGGTCGAGTACGGCGGCGCGCATCATCGGGGGCTCCAGGTCAGGAGGCGGGCGGGGTTGTCGATCAGCAGACGGTCGGTCGCCTCGTGCGACACGCCCTCCTGCCAGAGCCACGGGACGAACCGCCAGAGGATGTAGGTGAACCCCGGGCCTCCGCCGTAGCTGGTCAGGTAGCTGCGGCGGGCGATGTCGCCCGACAGGCAGACGTGGTCGCCGAAGCCCTCGTCGATCATCCGCTTGGTGAACGCGATCCGACCGGCCTCGGGCTCGTAGTGCTCCTTGGAGATGCAGTCGTAGCCGATGAAGCAGCCGCTCTTGACGACCGCTAGATGGTCGTCCCAGTGCAGGCGACGGTCCTGGTGGCCGATGATGATCTTCTCCAGGTCGGCCCCGGCGTCCTCGAAGATCCGCACCTGCTCGGTCGGGATCGTGCCCGCCGTGGTGTGGGTCGAGATCGGCGCCCCGGTCTCGCGCTGGGCGATCGCCGCCGCCCGCAGCATTCGCTCCTCGTCGGGGTGCACGGCGTCGCGGGAGGTCCCGACCTTGATCACCCCGGCCTTGACGTGCGGGGCCTCGGGGAATCCGACGGTCAGGTCGCGGATCATCTCGTCCACGAGCTGCGCGTCCGAGAGGGCGGCGACGTCCACGACGCCGCGCCAGTAGCCCTCCATGATGTGCCCGGTCGCGGCGATCACGTGGACGCCGGTGCGCTCCGACAGCGTCGCCAGCCCGGCGGCGTCGCGGCCGTACTCCTCGGCGCTCAGCTCGACGATCGCCCGGCCGCCGGCCTGCTTGAACAAGTCCATCTCGGCGGCCGAGGCGTCCAGATCGTCCAGGACCGTGTCGTCGGAGCCCTTCGTCAGGTGCTCGCCGGGGTCCGTCAGCAGGTGCTCGTGGACGTACGTCGTGCCGAGCTCGCTCGGATCGATCTCGCCCAGGACGGTGTGAACGGTGCTCATTCCGAGCCCTCCTCGGCACGCGTCCGTCCGAGCGTCAGGAGGAAGTCCTCGTGGCACTCGAACCAGACCGTGTGGTAGCTGTCGACCCGCGGGCTGACGAAGTAGCGCGGGTCCTCGTGGATCTTGTCCAGCGCCTCCTGGAGGCGCTCGGGGTAGCGGCCGTAGCGCCCGATCACGGCTCCAGCCTGCTCGAGCGCCGGGACGGCCTGCTCGTGCGCCGTCTCCAGGCGCTCCGTCAGGTCGAACCGCTCGGCGTCGTCGGCCGCCGACTGCCAGCGGGCCGACAGGCCCTTGACCTCGGCGTTGACGACCAGGAACCGCTGGTAGTGCTCGTCCAGTCGCGTGCGGGTCGCGTCGTCCGCTCCGGCCGCGAGCCACTCGGCGTGGGCGTCGCGGCCAGTCTCGCTGACGACCCAGCCGGGACGCTTGCGCGACGGCCGCTCGAACGCCAGGCCGTCGGCGTCGAGCGCGGCGAGCCGGTCGACGACCGTCTCGACCGCGACGCCCAGGGCGTCGGCCAACGTCTCGGGAGCGGCGATGCCCTTGACGCGCAGGGCGTGCAGGACGTCGAAGGCGGTGGGGGATTCGGTGCTGGTCATGCCGATCTTCTCGGTGTCGATCATGCGGGCGTCGCCGCCCGCGCGGTCTCGGCCCACGGGCGTTCGCCCGCGGTCCGGCGGATGGCGTCGATGTCGTCGCGACGCAGGCCCGAGCCGCGGTCGCTGAGCAGCCGCGAGCGCTCCTGCGCGTAGCGGTACAGCCGGTCGACCTCCGGGTCCTGCCAGTGCCACTTGACGGTCGCCTCGTCGATGTTGCGCCACGGCGAGCGCAGCAACGGACTGTCGAACTCGCGGGCGCGACGGTTCATCTCGTCCTCGTCGAACCGCCCGCGGACGAACTGGTATGCGCCGCTCTTGCGGGGCAGGTCCATGCCGGTGCGCACGTCCGCGAGCCCGTTCGGGTTGACGCGACGCGAGTAGTCGTCGACGTCCAACACGCGCGCCGGCACCAGCGTGGCGACCCGACCAGGGCTCGGCAGCCCGTCGACGCCGCCGCCGCGGCGCCACGCGGCGTAGCGCTCGGGGTGCAGGTAGTACTCGCTCTGCGCGGCGCCGGCGCCGAGCAGCGCGTTGAAGTGGTCGACGTAGCCGTCGACCGCGTACTCCTCGTTGTAGATCGGGAACAGCCGCCGGGTCCGCTCGTCGAACCCGTCCCAGTCGCCCTGTCGGTAGACGCCGGCCATCATCGCGACCTCGGACGGCGCGCGGAAGTACGTCGTGGCGCCCGCCTCGACGAGCTGGGCGAAGCTGAGCCCGGCGAGCACCTGGTAGAGCCTGGATCAACACCATGGCCTTGGCTTGCGTTCAAAGTCGCGCGCTCTTGGGCTTGCA
>JADMKN010000080.1 GCA_015478825.1 Patulibacter sp. | reverse complement strand
CGTCCGGCTCGAGCGGCGCGTGGCCGCGCCGATCCTGCCGCTGTGGGTCTTCACCCGGCGGATCCTGCTCGCGTCGAGCCTCGTCTCGGTCGCCGTCGGCGCCACGCCGAGCGACGGCGAGCGGCACACGGCGAAGACCTGGGCGGACCTGTCGCAGGGCGAGATCCGCGTCGAGGGCGCTGCGGGCCAGACGGTCGCGGCCAACAGTGCCCCCGCCGAGAGCTTCCAGACCGGCACGACCAACCCCTGCACCGACGGCCCCGCCACCGACACCGCGGGAGCAGCCGTCTACCAGACCGAACCGGCCCCCGACGGCGGATTCACGCTCGCCGGCGCCCCGACGGTGATCGCCGACCTGACGGTGCAGGGCGCCAACGACGCGTTGCTCAGCCGGCTCTACGACGTCGACCCAGAGGCCGGAACCGCCAAGCTGATCGGCCGCGGCGTCTACCGCCCGACCGGCGTCGGCACGACGTCCCGCCAGGTCTTCCAGCTCGCGCCGCAGGCGTACCGGGTCGCCCCGGGCCACGTGGTCAAGCTCGAGCTGCTGGCCGAGGACCAGCCGTTCATGCGCAAGTCGACGGGTCAGAACGCGGTCGGCGTGAGCAACCTGGAGCTGCGCCTGCCGACGGCCGACGCGGCGGGCGCCGCCGCGGGCCTGGTCGCCGAGCCGGCGGCCAAGGTGCTGCCGGACGGATACACGCTGGCGCACGACGAGCAGCCCGAGCCGGTCGTCCCGCTGCCGCCCGCCCCGCCCGCGCCGCCGGCCCCGCCGCTCCCGCCGGCCCTGCCGCCCGTTCTCGGCACGCCGACCGACCCGGTCCCGTGGCAGACCGTCCGCACCGCGCTGCGCAAGCGCCCGAGCACCGTGCGGATCGCCCGCAACGGGTCCAAGGTGACCTTCCGCGAGACGCTCCCCGAAGCCGGGCGGATCACCTACGGGATCAGCGTCCGCACCCGAGCGGGCAAGGGCAAGCGCCTGCGCACGACGGCGATCGGCCAGGCGAAGCACGTGCGCACGGCCCCCGGGACGTTCAAGGTCACGATCAAGGTCAGCAAGCGCGGACGGACGCTGCTGCGGAAGCACCGGAAGGCATCGGTGACCCTGCGCAGCTACTTCATCACCCCGGTGGAGAAGCGGCACGTCAACACGACGCGGACGCTCAAGCGGCGGTAGCGGGACCGGACCCGGGAGTCGGCCTGCTGGCTGACCCCGGGTCCGCCGCGAGCTGGTCGTCGCCCTTCGCGACCGGGTCGTCTAGCTCGGCGCCGCAGCGCCCGACAGCTCGATCGCCTCGCCGAGGCCGAGGATCCGGGCCGTGACTCCGCGCTCGGTGGCCGCAGCGACGAAGCGGGCGCTCGGGTCCGGCGAGCCCCGGTAGGTCCCGTCGACCACGTAGCCCTCGCCGTGGATCGGGATCGCCACGGAGGCGCCGAGGATCTGGGCCGCGATCGCGGCCTGCTCCGGGTCCATCGCCGCCGGCAACGGGCTGGCAGGCGTGCGGTGCGGGAACGCGACCACCGCCCCGTTGACCGGCACGAGCACCGCGTCGAACGGCCCGTGGCGCTGGACCATTCGCCACCAGTAGCCGTGAAACATCGTGTCGCCGAGGTGCAGCACCCGGACGCCGTCGGCCTCGATCAGCCACGAGACCTGCGGATCGCCGAGGCCATCGACAGCCGGCAGCGCCGTCAGCGTGAACGGCCCGGCGGTCACGACGTCCCACGGCGCCACCGCCCGGAGCTCCACGCCCGCCTGCGCCAGATCGTGCTCGGCCTGGGCCAACGCCAGGCCTTCGACCTGCTCGCCAGGGTTGGGCGGCGGTCCGAGCACCGGCGCGTCCGGTCGCAGCGCCCCGACCAACGCCGCCGCGTCCGCGTGGTCCCGGTGCAGGTGCGTGACCAACCCCGCGACCGCGGTTCCGGGCGTCGGAGGCAGCACGGGCGGCGCCTGCAGGCCCGCCGTCCGACCGACGAGCGGCGCGAAGACCGCCGCCGCGTCCTCCAGCGCGTCCACGACGACCGTCGCGCCGTCCGCCTCGATCTCGATCCCCGACCAGCCCAGCATCCTCAGGCGCATCGCCCGCTCCTCGTCGTTCCGGCCCCACCGGTCGGCGGAGCACCCGACCAAGATATACAGCACGATCGTTCGCATTGTAAAGTCGTGGACATGGCCCGCCGCACCGCCGAGGACGTCGCCAGCAGCCGCGCGACCGCCGTCGAGGCCGCGATCGACCTGGCGTCGGTCGAGGGACTCGAGGGGATCACGATCGGTCGCCTCGCGACGGAGCTGTCGATGAGCAAGAGCGGCCTGATCGGTCGGTTCGGTGACAAGCAAGCGCTCCAACGAGCCGTGCTGGGGGCGGCGGTCGAGCGGTTCACCGCCGCGGTCTGGACCCCGGCGTCCGACGCCGCCCCCGGCATCGCGCGGCTGGAGGCGATCGTCGACGCCTGGATCGACCACCTTCGCGCGGGCGTCTTCCCCGGCGGCTGCTTCGTCACGACCGCGTCGGTCGAGTACGACGCCCGCCCCGGACCGCTGCGCGACGACGTCGCGGCGGTCGTCCGGCGTTGGCTCGCCGTGCTCGAAGCCGAGGCCCGCACGGCGCACGAGGCCGGCGACCTCGCGGCCGACCGGGACCCGGCGGACGTCGCATTCGCGCTGCACGCGCTGGCTTCGGGCGGTGGCGTCGCCGGTCGCCTGACCGACGATCCGGGCGCGCTCGACCGCACCCGACGGGCGATGCGGCAGGCGATCGGCCTGCCCCCCGCCCCCGAAGCACGACGGTGACGAGCAGACCGGCGGCGCCTACGCCGGCATCGTGACCTGCAGCACCGGGTCCCGCGTCGGCGCCGGCGATCCTCCGTCGGGCTCCGACGTCAGCAGCACCGCGTCGGCGCCCTCCATCGCCTGCGCGGGAATCTTGGCGGTCGCGTTGCCGTCCCGGTCGACGTCGAACAGCACCGTCGTCGGCCGCGGCGCACCCTGGCCGCTCTGCACCCAGACCTGGTACGTGCGGCCCTGGCCCGGCTCCGGGAACCCGGAAACCCGCAGCTCGCCCGCGTCACCCTCGACGACGACCTCCGCCCGGCCGCTCGCCGCCGCCTCGCCGAGCACCTGCCCGGCCACGACGGTTCCGCCCGGGCCGTCGGACGTCCCGCCCCCGATCCCGATCGCCACGCCCGCCACGACGATCACGACGAGCGTCGTGGCCATCACCGCCAGCGTGCGGGGGCCCCGGAACGGGGCCAGCACGGTCGCCCAGCGCTCGCGCCACGACGACCCCGGCTCCGTCGCGGACGACGGCTCCGGATCGGCCGCGGCGAACAGCGCGGCTTCTTCGCGGACCAGGCCCATGATCTGGGCCTTCATCGCGGTGTCGGCGTCGACGTCCGGCGCCGGCGCGTCCAGCAGCGCCTCGCGGACCGCGGCGTAGGACTCGACCTCCCGGCGGAACTCCGGGTCGACCACCATGTGCGCGCGCACGTCGGCTTCCTCGGCCGCGGTGCACGCGCCGAGGACGAACGGACCGATCAGGTCGGTCAGATCAGGGTCACGGCTCACCGGGCACCTCCTGCCGAGATCGTAGAGCGAAGCTTGGCCAAGCCACGGTTCATCCGGGCCTTGACCGTCCCCAGCGGCAGATCGAGCATCGCCGCAATCTCGCTGTGGGAGGAGCCGGAGTAGAACGACAGCACGATCACCCGGCGCTGCTCGGGCGACAGCACCTCGAGCAGTTCCCGGGTGTCGCCCGCCTCGGCGCTGCGCAGGGCCGAGGCCTCGGTGCCCGCGTCCGAGGGAGCCGCATGCCGCTCGGCCAGCGCCTCGTCGTGCACCTCGTGGTCCTTGGTGCGCGTCACGCGACGCAGGTAGTCGACGGCGCGGTTGCGGACGATCGTCAGCAACCACGAGCGCACGCTGCCGACCGACGCGTCGAAGGTCCTCGCCGACCGCCAGACCGCCAGGAATGCCTCCTGGCAGACGTCGTTGGCGGGCGCGGAGCTGCCCACGATCCGGTACGCCAACGCGTACGCAGACGACAGGTGGCGGTCGTAGAGGACCTCGAACGCGTCGGCGTCCATCCCGACCACCCGCTCGACGAGCAGGTGGTCGGCCAGACCCGAAACGGATTCCGGCGGCGGCGTCATCGCGGCTACGAACGGATCAGCGGGGTGATCGCCTCGACGACCTCGTCCTCGCTCAGCGTCTTGTCGAAGACGTCCGGCGCGGGCTGCCGGCCCCGCATCAGGCGGATCGCGGCGGCGTGACGCGCCTCGACCTGGACGATCGAGCCGGCCGCGGCCAGCACCTCCTTGCTCTCGATCATCGGGGCGGCGCCGTTGTAGGCGCTGACCCCGGTGTCCTCGAGCGTGTTCGCCAACGCCATGAAGGTCCGCTCGTTCTTCATCGGGAAGTCGAACTTCGGCGACGCGACGGGCTTCCCTCCCAGATCGCGGATCGTCTTCTCCAGCGCGTCGACGTGCGCGGACTCCTCGTCGCCGAAGCGCTTGGCGACCTTCGCCGTGTCGCCGCTCAGCGAGAGCTTGCGGCCGACGCGGTAGAAGTCGGCCTCGAGGAACTCCAGCGTCAGGGCGTAGTTGAGGATGTCGACGTCGCTCATCCCGCCGGACTGCGCGAACGCGCGGCGGACGGCGGGACCGACGAGCATGCTGCCGTAGGCCGCGCTGGTCGCCAGCGTCGCCTTCAGCAGGAACGCCTGCCGGGTGTCGCCGTGGACCTCGATCGCGTCGATCGCGCCGGTCGGTTGCGTCTGATTGGTCATCTTCAGGCTCCTTACGCGACGATGAACGGCTTGACGGCGGCGAGCACGGAGGCCTCGTCGGCGGGAACGGCGAACGCCCCGTCCGGGGTCGCCTGCTTGCCCAGCAGCACGTTGAGCGCGCTGGCGTGGCGGGCCTCGACGGAGTGGATGCTCAACGCGGCGGCGAGCACCTCCTCGTTCTCGATCTCGGCGGCCTTGCCGAGGTAGGCGGCGGCGCCCAGGTTCTCGACCGTGGCCGCGAGCTCCAG
>JADMKN010000079.1 GCA_015478825.1 Patulibacter sp. | reverse complement strand
TCGCGGCTTCGCTCGCCTTCCAGCGGAGCACCTCGCAGAGCACCAGCACCGCCCGCTGCTTGGCCGGCAGGTGCTGCAGCGCCGCGACGAAGGCCAGCCGCAACGTCTCGCGCGACCCGGCGACGTCGGCGGGGTCACCCGCGCTGCCGATCACCCGACCGCTCGCGATCGGGTGGACCCACGCGGTCTCGGGCAGCGGCGCGCCCAACTCCCCCGCCGCCTTGCCGGCCGGGCTCAGGTCCATCGGCATCGCGCGGCGCTGCGGGCTCTGGATCTGATCGATGCAGACGTTGCTGGCGATCCGGTAGAGCCACGACTTGAGCGCGCCGGGCGCGGTGAGCTGGTTGGACGCGCGCCACGCGCGGACCATCGCCTCCTGCACGGCGTCCTCGGCTTCGGACGCCGACCCGAGCATGCGGTAGCAGTACCCGGTCAGGCCGCGACGGTGGGACTCGAGCTCCTGCTCGAACGAGAGGTTCGGGGGCGTTGTCGTCGGCACGCGGTACATCGTAGAACGATCGAGAGCGGCTGGTGAGGCGATTTGCCGCACCGCAGGACCCTGCGCGGCGGGGGCCGGGAGCCCCGAGCGGGCAGGATCTGACGAACCACTTTCGGCGGGTCGCCTCAGGCCGCGTCCGCCATGTCGGCCGGTCCGCCCTCGATCGCCTCCTGGCTCATCCACATGACCTCCCAGAGGTGACCGTCGAGATCCTGGAAGCTGCGGCCGTACATGAAGCCGTAGTCCTGCGGGTCGTTGGCGGGGGCGCCACCCGCGGCCAGCGCGGCGTCGGCGAGCTGATCGACCTCTTCGCGGCTCTCGGCCGAGACGGCGAAGATCGCCTCGGTCGTCTCGCGGGCGTCCGCGATCGGCTTCTTGGTGAAGTCGGCGAACCGCTCGCGGGTCAGCAGCATCACCGAGGCCTGGTCGCTCACGGTCATCGCCGCGGCGTGCTCGTCGCTGAACCGCGCGTCGAACCCGAACCCGAGCTTCGCGAAGAACTCCTTCGTGGCGGGCAGGTCCTGGACCGGGAGGTTGACGAAGATCATGCGGGGCTTGGTGGACATGGTGCGATTCCTTCGGGGCGGTGGTTCAAGGGGTTCGCAGGTCAAGACCGCGGGCCGCCCGAGAAGTCATCGGCGGCCGTCGTGGGATGCGCCGCAGATCGTTGGATGCCGGACCCTCGCGGAGCGATGCTCGCGTGCCACGCGCGTTGGGCGCATCTTCCCGAGCGGGAAGATGCGCCCACCAACACGCCACCTACGCCTAGAAGTTCCCGTACGGGAAGATTCGCGCCAGGGCGGAGAGGAGGGTTCTGCTATCTTCCCGAACGGGAAGATGAAGATGATCGACGACAGTCAGACGTTCGGGCACATCGTGCGCGATGCCCGAAAGCGGGCGGGGCTACGCCAGGAGGACGTGGCCCTGACGAGCGGGGTGGGCCTGCGCTTTCTCCACGACCTCGAGCACGGCAAGCCCACGGTCGAGCTCGAGCGGGCGCTCCGCGTCGCCCGTGCTGTCGGCCTCGAGGTGCGGCTCGATGTCCGATCGCGTCCTTGAGGTCTGGTGCTTCGGCGAGATCGCCGGGCAGCTCCACGACGACGGTCACCGCCTGACCTTCTCGTACTCCGCGGACTGGATCGCGGGCGAGCGGCCGCCGATATCCCAGTCGCTTCCCCTTGACATGGGGTACTCCCCCGACGAGGTCCGGGCGTTCTTCGAGGGACTGCTTCCCGAGGGGGATTTGCGCAAGCTCCTCGCTCAGAGGCTGGGAATCAGCGCGAACAACGAGTTCTCGATCCTCGAGCAGATCGGCGGGGACTGCGCGGGCGCGCTCAGCCTCTACCCGGTCGGGGGCCGACCAGGCCCCGAAGCGGCCGGTGTTCGTTGGCTCGACGACGCGGCGTTGGCCAGCCTGGTCATCGAGTTGCCCACGCGGCCGATGGCGGCCGGACCCGACGGTGAGTTCCGACTGTCGCTCGCGGGCGCGCAGGACAAGCTGCCGGTCGTCGTCGGCGAAGGCCGGGTCGGTCTCCCGGTCGGCGGTCAACCGTCCACGCACATCCTCAAGACGCCGATCAAGGGCCTGCCGGCGACGGTCCTCAACGAGGCGATGTGGTCGCGGATCGGCAAGCGGCTCGGCCTCGCCACCGCGCCCGCGATCCCTCACAGGGTGGGCGAGACCGAGATGCTGCTGGTCGAGCGCTACGACCGCTACGCGTCCCCGGAGGACGGCGACCTGCTGCGCCTGCATCAGGAGGATTTCTGCCAGGCACTCGGGATCCCCAGCAATCGCAAGTACGAGAACGAGGGCGGCCCATCGCTGACCGACTGCTTCGACCTGCTGCGGCGTGCGGCGACCCGACCGGCGGCCGAGCTGCCCCGACTACTCGACGCGTGGGCCCTGTCGTTCATCGCCGCCAACCACGATGCGCACGGCAAGAACTACTCGCTGCTCTACGGTCTCGAAGGCGTTTCCCTCGCCCCGATCTACGACGTCCTGAACTCGGCGGCCTACTGGAAAGTCAAGCCGATGGACCGCAAGATGGCGGTGAAGGTCGGCGGGGAGAACCGACCGGACTACCTCCGGCGTCGCCATCTAGACCGCATGCTCGCCGACGCGGGTCTGGGTGCGGCGTCCGCGCGTCGTCGCCTGCGTTCGCTGGCCTCTCGCGCGCCCGCCGTGATCCTCGAAGTCCGCCGCGAGATCGCCCACGAGCTCTGGGATGACCCGCACCTCGACCGCATCGTCGACATGAGCACCGAACGTGCCGCGCAGCTCGTGGCCATCATCGACGAGCCGGCCTGAACGGCCAACGCGGGATGCGGTGCCGCCCGCCGTTTCCGGCGCGGTCGGGCCGACGTCGACCAGACTGCTCAGCCCGTGATGCCGACCATCGCGGCGCAGTCCCAGTTGCCCGCTCCCGCGCCGTTCGCCCAGAGCTTGCGCGCCAGACGGTCCTGCTCCGCGCGGGACGCCTGGTACGCGTGCCGGGTGCTGCCGCCCATCGCCTGCCAGGTCTGCGGGATGAACTGGTAGTAGCCCGACGCGCCCGCCGAGTTGGGACGGTGGTTGACCCCGCCGGACTCGCACTGGACGATCGCCCAGGGGATCGCCCAGCCGCGGGTGTCGGCGCTGGCTCCGCCGCGAGGCGCCGCCGCGCTGGCCGGCGCCGAGAACTGCTGCGCCCGGCGGCGCTCCGCGGCGAGCAGGCGATCGAGCTCGCGCTCGGCGCCCCGGCGTCCGGCGCGCGTGTCGCGCAAAGCCATGCGGCGGGCGCTGGCCGCGCGCGTCGCGTCAGCCTTGCGCTGCTGTAGGCCGGCGGCCATCGTGGCGATGCCGTCACGCTGGCGTTGCGCCTGGGTGGTCTGCCGCTGATGATCGCGACGCAGGCGCGTCAGCCGCTGCTCGTCGCTCACCGCCGCCCGGCGCGCGTCACGGACGGCGGCCACGGTCTTGGTGTCGTGGTTCTGCACCCGCCGCAGGAACTCGACCCGCTCCAGCAGGTCGTCGAAGCCGTCGGCCTCGACCACGACGTCGACCAAGTTCGGGGGCTCCGCCAGGTAGCGGGCCCGCAGCACGTCGGCCAGGACCTCGCGTGAGCGCGCGAGCTTCTTTCGCAGCCGGACCAGGTTCGCGCGAGCCTTTCGCAGCTCCCCCGTGGTCGACTCCAACCGCTCCCGAGCGCCGTCGAGTCCGGCCTGGGCCTCGTCGAGCCGCGCCTGGGCCGCGTCGGCGGCCTGCGTGGCGCGCCGCTCGACGAGCTGCAGCCGTTCGGCGGTGCTCGACAGGCGGGACTCCTTCTGCCGCTGCCGCTCGATCCGATCGCGCAGCTCGCCGGCGCTCGGAGCTCCCTGACCCGGAACCGCAAGCACGAGCACGCCGAGGACGGCGGCCAGCAACGCCGCGAACGCGAGCAGCAATACGAAGGGGCGCGGGGACGTCCAAGACAGGCGCATCGAAGAACCGGGCGATCAGGGCGGCAGGCCGATCGGACCGACGAACGACGTTAGGGCCCAGCGCTCCGTGTGGCGAGCGGTGCAGGGGATCGTGCGTGGCCACCGGCTCCGGAAACGCAGAAAGCCCCGCGATGCGGGGCTTTCGTGATCCTCGGGAGCGGGAGCGACGGGACTCGAACCCGCGACCTCCGGCGTGACAGGCCGGCGCTCTAACCAACTGAGCTACGCCCCCTCGGGGTTGAGAAGTATGCACGAATCGGCGGCTCCGCGTCCGCTGCCTCATCCGATCCGCCGAGCCGACGCCACCGGGGCCGCGCGGCGCGGACCTCGGGTTCGGCCCTCGCGGGCGCGCGCAGGCGCGCCACCGCCCGCAACGACGCTGACATCCCGCCACGATCACCGCCCGGCGCGGTAGCTTTCGGGGACCGTGGTTTCTGCCGACGACACCGAGCCGCAGGTCAACCCGCAGGCGCCCGAGGGCGCCGCGGAGGAAGGGACGGCCAACCCGCCCGTGGAGACACCGTCCGTGTCCGCGTCGCCCGACGACGCTGCTCCCCTGACCCCCGCGTCCACCGCTGCCCCCGAGGCCGCCGACGCCGCCGGCAACCCGACCGCCGAGACCCCGGCCGAGCAGACCCCGGCCGCGAGCGAGCCCGTCGCGCCCGAGAACACCCCGGCCGCGACGACCGAGGCCGACAGCGAGGCGGCCACGCCGGCCGCTTCCGGTGGCGAAGACCCGGCGCAGGCCGAGGGCGCCACCAAGGCGTCGGCCAAGGAGGGCGAGGGCTCCGGCAAGCGCAAGCGCCGCCCCCGCGGCCGCCGACAGAACCGGGGCGGTCAGCAGCGCGGCGGACGTCGCCGGTTCCAGTGGGACGAGGTCTTCCTACGCCAGCGGCTCGAGATCCTGCGCGCGATGGACCCGGACCCGAAGGCGATCGAGTGGGCCGTCCACGCCGGCGGTCGCTTCGACGTCGCGGACATCCTTGCCGGCGAGGGCTCCTCGGGCCGCGAGTTCGGCCGCCGCGCCTACGCCGCCACGCCCGAGACCGACGACCAGGCCGCCTGGATCATCCTCTCGGCCGTTCGTGCCCGCGACATCGTGCCGGTCGCCCGGCAGGCGGTCAGCGGCACCACCGATCAGCGCGGCCTTGACCTGCTCGCGCTGAT
>JADMKN010000078.1 GCA_015478825.1 Patulibacter sp. | reverse complement strand
CCTCGATCTGGCCGGCGAGCACGGCGCCGGCCAGATCGAGGCGGCCCGGACGGCGCTGCACGCGCGGCCCGACGGGCCCGACGTCGCGCTGGTCTGCTTCGACCACGAGCACTACGCGGCGGCGCAGCGGGCGCGGCGAGCGGCCGGCGTCGAAGCCGAGCTGGCGTCGTCGCTCGGGACCGAGCTCTACGCCCGGATCCTCGACCTGGCGCAGCTCGCTCGCGAGGGCCGGCTGGTGCCGTTCGTCGGCGCCGGGGTCAGCATGGGCGCGGGGTTGCCGTCGTGGGTCGGGCTGCTCGACGAGCTGATCGCCGAAGCGGGTATGGAGGACGACCGCGACGCGCTGGCCCGGATCGACCTGCGCGACCGGGCGGCGCTGATCCAGAGCCGGCTCGGCGCGGGCGAGCTCGAGCGGATCCTGCTGGAGCGTCTGACGTCGGCGTCGCGGGTCGCGCTGCAACACCAGTTGCTCGCCTCGCTGCCGGTGGTCGAGGCGGCGTCGACCAACTGGGACGACCTGTTCGAACGGGCCTGGCGGGACGCGGGGGCCGAGCGGATCGCGGTGCTGCCGTTCGACGGGCAGTCGGCGGCCGACCACTGGATCGTCAAGCTCCACGGCACCGTCCGTGACGGACAGCTCCACGGAGTGGTGCTGACCCGCGACGACTACCTGCGGTTCGGCGCCGAGCGCAACGCGCTGGCGGGCATCGTCCAGGCGCTGCTGCTGACCCGGCACATGCTGTTCGTCGGCTTCGGGCTCAGCGACGAGACCTTCCACCGGATCGCCCACGACGTCCGGCAGGTGCTGAACACGACCGCTGCGGTGCGCGAGCGCGGCGGGGCGTACGCGACGAGCCTGTCGCCCTCGCGGCGGACGGTGACGGCGGAGCTCTGGCGCGGACAGCTCGACGTCGTCTCGACCCGACGCGGGGACGACGGCGAGGGGCGAGCGGGAACGGCGCCGGCGGCGCGACGGCTGGAGGTCGCCCTCGACCTGCTCGGGATGCTCTCCGTCGATCCGCTGGGGCACCTGCTCGATCCGACGTTCGACGGCGCGCTGACCGAGGACGAGCGGCAGCTCGCCGCCGCGCTGCGCCGCTTCGCCGCCGAGGTGGACCCCGCCGTGCGGCGGTCCGGGCCGGCCGGCGAGGTGGTCGGACGCTGGCTCGACCGGATGCGCAACACGACGGATGACGCGGATCCGTCGTCCTCGTCGAGTTCGTTCCGATAGTCGGAACGAACTCGACAAGCGCGGCCGGCACGGGCGCGCGAGCGGTAGGGTGAATCGCTAATCTCCTTAAATCCGATCAGGATTAACCCTGACGGGATCCGAAAGTAGATCGATGCGCAACCCACGACGACTTCTCGCGCCCACGGCGGCGACCCTCGGCCTGGTCCTCGCCGGCTGCGGTGGCTCCAGCGACAGCACGGACGGCGACGCGGCCGCGTCGGTCGGGGCGACGAACGGCGCGGGGGCGAAGCTCTCGCTGGTCGCCTACGCGGTTCCCAAGGTCGGCTTCGACAAGCTGATCCCGGCCTTCCAGGCGACCGAGGCGGGGGCGGGGGTGACCTTCGCGCAGTCCTACGGCGCGTCCGGCGATCAGTCCCGCAAGGTCGAGGCCGGCCTGGAGTCCGACGTCGTCAACTTCTCGGTCGAGCCCGACGTCACCCGCCTGGTCCGGAAGGGGATCGTCGACGAGGACTGGAACAGCGAGGCGAACAAGAAGGGCCTCGCCTTCGGCTCGGTCGTGACGATCGTCGTCCGCGCGGGCAACCCGAAGGGCATCCAGGACTGGGACGACCTGCTCAAGGACGGCGTCGAGGTCGTGACGCCCAACCCCTTCAGCTCCGGCTCGGCCAAGTGGAACCTGCTGGCCCCGTACGCGGCCAAGAGCGACGGCGGCAAGGACGGCGACGCCGGACTGGCCTTCGTCGAGCAGCTCGTCACGGAGCACGTCGAGGTCCAGCCGAAGTCCGGCCGCGAGGCCACGGAGACCTTCCTCCAGGGCACCGGCGACGTGCTGCTCAGCTACGAGAACGAGGCGCTGTTCATCGCGAGCGAGGGCGAGGCGGTCGAGCACGTCACGCCGCCCGTCACGTTCAAGATCGAGAACCCGATAGCGGTCCTGAACACCAGTAAGCACCCGGAGCAGGCGCAGGCGTTCCTCGACTTCAACCTCTCGCCCGAGGGGCAGAAGCTGTGGGCCGAGGCCGGCTTCCGCCCGGTCGACGATGCGGTCGCCGCCGAGTACGCGGACAAGTTCCCGGTCCCGGAGAAGCTCTGGACGATCGACGATCTCGGCGGCTGGGGCGCGGTCGACCCGGCGCTGTTCGATCCCGACGACGGCTCGATCGCCAAGATCTACGACGACGCGACGGGCTGAGCCTGACGTATGGCGACCTCGATCGTGAACCGGCCGGTCGGAGGGTCACGTCGACGCTTCGGCCGGCGGGCCGTCGGCGGCGTCGGGCCGCTCGGGCTCGGCATCGCCACGCTGTGGCTGAGCGTGATCGTCCTGCTGCCGCTGGCGGCGATCTCGGTCAAGGCGTTCGACAACGGCATTGGCGGCTTCGTCGATGCGATCGATGCTCCCGCCGCTCGCGCGGCCCTGCTCGTCACGGTTGGGGTGTCGCTGGTCGTCGCGCTGATCAACGTCGTGCTCGGCACGTTGATCGCCTGGGTCCTCGTCCGCGACGACTTCCCGGGCAAGCGGTTCGTAGGCGCGCTGATCGACCTGCCGTTCGCGCTGCCGACGATCGTTGCCAGCATGGTGCTGCTGTCGCTCTACGGGCCGTCGAGCCCGGTCGGCATCCAGCTCAACGCGACCCGCCCGGCCTTGGTGATCGCGCTGCTGTTCGTGACGCTGCCGTTCGTGGTCCGGGCGGTCCAGCCGGTGCTGATCGAGATCGACAAGGAGGTCGAGGAGGCCGCGGCGTCGCTCGGCGCCGGCAACCTGACGATCTTCCGCCGGATCATCCTGCCGACCCTGCTCCCCGCGATCCTGACCGGGACGGGCTTGGCCTTCACCCGCGCGATCGGCGAGTACGGCTCGGTCGTGCTGATCGGCGGCGGGATCCCGAAGCAGACCGAGGTCGCGTCGCAGTACATCCAGAAGCAGATCGAGATCGATCGCTTCGCAACCGCCGCGGCGGTCTCGGTGACGCTGCTGCTGATCGCCTTTGTGGTGCTGTTGCTGCTGCGGGTCGCCGGCCGTCGTGCGTCGCGTCGCGAGGAGCAGAACGCATGAGCACCGCCACGCCCGACCGCGTCGGCCCGGGCCGACGCTCCCAGCTCGCCCTGCGCACGATCGCGCTGACCTACCTGGCACTGCTCGTGGCGGTCCCGATCCTGCTGATCGTCTTCCGCACGTTCGAGGACGGAGTCGGCGCGTTCGTCGCGTCGATCACGACCCCGGCTGCGATCTCGGCGCTGCAGCTCTCGCTGATCATCGTCGCGATCGTCGTCCCGTTGAACGTGATCTTCGGGATCGCGACCGCGTTGGCCCTCGTCCGCGGGCGGTTCCGCGGACGCGGCGTGGTCCAGGCGATCGTCGACCTGCCGTTCGCGGTCTCGCCGATCGTCGTCGGCGCCTCGCTGATCCTGCTGTGGGGGGCCGACGGCTGGTTCGGGTTCGTCGACGGCGCCGGCTTCAAGGTGATCTTCGCGTTGCCGGGCATGGTCCTGGCGACGATCTTCGTGACGTTGCCGTTCGTCGTCCGCGAGGTCGAGCCGGTGCTGCACGAGATCGGCGAGGAGCAGGAACAGGCCGCCGCCACGCTCGGCGCGTCGCGCTGGCAGACCTTCTGGCGGATCACCCTGCCGGCGATCCGCTGGGGCCTGACCTACGGCGTCGTGCTGACCGTCGCACGCGCGCTCGGCGAGTTCGGCGCGGTGATCATGGTCTCGGCCGGCGTCGCGGGGGAGTCCCAGACGCTGACCCTGCTCGTCCACTCCCGCTACATCGACGACCACAACACCTACGGCGCCTACGCGGCGTCGACCCTGCTGATGGCCCTGGCGATCATCACGCTGCTGCTGATGACCGTGCTCGACCGCAAGCGCTCCGAAAGGCACTCCGCATGACCGACGCCACAACCGCACCGGCGACCCCGGATACGCAGGCGGCGACCGGGCCCGACGACCTGCGCCGGTTGGTCCCGTCGTCGTCGGCGATCGCCGCGCGCGAGTCGCACGCGATCGTCGTCGCCGGGCTGAACAAGCACTACGGCGACTACCACGCCCTGCGCGACGTCGACCTGTCGATCCCCGGCGGCTCGCTGACCGCGCTGCTCGGGCCGTCGGGCTCGGGCAAGTCGACGCTGCTGCGGGCGGTGGCGGGGCTCGAGGTCCCCGACGCGGGAACCGTCGTGATCGGCGGCGAGGACGTCACGTTCATTCCGCCGCAGTCGCGCGAGATCGGATTCGTCTTCCAGCACTACGCGGCGTTCAAGCACCTCAACGTGCGGGACAACGTCGGCTTCGGGCCGTCGATCCGCAAGCGCCCGAGGGCCGAGATCGCCCGGCGCGTCGACGAGCTGCTCGAGATCGTCGGCCTGGCCGGCTACCAGGAGCGCTACCCGGCGCAGCTCTCCGGCGGTCAGCGGCAGCGGATGGCGCTCGCCCGCGCGCTGGCCGTCGAGCCGAAGGTGCTGCTGCTCGACGAGCCGTTCGGCGCGCTCGACGCCAAGGTCCGCGACGACCTACGCCAGTGGCTGCGGGGCCTGCAGTCCGAGACCGGTGTCACCACCGTGCTGGTCACGCACGACCAGGAGGAGGCGCTCGACGTCGCCGACCACATCGCGGTCCTGGCCGAGGGCCGGATCGAGCAGTGGGGGAGCCCACGCGAGGTCTACGACGAGCCGACCAACGACTTCGTCAAGTCGTTCCTCGGGCCGACCGCCCGACTGCGCGGCGAGCTGGTTCGCCCGCACGACCTGGTGCTCGCGCACGAGCCGGTCGGCGATGCCGTCGCGGTCACCGTCGAGCGCGTCGTCCACCTGGGCTTCGAGGTGCGGATCGACCTGCTCGACCCCGACCACGGCCCCCTGTCGGCCCAGACCACCCGCGGCGAAGCCGCCCGCCTGGACCTGCAGGTCGGCCAGCGGGTCTGGGTGCGGACGGGGCAGGCGCCGGTGGCCGCCTGACGGTCGGCGGGGGTGGGCCTATCGTCCTTGGCGAGTTCGTTCCGATTATCGGAACGAACTCGCCAAGCACAGCGATCTGCCG
>JADMKN010000077.1:29082-32782 GCA_015478825.1 Patulibacter sp. | reverse complement strand
GCCGCGGCCCCGGGTCGCGGCGGGAACGGCTTCCCCTCAGGAGGCGCCCTTCGGGGCGTCCGGATCCTCGACCGGGGCGTCACCCGCGCGGGTGCTGCCCGGGTCCACCACCGTCGCGTCTCCGTCGACGACCGGGGCCTCGGGGTCGACCACCGGAGCGTCGGCCACCGCCGGACCGACGTTGCCGGGGTCCGGGACCGGGGCGTCCTTCGCGGGCGTCGGCGGCGCGCCGGTATCCGGATCGGCCGGGCGCGCGACGTCCTGCCCCGAGAGCTGACCCGCCGCGTCCTTCAGCTTCGCGCCGCCCTCGGCGATCTTGTCGCTGTGCTTGCCGCCGGTCGCCTTGTCGACGGCCTCGACGCTCTTGTCGATCGCCGAGGTGATCTTGTCGCTGTGCTGGCCCGCGAGCGACTTCGCCGCGTCCAGTGCCTTGCCGAGCTGCCCGAAGTTGACCATGGGCCTAGGTTGTCAGGCGGCGCTGGTCGGCGCGGCAGCGCGGGGCTTCTGCGCCGGTTCCCACGGGCGGTGGAGCCGCAGGGTCGACAGGATCGCGCGGGTCGCCGGGCTGCGATTCATCGTGATGAAGTGGATTCCCGGGGCCCCGGCGGCGAGCAGCTCGGCCGCCTGCTGCGTGGCGTAGCTGACGCCCAGGTCCTTGACCGCGTCCGGGTCGTCCTCGCGGGCGTCCAGCTCGCGACGGTAGGCGTCCGGGATCCGCGCGCCGATCTTGGCCAGGAAGCCACGAGACTGGCCGATCGAGGTGATCGGCATCAGGCCGGGGATCACCGGGACGTCGACGCCCTCGTCGCGCAGCCGCTGCACGAACGAGAAGTAGTCGGCGTTGTCGTAGAAGATCTGGGTGATCAGGAACCGCGCGCCCGCGGCGACCTTGGCCTTCGCGGTCTCGACGTCGTCGTCGTCGTGGCGCGCGTCGGGGTGCGGCTCCGGGTAGGCGGCGCCGCCCACGCAGAACGGGAACTCCTCCGCCAGCAGCGCGGTCAGCTCCGGGGACGACGCGAACCCGCCGGGCGTCGGCGCGAACTTCTCCTCGCCTCCGGGCGGGTCGCCGCGGAGCGCCAGCACGTTGTCGATCTCGGCCTCGCGCATCTTGCCGAGCACCGTGCGGATCTCGTCCTTGGTCGCGCCGACGCAGGTGAGATGGGCCATCGCCTCCATCCCGTGCTCCAGGCGGAGGCTGCGCACGACGTTGATCGTGCGGTCCCGCGAGCTGCCTCCGGCGCCGTAGGTCACCGAGACGAACGAGGGGTCCATCTCGCGCAGGGTCTCCAGCGCCCCGTGCAGCGCGGCTTCCGCCTCGTCCGTCTTCGGTGGGAAGAACTCGAAGGAGAACGTCGGGTCGGGGGACGTCTCGATGATCTCGTCGATACGCATTCCGATCAATGGTAGGCCTCCCGCGTGCGGGTCGTCGCCCGTGGTGATGCAGCGCTCCACGGGAGCCGAGACGCCACCGGGACCGGTACCCAGATTCGTGGCGATAGCGGGTGAATCGAGTAGCCTGGACTTGTGAGCCGCGAGGTGACAGCGATCGGGAGGTATACGGCGCGAGACGTAGCCCGTCTCGCTGGTGTCTCACCCCGCCGCATCGGGTCGTGGGCACGCTACGGACTGATCCCTTCGGTTTCGCAACGCCCTCGGGTGTATTCGTACGCGGACGCAGGAGAAGCCGTTCTCGTCCACTACCTCGTCGACGAGGGTCTGACGCCGAAGAAGATCCGATCGATCGTCGAGGGTCTCCGCGATCGGTACGGTCGGGAATGGCCGCTCTCGACCTCGGACCTCGAGCACGACGGTGCCCTGGCCGTACTCTGGGACGAGGACGAGCAGGTCTACTTCGATGCCGCCTACGGCATCAAGCAGGCAGTTGCGTCGCCCACCCTCGTGAACCTTCGTAGCGTTCGAGAGGCCCTGACGCAGGGTGGTTGGGTGGCCGTCAAGCAGCCGCGCGAGGAGATTCGCGTCGATCCCGAGGTGCTGGCGGGAAGCGTGACCGTCGCAGGCCACCGGCTGTCCACCGAGTTCGTAGCGGGACTCGCCGAGACGCCAGAAGGTCGCGAGATCCTCATGGAGGACTACGACCTGACCCGCGAGGAAATCGAAGCGGCGGTTGAATACGAGCGCGCCGTCGCCGAGGCCATCGCCGCGTGATCACCTACGCCCAACCGCTGATCGTCCTCGACGAGTGCATGTGGAAGCGGATGGCGCGTGGCATGAAGTATCGCGGCTACCGGGTCCAGACCGTGCCGGAACGTCTCCATCGGGGCGTCAAGGACCCAGCGTTGCTCGACGACCTTGCCCGCGAGAACGATCACGTCGTCCTGGTCACCAAGGACCGAGCCATGGTCGTCGACCACGACGCAGCACTCGCGGCGTCGGGCGTATCGCTCGCCATCATCGATGTAGGAGAGACCGCGGACACCGTGGCGGAGCCGTTTCGGCAGGCCGACGTCGTCCATCGCCACCTGCACCGGATCGCAGGGCAGCCCCCGGGAGCGCGGTGGCGCTACTCCCTTCGCTCTCGGCTTCCGCCGCGGACGCTGACCTAAGGTGCCGCCCCCTACGTCAGCCGGAACGTGACCGGGTCCTCGGTGACCCGTTCGACCCGCCCCGTGACCTCCATGTGCCGCAGGAAGCACATCGTCTCGCCCAGCAGCCACGAGCCGTTCTCCGGAGTCAGCTCGACGCCGAAGATCCGCGGGACCAGCTCGGCCGCGCTGTGCGGCTCGCCGTCGAGCATTCCGGACGCCGCCAGCGAGATCCGCTCGGCGACGAGCTCGCGGTTGGCCCGGATGTGACCCTCGACGTCGGTGAACGTCCGGCCGTGGCCCGACAGCACGAGCCGCGCGTCGAGCTGCTCGATGCGGTCGAGCGAGTGCAGGAACTCCCCGACCGGGTCGGGCGTGTAGCCGTAGTCGAAGTACAGCGAGACGCGCCCGAGGAGATGGTCGCCCGAGATCAGCATCCGCCGCTCGGCGTTGAACAGGCAGACGTGGGACGGGGCGTGGCCCGGCGTCTCGACCACGACGAACGGCCCGAAGTCGGTCGCGATCTCGACGCCGTCGACCAGTTCGTGGTCGACCTTCAATCCGCCGGCGATCCCGATGTCGTCGGTCCGCACCAGCTCGGACGCGGCGCGTACGGCGGACTCGGGCACGCCGGACTGCATCGCGATCTCGACGCGGCGCTCCCAGTACTCGTCCGGGCGCGCCAGCCACTTGGTGAGGTGCTCGTGGGCGGGATGGCACCAGACCTCGGCGCCCGAGCGCAGCACGATCGGCGTGGTCTGGCCGCAGTGGTCGACGTGCGCGTGGGTGAGCACGACGTGGCGCACCAGCTCGAGCCGCAGGTGGACCATGTCGAGCGCCCGCTCGAGGTGGGCGAGCGAGCCGGGTTGGTGCATCCCGGTGTCGAACAGCACCACGCCGTCGCCCGCGGCGACCGCCCACGCGTTGCCGTGCGGGATCCCCGGCCACGGCAGCGGCAACCGCAGCCGCGAGACTCCGGGGATCACGCGCTCGCCGCGTCCCAGCTCCTTGGCCGCCCGACCGGAGCTCATCGCGCGGGACTCGAGCGGGGGCACGGCGCAGCAACCATCGCGTCGGAGACTATCCGCCCGGGACGACGGGCCGGCGGCCGCTCGTCCGTAGACTGGAACGCTCCGACGATGGCGAAGAAACGCAAG
>JADMKN010000077.1:0-29072 GCA_015478825.1 Patulibacter sp. | reverse complement strand
CCAAGCCGGCCGCGGCCGCCCCCAAGCTGCCGACCGTCGCGTACCCCCGCCCCGACGGGACGATGACGCTCGAGCTGCGCTGCTCGATGACGCCGAAGACCCGCCAGGTCTACGCCGAGACGGTGGGCGGCGAGATCGGCCAGGCCGCGACGACGCGCGAGGACAGCTGGCACCGCGCGGTCGAGTTCCTCTTCGAGCGCCTGGTCGTCGGCTGGACGGTCAACGACGTGCCGACGACCGGCGACAAGGCGCTGATCATGCGCTTCCGCGTGGCCAGCGCCGACGAGCGTCAGTGGATTCGGACGGTGCTGCGCGAGCACCTGGAGGAGTGGTTCCCGGAGATGCAGGCCCCATGAGCGCTCCCGACGCCCCCACCGCTGACGCGGAGCCGGGCCCTCCGATCGACCCGGCGGCCTTCGCCGACCTGCTCGTCGGCTACTGCCTCGACCCCGAGCCCGGCGCCCAGGTCCTGATCCGCTCGACCGAGCTCGCCGCGCCGCTGCTGCTCGAGCTGCAGCGCGCGCTGCTGCAGCGCCACGCCTGGCCGCTGATCCGGGTCGAGCTGGAGGGCCAGACCGAGGGCTTCTTCGCGCACGCCGGCGACCGTCAGCTCGATACCGTCGCGGGAACCCACCGCGCGGAGGCCGAGAACGCCGACGCCTCGCTGTCGATCCAGGCGCCCCACGCGCTCGGCACGCTGGCCGCGATCGACCCCGAGCGGCTGACGCGGGTCGCGCACGCCCGCCATCCGCTGCGCGAGATCGCGCTCCAGCGCCGCTGGGCGACGACGCTCTGGCCAACCCCCGCGCTGGCCGAGCAGGCCGGGTTGACGCTCCCCGAGCTGCAGGCGTTCGTCACGCGCGCGATGTTCCTCGACCGCCCCGACCCGGTGGCGGCGTGGACGGAGCTGCGGGACTTCCAGGCCCGGCTGATCGAGCGGCTGCAAGGCGTTCGCGAGCTGCGGATCCTGGCCGACGGCACCGACTTGACGCTGCAGGTCGCCGGCCGCACGTGGGTCAACAGCGACGGAAAGCGCAACATGCCCTCGGGCGAGGTCTTCACCGGGCCGATCGAGACCAGCGCGCAGGGCACGATCCGCTACACGGTCCCCTCGGCCCCGGCCGGGTTCGACGTCTCCGGGGTCGAGCTGACCTTCCGCGACGGCGAGGTCGTCGCCCACCGCGCCGACCAGGGTCAGGACGAGCTCGAACGTGCGCTGGCCACCGACGGCGGGGCACGCTTCCTCGGCGAGGTCGGGATCGGCACGAACTTCGGCATCGACCGCGCGATCGGCGTGATCCTCTTCGACGAGAAGATCGGCGGCACCGTCCACACCGCGATCGGCCGCTCGTACCCCGAGACCGGCGGCGTCAACGAGTCCGCCCTGCACTGGGACCTGATCTGCGACCTGCGCCGCGGCGGGCAGCTCCTGGCCGACGGCGAGCCGTTGCAGCAGGACGGGCGGTTCGTCGGGCTGTAGGTCGCCGCGGTCAGGCGACCGGCGGGTGCCGCGGCGCGTCGGCGTCGGCGACCACCTCGACGTCGTCGTCGCCCCGCTCGATCGCCTTCAGGCGGTCGCCGAGCTCGTCGACGATCAGGTTCTCGCGGCGCACGCGTCGGCTGCGGTACGCCGCGCGCCCGACCATGTGCGCGGCCACGGGGGCCGTCGTGAGCTGGAACAGCGCGACGAGGATCAACGTCGTGATGTCGAGGCCGGTCCGCAGGCGCAGGCCGACGCCGACCAGGATCAGCAGCAGCCCGAGCACCTGCGGCTTGGAGGCCGCGTGCTGGCGGCTGAGCACGTCAGGGAACCGCAGCACCCCGATCCCGGCGGCGAGCGAGAGCGCCGCCCCGAGCAGCAGGCAGACCGCGGAGAGGATGTCGAGGACGGACGTCATGCGCGCGGCTCCTGGTCGTCGGGTCGGGAGCGGACGGAGCCCTCGGAGTCGTCGGAGTCGTCGGGCTCGCTCTCGGCCCCGAACCGCGCGATCGTCACCGAGCCGACGAAGCCGAGCAGCGCGAGAACGGCGAGCACCGGCAGCGTCAGGCCGTGCTCGTTGTAGGCCGCCTCGAGCCCGATCGCCGCGATCAGGCCGGACAGCACCACGTCCAGCGCCACGACGCGGTCGAGCGCCGACGGACCGCGCGCCACCCGGATCAGCGCCAGGAATCCGCCGACCGACAGCATCGCCGCCGACAACCAAATGACGACGGTCATCCGCGCACGTCCCGTTCCAGTCGCAGGCGATCGGCGGGCGACCCGATCGCCCGGATCATCCGTCCTTCGAACTCCGCCGCCCGGCGACGCTCGTGCTCGACGTCGTCCGCGGTGTGGACGTCGAGCACGTGCAGGTAGATGATCATCGAGGCGCGATCGACCTCGATCACGAGGCTTCCGGGCACCAGCGACAGCCCCTCCGCCACCAGCGTCAGCAACAGATCGGACCGGGTCCGCAGATCGACCGCGATCACCGCGCACGGCGGCTCGGGACCCGGACGGACCGCCAACCACGCGACGTGGACGCTGGCGACCACGACGTCGAACACGAACTGGGCGACGAACGCGACGACGGCCAGCGGTCGCGGACGGCCGCGGATCTCCAGCGGCGGCATCGGGAACAGCACCATCGCCAGCGTCGCCACCACGGTCCCCGAGGCGATCAGGCCCAGCGAGACGCGGCCCCAGAGCAACAGCCAGATGCAGACGAGGAAGACGACCGTCGCCGGCAGCAGGATGCAGGCGCCGGCGCTCGGCGCGCGACGACGGACACGGCGGACGGGCATCAGCGGCCCTCCTGGACGCGTTGGGCGTTCTCGGCGGAGACCGCGACGTCCGCGACCGCGCCGACGTACGCGCCGGGGTCGCCGAGCTCGCCGGCGGCCCGGTCGCTGTAGCCCATCAGCGGCCCGGCGATCACGGTGAACGCCAGACCCAGCACCACCAGCGCCGACGTCGCGCCGATCATCAGCTTGGGCATCGACGCCCCGCGCGAGATCTGGCGCCCGCCGAGCGTCGCGCCCGGGACCTCGTCCTCGTGGGGGTCGCCGTCGTCGCTCTGCATCGCCACCCGCGGCGCCCGCCAGAACACCCGGCTCCAGACCTTCGCGACCGCGTAGAGCGTGAGCAGGCTCGTCGCCACGCTGCCGAAGACCAGTAGCCACGCCAGGGCGCCGCCGTCCTGCGCGCCGGCCTGGATCAGCGTGACCTTGCCGAGGAAGCCCGAGAACGGTGGAATCCCGGCCAGGTTCATCGCCGGCAGGAAGAAGAGCACGGCGACCAGCGGCGCCGACCGCGCCAGGCCGCCGACGCGCTCGCTCGAGGTGCTGCCGGCGGACCGCTCGATCATCCCGGTGGTCAGGAAGAGCGTGGTCTGGATCGTGATGTGGTGGATCGCGTAGAAGATCGCGCCGGCCAACCCGAGCTGACTGCCGAGCGCGACGCCGAACACCATGTAGCCGATGTGGCTGACCAGGGTGAACGAGAGCATGCGCTTGACGTCGGTCTGCGCGATCGCGCCGAGGATGCCGACGACCATGGTCAGCAGGGCCAGCACCATCAGCACCGACGCGACGCGGCCGTCGGGGAACAGCAGGGTCTCGGTGCGGATCACCGCGTAGACACCGACCTTGGTCAGCAGTCCGGCGAAGACCGCGGTCACCGGGGCGGGAGCGGTCGGGTAGCTGTCCGGCAACCACGCCGCCATCGGGAAGACCGCCGCCTTGATCCCGAACGCGATCAGCAGCATGAGCTGCAGCACCAGCAGCACGTTGTCGTCGAGGCTGCCGAGCCGCACCGAGAGCTGTGCCAGGTTGAGGGTGCCGGTGGCCCCGTAGATCAGACCGATCGCCGCCAGGAACAGCAACGACGAGAGCAGGCTGACGATCACGTACGTGGCCCCCGAGCGGATCCGCGACGCGGTCCCGCCGAGCGTGATCAGCACGTAGCTCGAGACGAGCAGGATCTCGAAGCCGACGTAGAGGTTGAACAGGTCGCCCGCCAGGAACGCGTTCGAGATGCCCGCGGCGAGGACCAGGTACGTCGGGTGGAAGACGGCCAGCGGCAGGCCGCGCTCGTCGTCGGCGGTGCCCTGCCCGATCGAGTAGATCAGCACGCAGAGCGTGACCGACGCCGAGATCGCGAGCATCAGCGCCGACAGGCGGTCGGCGACGAGGACGATGCCCATCGGCGGGTCCCATCCGCCCATCGCGGCGACCTGCGGGCCGTCGCGATCGGCCGCGAACAGCAGCACCAGCGCGATCGCCAGCACGGCGCTCAAGGTGATCACGCTGATCGCGCGGTTGAGCCGCGGCAGACGGGTGCCGAGCGAGAACTTCACGCCGGCCGCCAGCAGCGGCAGGATCACCGGCAGCGGGACGAGGATCTCCGCGGCGATCACTGCAGGTCCTCGAGATCGCTGGTGGTCGCCACGCCGTCGGCGCCGACCACCCGGTCGGCGCCGATCGCCGCGTCGTCGTCGAGCGTCGCGGTCTCGCGGACCGCGTCGAGCGCCTCCGCCTCGGCGTCGGCCTCGGCGTCCGCGCCGGTGTCGTCGCTCTCGGCCGCGATCCGGCTGGCGACCATGCGGTCCTCGACGTCGTCCTGGACCTCGTCGTTGCCCTGGAGCTGCCAACTCCGGTAGGCGAGCGCCAGCAGGAACGCGGTGACCGCGAACGTGATCACGATCGAGGTCAGGATCATCGCCTGCGGCAGCGGGTCGCTGATCCGCCGGTCGTCGTCCTGCCCGAGGATCGGGGCGCGGCCCGCCCGCCCGGCCATCGTCAGGATCATCACGTTGAAGCCGTTGCCGAGCATCGCGACGCCCAGCAGCACGCGGGTCAGGCTGCGTTCGAGCAGCAGCACGATGCCGCTGGCGACCAGCACGCCGACGATCAGCGCCATCACGACGTTGACGCTCACGAGCGGTCCTCCTGCGGCGTCGTCGGGGGCGCCGCAGCGGGAGCCGTCGGAACCGTCGGCCGCGCGGTGTGCGTCTCCTCGTCGACCTGACGGTCGATCTCGGAGCCGAAGCTGCGCACCACGTCGAGCACGACCCCGACGACCACCAGGTACACGCCGACATCGAACAGCGTCGAGCTGTAGAGGTTCAGCGGTCCGAGCAGCGGGATGTCGAGGTGGACCTTGCCGCCCTGAAGGACGGCGTCGCCGAAGATCGCCCCGGCCAATCCGGTGCCGGTGGCGATCACCAGGCCGAGGCCGATCAGCAGACCAGCCGCCACCGGGGCCGCCTCCCCCAGCTCGTAGCGCCCACCGGCGAGGTAGCGCACGATCAGCGCGAGGCCGGCGACCATCCCGGCCGCGAACCCGCCGCCGGGCAGGTCGTGGCCGATGATCAGCAGGTAGACGCTGACGACGAGGATCGCGTGGAAGATCAGGCGGACGACGACCTCGAACATGATCGAGCGCCGCTCCGGCGCGAGCGTGTTCTCGGCGATCAGCCAGCTCCGCGCGCGGCGAGCGCTGCCGGCGCCCCCCGCGTCGGTCCGGGCGACGGTCAGCAGCGGCGGCGCGTCGACGGTGGCCGGCACGTCGGGCTCGTCCCGGTGCGGGTGCTCGACGGCGCCGTCGCGCCCGGGATCGATCCGCCACACGCGCGGGCGGCCGTCGGCGTCGTGCAACCGCGGCATCGACCGCGTGCGGCGCCGCAGGAAGAGCAGGCTGGTCACGCCCGTGGCGGCCACGACCAGCACCGCCAGCTCGCCCATCGTGTCCCAGGCGCGCAGATCGACCAGCGTGACGTTGACGATGTTGTCGCCGCCGGCGAGCACCGAAGCGGCGGCCATCAGCTCGGATACGGGCACCGACTCGCGGGCCCCACCCGCGAGCACCGTGACCAGCGCCATCAGCGCGCCGACGGTGATCCCGATCACCACGTGCAGGCGCCGCCGTCCGCGCTGCGAGACCGTGCCGGTGAAGTGGGTCGGCAGGCGCCGCAGGACGAGCACCACCACGACCAGGGTCACGGTCTCGACGAGGAACTGCGTCAGCGCCAGGTCCGGAGCGCCCTGGAGCGCGAAGAGCACGGCGATCGAGTAGCCGATCACGCCGCTCAGCAGCACGGCCTTGAGCCGGCGCCGCGCCTGCAGGGTCAGGAACGCGCTGACCACGACCAGCGCGCCGATCAGCGCGTTCGGCGGGGTGTCCCAGACGTGGATCTGGACGTCCCACGGGATCCCGACGATCACGGCGGTCGTCAGCGCCGTCGCGAGCACGATCAGGATCGTCATCAGGTAGACCGGCAGCGAGCCGGACTGCGTGACCCGGGCCGCGCGCAACGACAGCAGTTCCGTGAACCGGATCGTCGAGACGTAGGCGTCCCGGGACTCGTACCCGTGGTGTCGGGGGTTGACCTCGTTCTCGACCCCGCGCCGGATCTGGATCCAGGCGATCGCCAGACCGCCGAAGAGGGCGACCAGCGACAGCAGCAGCGGCAGGCCGAAGCCGTGCCACGCGGCCAGGTGGAGCGGCTCGTCGAGCGCCGCGGGCACGGTGTCGGCGTAGACCCCGATCAGGTGGTCGAGCTGCGCGAAGCCGACGCCCAGCACCAGGCCGCCGACCGCCAGCACGCCCGGCGCGGCCTCGAAGCGCGCGTCGGCGGTGCGGCAGCGTCGGTTCGGCACGCCGGGCTTGTCGGCGAACGCGCCCCATACGAACCGGGCCGCGTACGCCGCGGTCAGCGCCACGCCGATCACGATCGTCACCAGGGTGAGCACGTCGATCGTGTCGCCGTGGAGCAGCGCGTCGAACGCCGTCTCCTTGGCCGCGAAGCCCGCGAACAGCGGGACGCCGGCCATCGACGCGGCCGCCAGGGCCGCGATCACGGCCAGCCGGGGACGAGCGCGGCCGATCCCCGACAGCACCCGCAGGTCGCGCGTCCCCGTCGCCTTGTCGATGATCCCGACGACCAGGAACAGCGCCGACTTGTAGAGCGCGTGCGCCAGCAGCAGCCCGACGCCGGCCAGCGCGACGTCCCGACTCCCCTGGCCGACGAGCACGACCAGCAGCCCGAGCTGGCTGACGGTGCCGTAGGCGAGCAGCAGCTTCAGGTCGAACTGCCGCAACGCGCGGAACGCCCCGATCAGCATCGTCAGCAGGCCGAGCACCAGCACCGTCTCGCGCCACGGCGCGACGGTGGCGAACGCCGGCGCGAGCAACGCGACGAGGAAGACACCGGCCTTGACCATCGCCGCGGCGTGCAGATAGGCGCTGACCGGGGTCGGCGCGGCCATCGCGCCGGGCAGCCAGAAGTGGAACGGCACCAGTGCCGACTTGGTCAGGGCCCCGAGCAGCAGCAGCGCGACGCCGACCGAGACCGCCACGGTCGCCTCGGGCGGCTGGGCCAGGATCTCCGAGATCCGGTACGTCCCGGCCGCCTCGCCGATGATCACGGCGCCGACCAGCATCGCCAGACCGCCGAAGGTGGTGACGATCAGCGCGTCCATCGCCGCGCGCCGGGCACTGGCGCGGTCGCTCTGGTGCCCGACCAGCAGGAACGAGAGGACCGTGGTCAGCTCCCAGAAGACGTAGAGCAGCAACAGGTCGTCGGACAGGACCAACCCGAGCATCGCGCCGGCGAACGCGACGAGCACCGCGGCGAACCGTCCCAGCGCGTCCTCGTCGTCGCTGAAGTAGCGGGCGCAGTAGGCCAGGACGACCGCGCCGACGCCGGCCGCGACGAACGTCATCAGCAGCGAGAGGGCGTCCAGGCGGAACGCCAGCTCCATCTCCAACGTCGGCACCCACGGATGCACCTCGGTGACGGTTCCGCCACCGTTGACGGTCCCCGTGTGCCACACGGCCCACACCACGGCGGCCGCGGGGACCAGGGCGAGCGGAAGGAACGCGCGACGACCGAGCCGCTTGACCAGCTCCGGCGCGAGCAGCGCGGCCAGTCCGTGCGCGATCAGGATGCCGATCACGGCGCGGTCCCCGACATCGCCCAGGGGCGCTCACGGCAGATCCTGAGCCGTCGCTGGAGTGGCCGCACCAAGCGGACAGTTTCGCAGATCCCGCCCGTGTTCAGCGTCCGCGGGAGCGCAGCCACGCGCCCTCGGCGCGGCCCAGATCGCTCTGCGGCTCGTCTTCGGCGAGCCACTCGCGAACGATCCGGTGGTAGTTCACGGATGCATCCAACTGACTGCATACGGCGATCGCCATTCCGGCCAACCGCAGCGACATCATGTACTCGGCTGGGACGGTCGCGCGTCGGGTCTGCTTCCAGTGCGGCGACCGCGGGTCGCTGATCTCGAAGATCATCTCGGCCACGTGCTCGGGTCGCAGGCGGGACTCCTCGTCGACCATCGCGTACCACACGAGCTGCTCGGCGATCGCCATGGCGTCGTCCGGCGTCAGCCCCGAGTTGGGCGGGATCCAGCGGATCTCGCGCATGTGCTGGAGCAGCGCCTCGGCGTCGCCCGCCAGGCAGAGCCGGATCGACTGCGCCTGGTTCTCGACCATCTCGCGCGAGATCTTGTGGAACAGCCCGAAGTCGATGAACGCGACGCGCCCGTCCGGCATCAGGATCGAGTTGCCCGGGTGCGGGTCGGCGGAGAACATCCCGTCGCGCCAGAGCCCGCCGTAGTAGAAGCGGAAGACGATCTCGGCCAGGCGGTTGCGCTCGTCCTGATCCTTCTGCTGCCAGGCATCGAAGCCCTCGCCCGCGACGAACTCGGTGACGATCACCCGCTTGCCGCAGAGCTCGGTCGCCACGCCCGGGATCACGATGAACGGGTGTCCCCGGTAGAGCCGGGCCATCTGCCGCTGGTTGGACGCCTCGAGCTCGTAGTCCAGCTCCTCGGTCATCCGCTCGCGGATCTCGTCGCCGACCGCCTGGACGTCGATGCCGGGCGCGACGGACTTGGCGAGCCGGAGGATGATCCCCAGGTTCTGCAGGTCGGCCCGGACGGCGGCGTCGATCCCCGGGTACTGGACCTTGACCGCGGCGATGTCCGTTCCCCAGCCGGCCGGCTTCTCGTGCAGCCGTGCCCGGTAGACCTGACCGATCGAGGCGGCGCCGATCGCCTCCTCGTCGAACTCCGCGAAGACGTCGCCGAGCTTCGCCTCCATGTCGGTCTCGATCACCCGGCGCATGTCGCGGAAGGCGACCCGCGGGGCCATGTCGCGCAGCTTGGACAGCTTGGCCTGGAACTCCTCGCGGTGCTCCGGCGGGACCAGGCCAACGTCCATGAAGCTCAGCACCTGGCCGACCTTCATCGCGGCGCCCTTCATCGTCCCCAGCACGTCGACGATCTGCTCGGCGGTCCGGAACTGCTGCTGCGACATCCGGGCGTCACGATCCTCGGCGCTGCGCCCGTAGTTGGTCACCCGCGTCGCGCCCTCGCGCATCGCCACCCCGGCGGCGAGCCGGCCGATCGACGTGGCGCGCCGAACCCGGCCGGTGGGCATCGTCGTCGAGTCGTCACCGGACACGTCGTTGCTGTTGCGCCGGTTCGCCATGGCTGCATCGTACTCGCGGTACGGATCCGGTCGGCGGGCGAGTCGCCGCGTCGGGTTCCGTACCTCCGAGGTACGGAACCGCCGTTTCGGCTTCGGCCTACGGCCTACGGACCTTTGGGGGTGGGTGGGACGGTCTCGATCGGTGCCCGGCGAGCAGCGCGCTCGAATCAGGACCTCTTGACCTTCGAGCCGGGCACCAGGTCGTCGGAGCCGTCGGGCCAGCGGATCCAGCACTTGGTGCCGCCGTCGTAGTCGCGGGCCTCCAAGACCAGCCGGACCTCGCTGTCGACCGGCTCGCCGTCGTCACCGGGCAGCGAGACGATCACCGGCTCGTCGCCCTCGGGGTCGACGCCGCTCCAGACCCGCACGAACGGGTTGCGCTCGCGCTCGTGGCCGATCGTCGACGGCTCGGCGTGACCGGACACGACGACCGTCTCGTCGGGCAGCGCGAGCAGCGTGTCCATGATCGACGCCCGCAGGTCCTCGAAGGTCGTGTGACCGGGCGCCCGGACCCCCGCGACCGACTCGCGGAACAGCGTGTCGCCGGTGAAGACGTGGCCGTGGCCGACGAAGCTCAGCATCCCCTGCGTGTGGCCCGGCGTGGCGACCGCCTTGAATTCGAGGTCGTCGCCGATCCGAATCGTCTCGCCGTCCTCGATGTTCTTCGTGTAGCCGGTGGCGAACTCCTCGGCGAGCGGCTGCTCGAAGGCGTGGATCATCACGTCGACCTCGCCGACCCGGTCGAGGATCTCCTCCAGCTCCGACACGTGGTCGTAGTGGTGGTGGGTCAACAGCACCGCGGCGGGCGTCATCCCGTGGCGGGCGGCCGCCTCGGTCATCTTCGCCGCGTCGGCGCCGGCGTCGATCAACGCGCACGGACCGCCGGGAAACCCGACGACGTACGAGTTGCCCACGAAGCTCGGGATCTCGATCCGTTCCACGACAAGCTCGGCCATCGTCCGATCGTCGCAGATCACCGTGCGGAGACTGACGGGACGGCGCTCCGCGAACCACCGGGTGACCGTGGCGCCCCGGCCGGACGTGGCTCGGCTCGGCTCGGCCGACCCGCTCGATACCGTCCAGGCATGGCGGCCCTGCTCCACACCTGTTACCGGATCGGCGACATCGACCGGTCGATCGCCTTCTACGCGGCCCTCGGCTTCGAGGAGATGCGGCGGATGCCGATCGGCGACTCCGCGACCAACGTCTTCATGGGCCTCCCGGGCGACGGCCCGCGGCTGGAGCTGACCTACAACCACGGCGTCAGCGAGTACGAGATCGGCAGCGGCTACGGCCACATCGCGATCTCGTCGCCGGACCTGGCGGCGACCCTCGCCGCGCTGGCCGAGCAGGGGATCGAGCCGGAGAAGCCGCCGTACCGGGTGCGTGAGGGTGGCTCGCTGCTCTGCTTCGTCCGCGACCCGGACGGCTACCGGATCGAACTGATCGAGCGCGCCGAGAGCGACTGATGGCTCCGCTGGTCGGGGCCGCGGCCGCGCGCTGCGCGGTCATCGACCTCGGATCCAACAGCTTCCGGCTGGTCGTCTACGCGGCGGACCGGTCGGCGACCGACCTACCGGGCGGCGCCTGGTGGCGCGCCGGCGAGATCTACGAGCCGGCCCGGATCGGGGCCGACCTCGGCGCCGACGGCGCGCTCCAACCAGCCTCGATCGAGCGCGCGCTGATCGCGACCGAGCTGTTCGACCACTACTGCCGCGCGCACGGCCTGACCGGCGACCTGGTGTCGGCGGTCGCCACCAGCGCGATCCGCGAGGCGCCGAACCAGGCCGCGTTCCTCGACCGGGTCCGCGCGACCACGGGCCTGGAGCCCCAGGTGCTCAGTCAGGCGGCCGAGGCGCACTACGGCCATCTCGCGGCGATCAACTCGACGACGCTGCGCGACGGTGGCGTGCTCGACATCGGCGGAGGCTCGATGCAGCTCGTCCGCACCGCCGACCGGCGTGCGACCGACGTCGGGTCGTGGCGTCTCGGCGCGGTCCGGATGACGGAGCGCTTCCTGGCCGGGAGCGGCCCGACCTCCGACGGCCAGCAGCAGGCGCTGCGCAAGCACGTTCGCAAGGTGCTCGGCGAGCGCGACTGGACCACCGGCATCGGCGACCGGTTGGTCGGCGTCGGCGGCGCGGTGCGCAATCTCGCCGCCGCCGTCCAGCACCGCCACGGTTCGACCGACCTCGGCGTCCAGGCGGTGCGCGTGCGGCGCGCGACGCTCGGCTCGCTGATCGACGAGCTGGCCGCCCTCCCGGTCGCCGAGCGGCGCGCGGTCGACGGGATCAAGCCGTCGCGCGGCGACGTGATCCTGGCCGCGGCGATCACGATCGACGCGGTGCTCGAGCACACCGGCGTCGACGCGATCGAGGCGACCGAGTTCGGACTCCGCGACGGGATCTTCCTCGAACGCCAGCTCTCCGATCTCGAACGCCAGGACGGACTGGCCGCCTACCCGGACGTGCGCGGCGCCGCGGTCGAGAACCTGGCCGCGCGCTACGACGACGACCGCCCGCACCGGCGCCACGTCACCCGACTGGCGCTGGAGGTCTACGACCAGCTCGGCGCCTGCGGCGCCCATCCCGCCGACCCCCGCGAGCGCTCGCTGCTGGAGGCCGCGGCGACGCTGCACGACATCGGCACGGCGGTCAACCACGACGACCACCACAAGCACGGGCGCTACCTGGTCGTGACCAACGGGCTCCCGGGGTTCTCGCCGCCCGAGACGGCCCTGATCGGCCAGGCGATCCGCTACCACCGCAAGGGCTCGCCGACGATGAAGCCGTTCCGCGCGCTGGCCCGCGACGGCGACGACGAACGGCTGCTGCGGCTGGCCGCGGCGCTGCGGCTGGCGGAGGGCCTGGACCGCGGCCACGACCAGGCCGTGCGAGCCGTCGAGGTCGCGCGCGATGGCGACGACGTCCGCCTGCGGCTGAACACCGGCCCCGCCGGGGATCCCGTGGCTCGCTGGGCCGCGCAGGGCCAGGCGGCGCTGGTCGAGCGGGCCTTCGGCGTACGGCTCACCGTCACCGACGGCGCGGCGTAGCCGGCGGGAACGCCTAAACTGGGACCCGATGCCCCCGGCCCCGAACCTCCTCGCGCGCGGCCCCTGGGCCCCCGAAGACGTCTCGTTCGCCTGGTCCGACGAGCCGTACGTGCCGGCGCCCGGCGCGTCCGCCGACGCCGACCTGGCGATCGCCGCGCTGGAGGCCCGCGACTCGCCCAGCCACGACGGCCTCTCCGCGCGGCTGTCCGCCCACCGCGTCGACGCCGAGGGCCGCCTCCACCTGGAGCTGCAGCCGGTCCGCTGGGCGCTGCGCCTGCTGCCCGGCGGCGCCGCCCGCTCGATGACCGGCCAGTGCGTGGTCCGCAGCCACGACGGCCGCTGGCTCGCCGGCCGTCGGGCCGGCTGGGTCGCGACCTGGGCCGGGCGCTGGACGCTCGGCGCGGCCGGCGCGGTCGACCCCCGCGAGTCGCCGATGCACACCCTGCGCCGCGAGCTGCAGGAGGAGTGGAGCGTGGTCCCCGAGCGGTTGCGCGGCGACGCGCTGATCCTGTTGCCCAACGACATGGTGATGTTCGCCGGGGTCGCCTGGCTGCCCCCGGGAGCGGAGGTCGAGCGGGACGCCGAGCACGACCAGCACGAGTGGTGGCCGGCCGACGTCGACGCCTGGCCGGCCCACGCGGAGCCGACGCTGCGCGCGCTGGCCCGCCTGGTCGAGAGCGGCGAGTCTTGAGCGGCCTGGGCCGGATCCCGGCGTCGGTCTCGGGACGCCGTCGGATCAGCCCGTCGTTCCGCACCCTCAAGTGGCTGTCGTTCGCCCACTCGGCGATCTACATCGGCCTGATCACGCTCTGGGTCAGTGATACGGCGCCCGGTGTGAAGACGATCCTCGGTTGGGGTCACGGGTGGGGCTGGATCCTGATGTGCGTGCTCTGCGTCCTGGCGCTCCGGGCGCGGGTGATCCCGCTGTGGCTGGCCGTCTGCGTCGCCGTGATCGGCGCGGTCGGGCCGTTCGTGGGATCGATCGGCTTCGTCGTCGAGGAGCGCCGGCACCCGGAACGGATCGCCAGAACGCCCTGAGGTACCCGGACGACGACGTACCTACCGCTGGTAGGCCCGGTGTGTCCGTCGTCACACGTGCCGCGGCACGGTTTACCACGATCCAGCGGGCGCTTTTGCGCGATTGTGAGGCGGACTCCCTACGGAATCGCAAGTGCTAGGTTCGTTGTCTCATGGCGGCAGGCACAACGGTCCAGGTCACGCTCCCCCAAATGGGCGAGTCCGTCGCGGAAGGCACGGTGCTCGAGTGGCTGAAGAAGCCGGGCGATCCGGTCACCGAAGGTGAGGACCTGGTCGTGATCTCGACCGACAAGGTCGACGCCGAGATCCCCGCACCCGCGTCAGGCATCCTCCTGCCGTACCTCGCCGAGGAGGGCGAGACCGTCCAGTCCGGCTCGGTCGTGGCCGAGATCGACACCTCGGGCTCGGCCTCCGACTCCGGATCGACCGATTCCGGATCCGGCGAGTCCGGCAGCAGCGAGGGCGGTCCCGGGCCGTCGGACACCGAGCTCGAGGGCGCCGGCGCCTCGTCGAGCAACGGCGACGCCCCGAAGGCCGAGGGCGAGCTCGTCGACATCGTCACGCCGTCCGCGGGCGACTCGGTCACCGAGGCCACGTTGCTCGAGTGGCTCGTCGACGAGGGCGCCTCGGTCACCGAGGGACAGGACCTGCTCGTCGTCTCGACCGACAAGGTCGACATGGAGCTGCCCTCGCCCGCCACCGGCGTGCTCGAGAAGCGCCTGTTCGGCGACGGCGACACGATCCACCCGCAGGAGGTGATCGGCCACGTGCGGGCCGGCGCCGCCTCCTCGTCGACCGGAGGATCCGCCGCTCCCGCCCCCGCCGCGGAGACCGCCGAGACGGACCGCGGGTCCTCCAACGGCGCCACCGCCACGATCCCCGACGACGCCAAGATCACGCCGGTCGCCGCCCGCGCCGCGTCGGTCGAGGGCATCGACGTCGGTGCGGTCCGCGGCACCGGCCCGAACGGCCGGATCACCAAGGACGACGTCCTCGACGCCGCCAAGAACGGCGGGCGCTCCGCCGCCGAGGTCACCCGCACGCCGATCCGCGGCGGCGCCGCCGCGCTCGCCCGCGGGATGGAGGAGTCGCTCCAGGTCCCGACCGCGACCTCGTTCCGCACGCTCACCATCACCACGCTCGACGGCCGCCGCAAGCAGCTCAAGGCCGCCGGCAAGAAGGTCTCCTTCACCCACCTGATCGGCTACGCCGTCGCCCGCGCCGCGACCGAGAAGCTGCCGCCGATGGCCTACACCTACGAGCCCGCCGAGGACGGGGAGACGGCGACCCTGGTCGACCACGGTCAGGTCAACCTGGGCATCGCGGTCGACGTCGAGCGCCGCGGCAAGCGGACCCTGATGGTGCCGGTGATCAAGGACGCCGGCCGGCTCGGCTTCGACGGCTTCCTCGACGCGTTCAACGACCTGATCGCCCGCGCCCGCGACAACAAGCTGACCGCCGACGACCTGCAGGGCGCCAACGTCCAGCTCACCAACCCCGGCGGGATCGGCACGGTCGCGTCCGTGCCACGGCTGATGCGTGGCAACGGCACGATCGTCGCCACCGGCTCGATCGCCTATCCCGTCGGCCTCGGCGAGATCGGCGAGGCGATCGGCGCCGAGAAGGTCATGACGATGACCTCGACCTACGACCACCGGATCATCCAGGGCGCGCAGTCCGGGCAGTTCCTGAAGGTCGTCGAGGAGTACCTCCAGGGCGAGCACGAGTTCTACGAGCAGCTCTTCGCCGACCTCGGGGCAGACCTCGGTCCCGCGATCGAGCTCCCCAAGCCGTCGCTGTCGGCCGCCGCCTCCGCGGCGCCGGCGTCCGGCGAGGCGCCGTCGATGGAGCTGCTGCAGGGCGTCCAGGCCGCCACGTCGCTGGTCCGCGCGATCCGCAGCCACGGCCACCTGCTGGCCAAGCTCGATCCGCTCGAGACGCCGCCGAACGTGTCGCCGGAGGAGCTCGCCCGCGAGATCGGCGTCGACCTCGAGAAGCTCGGCCTCAGCCCGGACCTGCTCAAGCAGATCCCCGCTTCGATCCTGCGGATCTTCGTCGGCGGCGGCCAGACGCTCGCCGACGTGCTGCCGCTGCTGCGCGACACCTACTGCGGCACCACCGCGTACGAGGTCGAGCACATCTCCGACAACGACCAGCGGATCTGGCTGCGCGAGAAGATCGAGTCCGGCGAGTTCCGCCAGCCGCTCTCGGACGAGAGCAAGAAGAGCCTGCTCGAGCGGCTGATCCAGGTCGACGCGTTCGAGCGCTTCATGCAGAAGGCCTACCTGGGCCAGAAGCGCTTCTCGATCGAGGGCCTCGACATCACGGTCCCCGTGATCGACGAGCTGATCCAGCTCGCCGGCGCCCGCGCCGGGGCGCAGGAAGTGATCATCGGGATGGCCCACCGCGGCCGGCTCAACGTGCTCGCCCACAACCTCGGGCGCCCGTACGACGCGCTGTTCACCGAGTTCGAGGGCGGCTCCGTGATCGCCGCCGCCAAGACCGTCACCCAGGACCTCCAGGGCGGCACCGGCGACGTCAAGTACCACCACGGCGCGACCGGCCGCTACGAGCTGGCCGACGGCAAGTCGATCGGCGTGGTGCTCGAGAGCAACCCGTCGCACCTGGAGTTCGTCAACCCGGTCGTGCTCGGCGCCGTCCGCGCCGCCCAGACCGACCGCGGCCAGGCCAGCGGCACGCGGGACGACGACATCGCGCTGCCGATCGTGATCCACGGCGACGCGGCCTTCGCCGGCCAGGGCGTCGTGGCCGAGTCGCTCAACCTGCAGAGCCGCGAGGGCTACAAGGTCGGCGGCGCGGTCCACCTGATCTGCAACAACCAGGTCGGCTTCACGACCGATCCGCAGGACAGCCGCTCGACCCGCTGGGCGTCCGACCTGGCCAAGGGCTTCGACCTGCCGATCATCCACGTCAACGCCGACGACGTCGAGGCCTGCATCAACGCCGCCCGGCTCGCCTTCGCGTACCGCCAGGAGTTCGGCCAGGACGTGCTGATCGACCTGATCGGCTACCGCCGCTACGGGCACAACGAGTCCGACGAGCCCGCCTACACGCAGCCGCTGATGGCCGAGACCATCAAGCAGCACCCGCGGGTCGCCGACCTCTACGCCGAGCGGCTGGTCGCCGAGCAGGTGATGGCCCAGGACGCGATCGACGCCAAGCGCGAGCAGCTCAACGCCGAGCTGACCGAGCTGCACCAGGGCGTCAAGCGCAAGGTCAAGGAGTGGCAGGACGCCGGCGGCGGGATCGACACCCAGGCCACGGGCACCTACCTGATGGACCGCTCGCGCTCCGAGGAGCCCGACACCAAGGTCGATGCCCAGACCCTGATCGGGATCAACGACTCCCTGCTGACCGTCCCCGACGACTTCACCTGGAACACCAAGCTGCACAAGCAGCTCGAGAAGCGCCGCGAGGCGATGGGGCCCAACGGCGGGATCGAGTGGGCGCACGCCGAGGCGCTCGCCTACGGCTCGCTCGTCACCGAGGGCGTCCCCGTCCGCCTGACCGGCCAGGACTCCGAGCGCGGCACGTTCTCGCAGCGCCATCTCGTGCTGCACGACGCCAAGGACGGCAGCGCCTACGCGCCGATCAAGCACCTTCCGGGCGCGCAGGCGTCGATGGAGCTGTACAACAGCCCGCTGTCCGAGGTCGCCTGCCTGGGCTTCGAGTACGGCTACTCGCAGGAGGCGCCCGAGGCGCTGGTGCTGTGGGAGGCGCAGTTCGGCGACTTCATGAACGGCGCGCAGGTGATCGTCGACCAGTTCATCGTCTCCGGCCTGGCCAAGTGGGGCCAGACCTCGCGCCTGACGATGCTGCTGCCGCACGGGTACGAGGGCGCCGGTCCGGAGCACTCGTCCGCCCGCGTCGAGCGGTTCCTGCAGCTCGCCGCCGAGGGCAACATCCGCGTCGCCAACGTCACCACGCCGGCGCAGTACTTCCACCTGCTCCGCCGCCAGGCGCTGATCGAGAAGCCGCGGCCGCTGGTCGTGATGACCCCGAAGTCGCTGCTGCGCCTGCCGCAGGCCCGCAACCGGATCGCCCATCTCGCCGAGACCCGGTTCTTCCCGGTGCTCGGCGAGCCCGGGATCGACGCGTCGGCCGTCACCCGCCTGATCCTCTGCACCGGCAAGATCTTCTACGACCTCCGCCAGCACGAGATGCGGGTCGACAACCCGCAGGTCGCGATCGGCCGGATCGAGATGCTCTACCCGTTCCCGGAGGAGGGCCTGCGCGACCTGATCGGCGCCTACCCGAACCTGCGCGAGGTCGTCTGGGTCCAGGAGGAGCCGCGCAACATGGGCGCCCGCGCGTTCATGTCCCCGCGGCTCCAGCAGATCCTGCCCGAGCACCTGGCCTTCGGCTACGTCGGCCGCCCGGACCGCGCGTCCCCGTCCGAGGGCTACCCGGCCGCGCACACGATCGAGCAGAACCGGATCGTCAAGACCGCGCTGGACGTCTCCGCGCCGGTCTCGCAGTTCCCGAAGCGCAGCCCCGGAAACAGGTAGCTCAACGGCGCGTCACCTCGGCGAGGTAGTCGACGAGTTCGGTGAGCTGTTGCTCGCCGAGGTCGTCGAAGCTCGGCATCCGGCCCGCCGGGAAGCCGTCCGTCGTCTCGGCGTCGGGGTCGACGATGTCCTCGCGGAGCTTGGCCGCCGAGCGCCCCGGCACGACCTGATCCAGGTCGGGACCGATCCGGCCGGTCGACTCCGCGTCGGCCAGGGTGTGGCAGCCCGCGCAGCGGTCCGAGAACAGCGCGCGGCTGCGGTCCGCGACCGCTCCGCTGACCGCCGGCGCGTCGTCCGCGGGAGTGTCCTCGCTCTCGCTCGCGCTCGGCGGCGGGGTGCCGCCGCTCGGGGCGGTGGTGGTCGTCGTCGTGGCGCCGTCACCGGCCAAGGTCGGCGGCTCGGAGTCGCCGCCGCCCTGCCCGACGCCGACGATCGCTCCGCCGAGCACGATCGTCACGACCACCGCCGCCACGACCCGCGCCGCCCCGTCGCGGGTCGAGCGCCCCGGCACGAGCGGCGCTCCCTCGCCGAGCAGCGCCCCGCCCGCCGCGATCGCGCCGCCGAGGGTCAGCGGGATCGCCGCCAGCTCGGCCAGCAGCGTCAGCATCGCGTGGCCGTCGTAGCCCGACTCCTCGAACCCGAACAGCCCCGTGGTCCGCGTCAGCACCAGCGCGACGATCGAGCCGAAGCTGATGCCCAGGCTGCCGACCACGAACAGCAGCGGACGACGCGCGAGCAACAGCAGGATCGTCAGCAGCGAGCCGATCGCGTTGAGCAGGAACAGCGTCCCGATCGTCGCAACCTCGCTGTACCCCTGGTGATAGAGGTGCGCGTGCTCGTAGCCGCCGACCGCGACCGCCACGGCGGCGGCGACCAGGAGCAGCGTCGGCAGCGGGGCGAGGGCGACGGGAGCGAGCCAGCGGCGCATACCCGTAGTCATACCCGGACGGCCGGACTCGCGGACATCGACTCCGCGGTCGCGACCGTCGTCGGTCCCTTCCCGCGGGCCCGGCGACGTGGCGCACGCCGTCCCGGCGCGCCAGTCCGTAGCATCCGACGGCCCATGGCTTCCGAAGCAGCGAACCGCGAGAAGACCACCACCGCCACCGTGCTGCGCGCGACGGAACGGCAGATCCGCCTCCGTCTCGGCAAGGCCGACGGCGACCGCGAGGTGACCAAGCGCGTGACCGTCCCGGCCGAGCTACGCGACCAGCTCGAGGGGGCCAAGGTCCCCGTCGTGATCACGGGCGCCGGCGAGAAGGCCAAGGTCGAGCTCGCCGACGACTGGGCGTCCGCGGTCAAGGCCCCGGCGAAGAAGGCCACGCCGGCGAAGAAGCCCGCCGCCAAGAAGGCCCCCGCGAAGCCGGCGGCCGCGAAGCCCGCAGCCAAGAAGGCGCCCGCCAAGCCGGCGGCCAAGAAGCCCGCCGCAGCGAAGGCCGCGGCGAAGCCGGCCGCAAAGAAGCCCGCCGCCCAGAAGGCGCCGGCGAAGGCCGCCGAGCCGACGGAGGCGCCGGCCGCGGCCAGCTCGGCGCCCGAGGACAAGCCGAAGTCGTCCCGCAGCCGCTCGCGCGGCAAGGCCAAGGCGCCCGCCGCCGCCGTCGCCGCGGTGGCGACCGTCGCCACCGTCGCGCCCGCCGAGATCGTCAAGCGGATCGCCGCCGCGGTCGAGCTGGTCCGCGGCGCCCGCCGCGGACCCCGGCTCCCCTGACCCGCGAGTTCCGTACCGCAGCGGTACGGAACTCGACGCGGCGCGAACCGGTCGGCGCGAGGACGCCGCGCCGATCGACCGCCCGGCGCTGCCGCGCGCTCAGCGCAGCCGCCGTGCCCCACCGCCGCGCGTCCGCGCGCGGATGTCCCGGACCAGCCGGCGCTCCTCGCGCGGCCCGAGCCCGTCGCCCGGATCGAACGCGCGCCGCAACGGTCCGTCGCCGCCGACCGCCTGGGGCACCGGCTCCAGCCGACGTCCATCGATCACCGTCTCGCGCAACGCCCCGTCGTCGCCGACGTCGACGTGCGTCGCGACGGCGTTCTCGCGGCTGACCACGACCTCCTCCAGCCGTCCGTCGCGGAACAGCAGTCCGCACCCGTCGTCGGCGGTCCAGCCGGCCGGCAGGCGGCCCGATCGCACCGCTTCGCGGTAGATCGCGCCGCGCTCCGGCTCCTGACGCGCGTGCACGCTCAACGAGCCGCTGACCAGGCCGAGCCCGTCGATCACGGCCGGCACCCCGACCGACGTCGAGACCCCACCCTCCATCCAGCACATCGCCCCGGCGCTGAGGCCGGCCAGCACCGTGCCGCGGGCGTTGGCCTCGAGCATCAGGTCGGCGACTCCGTGGGCCCGCCAGAGCGCGAGCAGGTTGTGCAACGAGCCGCCGCCGACGTAGATGATGTCCTGGCTGAGGATCAACGACTCCAACGGCTCGTCGTCGGCCTCGATCCGGAACAGCGAGAGGATCTGCGGGCGACACGGCCACGCGCCGAAGACGCGGCTGAAGCGCGCGATGTCCTCGCGGGGGTCCCCGCCGGCCGTCGGCAGGAACAGCACCCGCGGGCGCTCCACGGGGGCGAGCGCGAGGATGAACGCGTCGAGCGCCGGCATCCCCGGCTCCATCGTGAATCCGCCTCCGCCCATGCAGAACACGGGCCCGGGACCGCTCATCGGCGGTCTCCGGCGACGGCCGGGGCAACGGCCGCGGGATCCGTCGGGGGGCCGTCGGGCGCGGCCGGCCCCCCGGGGGCCGCGCCGAGGTAGCGCGCGTCGAGCCGCCGTTCGTCGACCTCGCCCGCCGCGCCGCGCCGCACGCGGTGGGCGGCGGCGGCCGGCTTCGACGTCACGACCTCCTCCAGCTCGGTGCCGCGGAAGACCAGCGCCGCCCCGTCATCCACCCCGTAGCCCGCCGGGATCCCGCCCACCACGAGCTCGCGAAAGGCCGCCCGCCGTTCCGGCTCGCCGTCGTAGTGGACGCAGTTGCTGTACGGCAGGAAGCCCAGGCCCTTGACCCGCTCGGACGGTCCGTGGAAGGCGGTCACCGCGTCCGAGAACCAGCAGAGCGATCCGGCCGACAGGCCGCAGAGCAGGACCCCGCGGCGCCAGGCGCGCTCCAGCGTGCGGTCGAGCCCGTGAGCGCGCCAGGCGCCGAGCAGGCTCTTCAGCGAGCCGCCGCCGACGTAGATGATGTCCTGGCTCAGGAGGTGCTGCTCGATATCGCCCTCGACGGCCCCCGCGGTGGTGTCGCGACGGAACAGCGAGACGTGCGAGGGCTCGGCGCGGGCGCCGCCGAACCGCCGGTAGAAGCGGACGACGTAGTGGTCGGCGTCGCCCGACGCGGTCGGCAGGAAGCAGATCCGCGGACGCTCGACCCCGCTCAGGGCTAGCACGTAGTCGTCCATCAGCGGGTTCTTCGGCTCCATCGAGAAGCCGCCGCCGCCGAGGGCCACGATGCGTCCGGGTCGTTCAGCCACGCAGCAAGCATCCCGCCCCCGAGGCCCGCCGCCACCGTCCCGATGTACGAGCCGGGCCCACCGCGGTTCGCCCCGGCGGCGGGTCGCTCGACGGGGCTCGGCGCAGCCGCTAGCGTCCCCGCCAGACCGCCGGCCGCTTCTCCTTGAATGCGGTCGCGCCCTCGCGGGCGTCCTCCGACATCAGCACCGGCCCGGCGATCTCGCCCTGCCGCGCCCAGAACGCGCCCTCGTCCCAGTCCCCCTGCTCCTGGAGGATCCGCTTCGACGCCGAGACCGCGAGCGGCCCGTTGAGCGCGATCTGATCGGCCAGCGCCAGCGCGGCCGCGAGCGCCTGACCGGGCTCGGTGACCACGTTGACCAGCCCGAGCGCGTAGCCGCGCTCGACCGCCAGCGGATCGCCGGTCAGCGCCATCTCCATCGCGACGCCGAGCGGGAGCCGCTCGGGCAGCCGTCGCAGGGCCCCGCCGGCGGCGACGAGTCCGCGCTTGACCTCGGGGATGCCCAGCACCGCGTCGCGCGCGACCACCATCAGATCGGCCGCCAGGGCCACCTCGAGGCCGCCGGCCACGGCGAACCCCTCGACCGCCGCGATCACCGGCTTGCTCGGCCGCTTGATCGTCATGCCCGCGAAGCCGCGCTCGGCGTCGAAGGTCATCTCTCCGCGGGCGAACGCGCCCAGGTCCATCCCGGCGCTGAAGCCCTTGCCGGCGCCGGTGAGGACCGCGATCGTCAGCGCCGGGTCGCCTTCGAGGACGCGGATCGCGGCGGCGATCCCGTCCGACACCGGACCGTTGATCGCGTTGCGCTGGTCGGGCCGGTTGATCGTGATCACCAGCGTGGAGCCCCGTCGCTCGACGAGAACCGGACGTTCGTCTCCCATCGGCGCAGCCTACCTCCAGTAGCAACGGTGGGCCAGCGGTTTTGCTCGGGCCGCGGCGTGAGCTAGATTCCCCGGCATGCGTGAGCTTGCGGACGGCGTCTTCCATCTGCCCCTGATGCCGCGGTCCGGCGTCAACGCCTACCTCGTCGGCGACGTGCTGGTCGACGCCGGCTTCCGCTGGCAGGCCAAGCGGGTGCTGGCCGGCGTCCGCGGCCGGATCGTCCGCTCCCACGTGCTGACCCACGCCCACGTCGATCACGCCGGAGGCACCCGCAAGGTGATCGAGGCGCTCGGCGTGCCCGTGCTGGCGGGCGAGCGCGACTTGCCCGCGATGCACAGCGGGCAGCCCGAGATGGGCTTCCACGGCGTGTTGGAGAAGCCCGGCAACGCCTACGGGAGCTTCCCCGCGGTGCCCGAGGCGACCGCGCTGCACGAGGGCGACGCCGTCGGCGACGGCTTCACCGTGCTCGACACGCCGGGCCACAGCCCGGGCCACATCAGTCTCTGGCGCGAGCGCGACGGCGTGCTGATCTGCGGTGACGTGATCAACAACATGAACCTGCTGACGACGGTGCCGGGGGTGCGTCAGCCGCCGACGGTCTTCACCCCGGACCCGGCCGAGAACCGCCGCTCGATCCGCCGGCTGGCCGAGCTCGATCCGCGCCTGGTGCTCGTCGGCCACGGGCCGCCGCTGAAGAAGGACGCCGCCGGCGCCTTGAAGCGGTTCGCGGCGGACCTGGGCGGCTAGCGGCGGCTAGACGTCGAACAGGGTGAGCGCGGGCTCCTTCTCGCCGCGCAGCACCGCCAGGTCGATTTCGACCCAGCTCAGGCCGCGCGACTCGGCCAGCGTGCGGGCCTGCGGCTTGATCGTCTGAGCGGCGAGCACGCCGCGGACGTCGGCCATCCCCGGCTCGTCGCGCATCCGCTCGAGGTAGCGCGAGAGCTGCTCGACCGCGTCGATCGTGCCGACGCGCTTGATCTCGACCGCCACCCAGCCGTCCTCGTGGTCGCGGCACATCAGGTCGACCGGGCCGATGTCGGTCGGCCACTCGCGGCGAACCAGCCGGAAGCCCTCGCCGCAGTGGTGCGGGGCGTCGGCCAGCAGCTCCTGGATCTCGCGCTCGACGCCAGACTTCTCGAGCGCCGCGGCCTCGCCCATGTCGTGCACGACGTCGCTGATCACGTCGACGATCCGGATGTCGAGCCGGTCCTCGGTCGACCCCATCCGCTTGCGGACCACGATCCGCGACAGCGGCACGTACGGCTGGTCCGGATCGGGGTCGACCGGCGTGGCGGCCGACGGCTCGTTCGGCACGGGCACGCCGCCGCGCTCGAACTCGAGCACCGTCTCCGGTGTCATCCAGTTCTGCGGCTTGAACCCCCCGGTATCGGCGTGGACCATCACCGACCCGTCGGACTTGATCATCACCAGCCGCAACGCCTCGGGCAGCAGGGCGTCGAGTCGACCGGAGTAGCGGACCTCGCAACGGGCAACGATCAGGCGCATCGACCCGAGAAGGCTACGGGGCCGGGCGGACGGGCAACGGTGCCATCCCTGCCCACACTGGGCAAGCATTCGCTAATCTCTTAATAGATAATGCTTCCCTTCGAGATACGGCGAGCGGCGACCGGCGACGTCTGCGACGAGCTGGACCTCCTCGCGCACCAGATCGACGCGCGGATCATGCCGCGGCGGTGGTCAGGCCGTCTCCGGCGCTCGCTCGAAGCGGCCTCGGTTGCTGCCTCGACGCGGCTCGAGGGGGTCCCCGTCACCGTGTCCGACGTCCAGCGGATCCTCGCGGGCGACAAGCCTCCCGCCGTCAGCGCCGTCGACGCCTCGTTGGTCCAGGGCTACGCCGACGCGATGACCTACGTCCAGCGCCGGACCGACGACGGCACGCTGGCGTGGAGCAGCGAGCTCCTGATCGGCCTGCAGGACCGGATCGTCGCCGGCCGCAAGGATCACGGCGCCGGCCGGTTCCGAACCCGTGCGGTCTGGGTCACGGGCCCGGACGGACGCCAGGTCTTCTCGCCTCCGGATCACGAGCGCGTCCCCGACCTGGTCGCCGAGATCTGCGCGCAGGCCGAGGCCGCTCCGTGGCACGCCGCGGTCAAGTCCGCCTGGCTGCACGTCGTCCTCGCCGCGGTCCATCCCTTCGAGGACGGCAACGGCCGCACCGCGCGCGTCGCCGCCTCGCTGGCGATGTACCGCGGAGGTTTCCGCGACCCCGCCTTCACCAGCCTCGAGGAGTGGTGGGGGCGCCACCCCGCCGACTACTACGCGAGCTTCGGCTGCCTGGGCGACAGCTTCGATCCATCGGTCGATGTGACCTCGTTCGTCGAAAGCCACGTCCAGGCCCAGCTCGTGCAGTCGGTCGGCGTCGCCCTCGAGCAGAAGACGAACGGGACGTTGATGATCGTGCTCGAGAACCTGCTCGACGACCGGGGACTCCCTTCACGACTCGCGAACGCACTCTACGACGGCGTGTCCGGGCTCGACGTCACGACCGCGACCTACGCCGACCTGAGCGACGTCAGCGCCGCCACCGCACGCAACGACCTCGCGGCGGCCGTGGCCGCGGGGCTGCTCCACGCCGAGGGACGAACCCGCGGACGCACCTACACCGCGGACGAACGGCTGCTGGGCGCCCTCGCGGAGGCCCTCAACGTCGACCCGCACCTCGACGCGATACGCAACGAGCTTGCGCTCCGCGCCACCCTCAGCGTGACCGCCGACCGCGAACGAGCTCTGCACAGCCGGTCAGCCGACTAGCCCGAGCCGTCCAGCGCCCGCAGCAATCCGTATCGCTCCCGAACGGGAAGACCCTCAACCCGCCGTCTGCAGCTCGCGCGGGACGCGCTCGCGTAGCCGGTCGCGCAGCTCGCGGACCTCGCGGTTGCGCGGGTCCAGCTCGAGCGCCCGGTCCGTCGCCTCGAGCGCGTCGGTGGTGCGGTCGGTGCGGGCGAGCGCGTGGGCGTAGCGGGCCCACGCCCGGGCGCCCAGCGGCCCGTCGCCGGCCAACTCGGTCGCGCGCAGGCAGGCGTCGACCTGGCGGCCGAGGTCGCCGACGAGATGCGCGGCGAGCGCCAGGTCCAGGTAGCCCTCGGCGGTCGGCTCGAGCACCATCGCCCGTTCCAGCGCGTCGAGCGCTCCGGCGCGGTCGTGCAGCCGCAGCCGCAGCCGACCGATCCGCGCCCACGCGGCGCCGTCGTGCGGCTCCAGCTCGACGACGCGAGTGGCGGCTTCCTCGGCCTGGATCGTCGATCCCTGCGCCTCGTAGATCCGGGCGGCGAAGCGGTGCGGAGCCGGCCGCGTGCCCTCGGCGCGCAGCCAGTCGCGGACCGCGCGCGCGGCGGCCGGCAGATCCTCCGCCTGCAGCAGCGCCACCGTCAGCATCCTCAGCACCGCCGGGTTCTCCGGGTCGGCGTCGCGAGCGTAGAGCAGCCGCTTGGCGGCGACCCGGAACTCGCCCTCGGCCAGGGCGTGCTGGGCGGCGGTCATGAACCGCTGGACCCGGTCGGCGCTGGGGTCGGGGCGGCTGAAGTCGACGAACTGCAGCGTCCCGGCCGGCACGGTCCGCACGCCGAGATGGAACGCCACGCGCGCGAACTGCAGCACGTCGTCGCCCTCGCCGGTGAAGTACACGCCGGTCACGTTGCCGACGCCCCACTCGGGGTACGACACGCAACGCGCGTAGCGGTGGACCACCGAGTGGTCGGGCGTCCGGCTGCCGAACGGGTCGTGCTCCGCCCGCTCCCGCTGGTACTGCTCGGCCTCGTACGCGCGCCGGCCGGCTTCCTCACGCGCAGCACGGGCCGCGGCCGCATTCGCGCGGACCGCGTTCTCGGTGACCTTGCCGCCGCGCGAGTCCTCGGCGAGCCGCTCCAGGCGGTCGGCGGCTTCGTTGATCCCCTTCAGGTGGCGCTCGTGCTCGAACTGCCGCCCGGGCGGCGCCAGGTCGGGGTGCCAGCGCTTGGCCATGCTCCGGCGCGCTAGCTGGACGTCCCGCTTGTCGAACGGCGGCTTCAGCTCCAGCAGCCCGAGCCCATGCTCGATATCGAAGACGGTTCCGGCCATCCCATCCAGGGTAGCGAGCAACCGCTCGCCGGCCGACAGACCATCGGACGGCTCAGTGCGCGTTCGCCGAGCTGAGCGCCAGGCCGACGATGCCCGCGGCGATCAGCCCGATGCTGACCAGACGCAGCGGCGCCGCCGACTCGCTCAGCCAGACGATCCCGACGATCGCCGCGCCGACGGCGCCGATCCCGGTCCAGACCGCATAGCCGGTGCCGACCGGCAGCGAACGCAGCGAGAGCGACAACAGGCCCATGCTGGCGACGAGCGCGACCACGAAGACGACGGTCTCGGGCAGACGGGTGAAGCCGTCGCTGCGCTTCATCGCGATCGCCCAGACGACTTCCAGCAGTCCAGCGGTGACGAGTGTGATCCAGGCCATGGGGAAACCCTCTTCCGGTGGCGCCGTCGTCGGTCCGGGTACGGCGCTCCCTCTCGTCCGGGGTGCTCCCCACGGGGCACCTGCTTCCAGCCTACGACGCCCGGACCGGCGATGGGTGACAGCCGGCACCGTTCGCGTGCGAGGATCGAAGTTCGACCCCTCGCACGACCCCGGAGTCCCCCGTGTCCGACGATCCCGTCCTGCTCATCACCGGCGCCAGCTCCGGCATCGGAGCCGCTACCGCCCGGCGCGCCGCCGCGGCGGGTCACCGCGTGGTGCTCGCCGCCCGCTCGGAGGACAAGCTCGCCGCGCTCGCCACCGAGCTCGGCGGCCCCGACCGGGCGATCGCCGTCGCCACCGACGTCACCACGTGGGACGACAACGAGGCGCTGGTCGCCGCGGCCCTCGACGCGTTCGGCCGGGTCGACGTGGTCTTCGCCAACGCCGGCTTCGGCGCCAGTCGCGGGTGGCTCGAGGAGACCCCCGAGCACTGGCGCGCGATGGTCCTGACCAACGTGCTCGGGGCGGCCTACACGGTGCGCGCGGCGATTCCGGCGCTGAAGGACAGCACGGGCCACGTGCTGCTGACGGGATCCGTCGCCGGACGCAAGGTGATGCCCGGCAGCCTCTACTCCTGCACCAAGTGGGCGGTCACCGCGATGGCCGAGGCCGTCCGCCAGGACCTCGACGGGACCGGCATCCGCACCACGCTGATCTCGCCCGGCGCGGTCCAGACCCCGTTCTTCGACGATCCCGCCGAGGGCCGCCTGGAGTCCGACGACGTCGCTCGCGCCGTGCTCTACGCGATCGAGCAACCCGGCAACGTCAACGTCAACGAGATCGCGATCCGTCCGATCGGGCAGGCGGCGTAGGCCCACGACCCGACCGTTACGACTTCGGCACAGATCCGGACTGGCCGCCGCACAGGTCCTTGGCCTAGCGTCCGGTCCATGCCACCGAGCCTCCTCATAGCACCGCCCGCCGTACGCCGTCCGCAACACCGGTATGATGATCGTATGCAGCGGATCACGATCACCGTCCCGGATGATGTGCTCGCCGACGTGAAGTCCGTCGTCGACCGCGGCGGCGCCCCGAGCGTGAGCGCCTTCTTCGCGGCAGCCGCCCGGGACGCCATCCCGGGCGACTCGCTGGAGAAGCTCGCCGCCGACATGGAGGCTGAGTTCGGCCCGGTTCCTCCCGAGATCCAGGAGTGGGCCGATCGGATCCTCGCAGGCGAGATCGACGAATGACGGCGGCCGGCGAGCAACCGGTCGTCTTCGACGCCGGAGCGCTGATCGCGTTCGATCGAGGCACCGACCGCGCCAAGGCTCTCCTGAACGGCACGATCCGTCGCGGGACGCCATTGATCGTTCCCGCCTCGGCCCTCGCCCAGGTCTGGCGTGATCCGGCCCGCCAGGCCCGCCTCTCGCGGCTCGTCGGGGTGGCGGAGGTCGTGCCGCTCGACCGGGTGGCCGCTCGAGGCGTGGGCTGGCTGCTCACCCGGACCGGCACCCGCGACGTCGTCGACGCCCACGTCGCGCTCGTCGCCGCCCTCCGCAACGGGATCGTCCTGACCAGCGACCCGAAGGACCTGCGGCGGCTCTGCCCACGGCAACCGGTGATCGCCGTCTGAGTCGAGAGCATCCGGGACACCGACACCGGAAGCCTCAACGCCCACCCGAGCGCGCCCGGGCCCGAGACCCCCGTTCCGGAGCGTGATCACGGCCGTTTCGGCTACGCCTCGGTACCGTCTAGTACATGTCTTCGCAGTACGTGTTCACGATGTACCAGCTCACCAAGGTGCATCCGCCGGAGAAGACGGTCTTCAAGGACCTTTCGCTGTCGTTCCTCCCCGGCGCCAAGATCGGCGTGCTGGGCATCAACGGCTCCGGCAAGTCGAGCCTGCTGCGGATCATGTCCGGCCAGGACACCGACTTCGACGGCGAGGCCACGCTGGCGCCGAACGCGACGGTCGGGATCCTGGAGCAGGAGCCCAACCTGGACGAGACCAAGACCGTCCACGAGAACGTGATGGACGGCCTGTCCGAGATGAAGGACCTGGTCGACCGGTTCAACGAGCTGGCGATGAACTACAGCGACGAGACCGCCGCCGAGTTCGCCCGGCTGCAGGCCGAGATCGATGCCGCCGACGCGTGGGACCTCGACGCCAAGGTCGAGT
>JADMKN010000076.1 GCA_015478825.1 Patulibacter sp. | reverse complement strand
CCGGGATCAAGGATCCCGGGCGCGGATTCGGTGCCGCTGGCGACGTCGACCGCGAACGGGCGGACCTCGACGATCGACTCGACGACGTTCTCGGGCGTCAGGCCCCCCGACAGGATCAGCTTCGGCTGGCGTTCGCCGGTCGCCGCCCGGCGGACGCGGGCCAGCTCGTGGTCGAAGCTCTGCCCCGTGCCGCCCTGCGCGCCGGAGACGAACGTGTCGAGCAAGTGGTACTCGGTGTGGAAGGGACGCAGCGCGATCACGTCGGCGCCGTTGCGCACGCGCGCGGCCTTGATCACCTTGGCGCCGGTGCGGCGCTCGACCTCGGCGCAGTACGACGGTCCCTCGTCGCCGTGGAGCTGCACGAGCGTGAGCTGGCAGGCGTCGACGGTGCGGTCGATCTCGTCGAGCGTGGCGTTGACGAAGACGCCCGCGACCTCGACCTGGCGCTTGAACGTCGCCCCGATCGCCTGCGCCCGCTCGAACCGGCAGCGGCGCTTGCTGCCGCGCCAGAAGATCAGCCCGATCGCCCAGGCCCCGTGCTCGACGGCCAGCTCGGCGTCCTCCACCCGCGTGATCCCACAGATCTTCGCGCGGGTCCGCTGCCGCTGCTTGACCGGCGGCACGTCCGCGTCCGCCACGGTGTCCGCGGCGGGCGCCCGCACCGGGCGGGGCCGCGACGGCGCGTCCGATTGATCGGGTGCCCGCCCGCCCATCACCGGATCCGGGGCCTGATCGGCCGCGGCGCCGGGGGTCTCGCGTCGTTCGTCCACGTACCCATCGTACGTGGCCCCCGGCCGCGGGGAGCGTAGGCCCCTCGGCGCGCCGCTACATCACGCCGGTCAGCTCGCGGCAGGCCGCTTCGATGTCCGGCTGCTTCATCAGGTGCGACCCGACGAGCACCGCGTCGACCCCGACGCGCTCCAGCTCCTCGAGCTCCTCGCGGCGCGAGATCCCGGACTCCGAGACCACGACCTTACCGGTCGGGATCGCGCTGAGCAGGTCGAACGTCCGCTGCAGGTCGATCGTCATGTCGCGCAGGTTGCGATTGTTGATCCCGATCACGTCGGCGTCGACGACCTCGAGCGCGCGCTCCAGCTCGGGCTCGTCGTGGACCTCGACCAGCACGTCCAGGTCCAGCGCGCGGGCGTCGTCGTAGAGCCGGCGCAGCTCGTCGTCCTCGAGCGCCGCCACGATCAGCAGCATCGCGTCGGCGCCCGCGGCCGCGGTCTCGACCACCTGGTACGGGTGGACGATGAAGTCCTTGCGCAGCACCGGCAGGCGGCTCGCCGCGCGGGCCGCGGCCAGGTCGTCCAGCGCCCCGCCGAAGAACGGTCCGTCGGTCAGCACGCTGAGCGCCGTCGCCCCGGCCCGCTCGTAGGCCGAGACGACGTCGGCCAGCACGGCGCCCTCGCGCAGCGGCGCGGACGACGACGGCGCGCGCCGCTTGTGCTCGGCGATCACCGAGACGCCGTCGCGCGAGGCGAGCGCCTCGGCGAACGGACGTCCCTCGCCGTGGGGCCGCAGGAGGCCGCGCAACGTGTCCTCGGGCACGTCGCGCCGGCGACGTCGGACCTCGTCGCGGGTGCGGTCGACGATCTCGTCGAGAATGCTCATGCTGGCGTGGCTCCGGCCAGCTCGGTGGTGCGCGTCACGAACTGCTCCATCAGGAGGTGGGCGGCCCCGGAGCGGATCGCCTCGCGGGCGACCTCCACTCCGTCGGCCAGGCTGTCGGCGCCGCCGCCGACGAAGATCCCCGCCCCCGCGTTGGCGACCACCAGCTCGGTGGCGGGGCGGGTCTCGGGGGCATCGTCGCCGCTCAGCACGCGGCGGGTGACCGCGGCGTTCTCGGCGGGACTGGCGCCGCGTACGGCGGCGAGGTCGTAGGCGGTCACCCCGAGCTGCTCGGGGGTCACGCGGTAGTCGCGGACTCCGTCGGGAGTGACCTCGTAGACGACGCTCGGAGCGGCGATCGAGATCTCGTCCAACCCGTCGTCGGAGCGCACCAGCAGCGTGCGCTCGGTGCCGAGCCGGGAGATCGCGTCCGCCATCCGGTCGATCACGTCGGGGTAGCCGACGCCGATCACCTGGCGCGGCGCGGCCACGGGGCTGGTCAGCGGACCGAGGATGTTGAAGACCGTACGGACCGCAAGATCCTTGCGGACCGGGACCACGTAGCGGGTGGCCGCGTGGTACCGCGGAGCGAAGAGGAACCCGAAGCCGAGCTCGTCGATCAGCGCCGCCGTCCGCTCGGGCTCCAGGTCGATCGTCGCCCCGAGCGCCTCCAACAGGTCGGCGGCGCCGGACCTCGACGTCGCCGAGCGGTTGCCGTGCTTGGCGACGGCGCAGCCGGCCCCGGCGATCACGAACGCGGCGGTCGTCGAGACGTTGAAGGTCAGCGCGCCCCCGCCCGTGCCGACGATGTCGACGAGCCCGGCCCGCTCGCTGCGGATCGGCGTGGCGTGCGCGCGCATCGCGGTCGCCAGGCCGGCGATCTCGTCGGCGGTCTCGCCCTTCGTGCGGAGCGCGATCAGGAACCCCGCGATCTCGACGTGCGAGGCGTTGCCGGCCATGATCTCCTCGAGGACCCGTTGGGCTTCCTCGAGATCGAGATCGCCACCGGACGCGACACGTTCGATCGCGGGCGTGAGCACCGGATTCGGCATACGGTCGAGCTAGGTTAGTGCATCCCCCGTCACACGTCGCGACGGGATCGCGGCTAGCGGGTCACTCCGTCGTGCAGGAACCGCTCGAGCATCCGGATGCCCGTGGGCGTCAGCACCGATTCCGGGTGGAACTGGACGCCCTCGGCGGGCAGCTCGCGGTGGCGGATCCCCTGGATCACACCGCCGCCGCGCGCCGTCACGTCGAAGCAGTCCGGCAGCGTGCTCTCGTCGAGCACCAGCGAGTGGTAGCGGCCGATCTCGACCGGGTTGGTCTGTCCGCGGTAGATCGACTGCTCGTCGTGGGTGATGGCGCAGACCTTGCCGTGGACCGGCTCGTGGCGGATCACGGTGCCGCCGAACGCCTGACCGAGGGCCTGGTGGCCGAGGCAGACGCCGAGCAGCGGAATGCCCGCCTCGGGGATGCGCTTGACCGCGTCGAGCGTGATCCCGGCGTCGTCGGGGGTGCACGGCCCGGGCGAGACGACGACCCGGTCGGGCGCGTCGGCGATGATCGCGTCCACCGTGGTCCGGTCGTTGCGCACGACCTCGACCTCCGCGCCCAGCTCGCCGAGCTCCTGCACCAGGTTGTAGGTGAAGGAGTCGTAGTTGTCGATCACGAGGATCCGGGTGGTGGCCTGGGGCGTGCTCATCAGTTCCACTCCGGCTGCTCGAGCGCGACTTCGACCGCGCGGCGGATCGCCCGGGACTTGTTCATCGACTCCTCGTACTCGTACTCGGGGAGCGCGTCGGCGACGGTGCCGCCGCCGGCCTGGACGTGCGCCTTGCCGTCCTTGAAGACCGCCGTGCGGATGTGGATGCAGCTATCCAGGTCGCCGGACCACGAGAGGTAACCGACCGCGCCACCGTACCCCCCGCGCTTGACCGGTTCGAGCTCGTCGATGATCTGCATCGCCCGGACCTTCGGCGCGCCCGAGAGCGTGCCCGCCGGCAGCACCGAGCGCAGCGCGTCGGTCGCCGCCACGCCCTCGCGGAGGGTGCCCGAGACCGCGCTGACGATGTGCAGCACGTGCGAGTAGGTCTCGACGACCATCAGCTCGTCGACCGCGACGGAGCCGTACTCGCAGACCCGGCCCAGATCGTTGCGGCTGAGGTCGACCAGCATCACGTGCTCGGCGCGCTCCTTCTCGTCGGCGAGCATCCCCGCCGCCGCCTCGGCGTCCTCGGCCGGGGTCGCGCCGCGCGGGCGGGTGCCGGCGATCGGCCGCATCGAGATCCGGCGGTCGCGGACGGTCACCAGCGGCTCGGGGCTGGCGCCGACGACCTGCCAGTCGCCGAAGTCCAGGTAGTACATGTACGGCGACGGATTGACCACCCGCAGCCCGCGGTAGACGCTGAACGGGTCGACATCGAGCTCGGCGGTCCAGCGCTGCGATGGCACGACCTGGAAGGCGTCCCCCGCCCGGACGTACTCGATGATCCGGGCGACGGTCGCCTCGAACTGCTCGCGCGTGTGGTTGGACCGCCAGTCAGCGGCCGGTCGGGCCGGAGCGTCGACCGGACGGCCCGGCGGCATCGTGCCCTGAAGCGCCTGCCGCAGCTCGACGATCCGCTCGACCGCGGCGGCGTAGCGGGTCACGAGCGCGTCGTCGTCCGGATCCTCGACCCCGGCCCGCCCGCCCGCGTCGGGGCGGGCCACGTGGACCGGGGCGAGCACCGAGACGGTGTGCTGGAGATGGTCGAAGACGACCATCGCGTCGGTCACCTGGAGCGCCAGGTCGGGCGTGCCGAGCACGTCGGGATTGGGATCGCCGAGCGGCTCGACGGTCCGCACCAGGTCGTAGGAGAAGACCCCGACCGCGCCGCCGACGAACGGCGGCAGACCCGCGACCTGGGCGACCCGCTGCTTGCCGGCCGCATCGCGGGCGATCGCGTACGGGTCGCCGGCGTCGCCGAGCCGCCAGACGACGCTGCGCGCCGGGCGGACGCCGAGGAACGAGTAGCGGCCGACGCGGCCCTGGTCCGCGCTCTCCAACAGGAACGAGGGCTCGCCCGGGTGCGCGGCGCGCAGCTTCAGGTAGGCGGAGACCGGGGTCTCGGTGTCGTCGATCGTCTGGGCGACGACCGGAATCACGTCGTGGTCCGCCGCGAGCGCGCGGACCTCGTCCAGCGTCGGCACGATCCGCAGCCCGAGGGCAGCGGCCCGTTGAAGCGCGTCCTGCGGGTCGGTCGGCGGCACGCGGCGATTCTCCCAGAGCAGGCGCGAATGCGGGCCCGCCACCCCCGGGGCGTCCTTCGGCAGGGACGATTGCAGGCGACGGCCGGCAGCGGAACCCGGTCTAGGATGGCTCGGTGCCGTCCCGCCGTCCCGATCCGCGCCGTCCCGACGCGCGCCGTTCCCCGTCCGGCTCACCCGGCGAGCAACCCCGCCGTCCCCGTCGCCGACTCGGTCTCTGGCCGGTCACCGCCGTGCTCTCGGTGACGCTCGCGGTGCTCGTCGCGATGCTGGTGATCCGCGAGCAGGACGGCGGCGTCCGGATCACCGAGACCGCCGATGCGGAGGCGGTCACGATGACCACCGCAGGCGGGGCATCCGCAGCCGGCGGCGCGGGTGCGGCGAGCAACCCGTCCCCCGCCGTCAGCCCGCGCAAGGCGAAGC
>JADMKN010000075.1 GCA_015478825.1 Patulibacter sp. | reverse complement strand
GCAGGCCGGGCAGTACGGGCGGACCAGGCGCCGCTCGCGGGCCGCCGTCCAGAACGGCTCCGTCAGCGGCGACGGATCGGGCCGCGGACGCAGTGCATCGGCGGTCGCGTCGATCACGGCGTGCCCCCGACCAGCAGTCGGTGGGCGGCCTCCTTGACGGTCATCCCGACGGCCACGCCGCGGTCCTCGGCCGGGCCGTTGCAGGCGCTGATCGTGCCCTCGGCGTAGCCGCGGAATGCGTCGCCGATCGGCGCGCTCATCCCGTCGATCGTCGCGCCGGGCAGGCCGGCGTCGGCGGTCGTCTGCAGCCCGGTGATCCCCGAGCGGTTCTTCGACATCCCGCCGTCGTGGCAGATGAAGCCCCACGGGTTGGCCTCGAGCAGGAACGACGCGCCGCTGCGGCCGGTGTGGCCGGCGGTCACCAGCACGCTGGTCTGCTCGTCCTCGGGGTAGGCCCAGACGATCGAGTCGGTGACGACGGTGCGCTTGCCGTTGGGCCCCTCCTCGACGATCTCGCGGCGGATCTTGTTGCCGACCTCGGCGTCGCTGGTGTCGGTGTCGCGCAGCAGCTTCGCGGCCTCGGCGACCGGCATGCCGACCTGCACGCCGCAGCGCTCGGCGGGGTAGTTCAGGCGCGAGATCACGCCCTCGGTGTAGAGATCCTGGCCGTTGCCCATCTCGGCGGACATCCCGTCGGCGGTCGCGGCGGGGATGCCGAGCGCCTCCAGGTACCAGAGGCCGGCGATCCCGGCCCCGTCCTTGCCGATGCACGCGTCGTGGCCGATGATCCCGCGCGGGCGGTGGATCGCCATCATCCGCGCCGGCAGCACGCCGATGTACGAGGCCGGAACGACCACGTCGCGCTCGGTGTTGCGCCCGTCGACCCAGCGCGCGGAGTCGAGGACGATGATCCGCCGTCCGTCGCGCTCGTCGACGACGTCCTGGGCGTGCTCGCCCTCGCGCTCCAGCAGGGTCTTGGAACCGGTGTCCTGGCTCATGCTCGTCTCTCTCGGTCGGGGTCGGGTCGGGTCAGTTGGCGGGGTCGTCGCCGAGCAGCAGCCGCGCGGCCTCGCGCGCCGACTGGCCGACGCGCACGCCGCGCGCGGCGGCGATCCGGTTGCACGCGCTGATCACGCCGTCCTCGTACGTGCTCAGCCCGTTACCCATTCGGGCGGTGCGGGCGTCGACCGACGCCCCGGCCAGGCCGTCGGCTTCGACGATCTCCAGCCCCGCGGTGCCGGACGCGTCCTTGCCGCCTCCGCCGTCGGAGCAGACGAACCCCCACGGCGCGACCTTGCGCAGGTACGGCACGGCGCTGCGGCCGGTGTGGCCGGCGGTGCAGAGCACGTTGCGGCCCGCGTCCTCGGGCAACCCGAAGGCGATCGAATCGGTGCAGACCACGGCGCGGCCGTTGTCGGCCGTCTCGATCACGGTGCGGTTGGTGACCTCGGACGGCGACAGCTCGACCGGGTCGTTCTCGAGCAGGGCGTGGGCGGCGGCGCGGACCGACATCCCCGGCGCCGCTCCGCAGCGGGCCGCGACGGCGTTGACGAAGCTGATCGTCGCGGTCTCGTACATGTCGACCCCGTCACCCAGGCGCACGGTTTCGATGTACGCGGTCGCGGCGGGGACGCCGAGCGCCTCGAGGAACCACAGCCCGGCGATCCCGGCGCCCTCGGGTCCGACGCCGCAGTCGACGCCGATCGCGCCGCGCGGCATGTGCTCGCCGACGAACCGCGCGGGCAGCACGCCGCTGTACGACGCGTTGACGACGACGTCGCGGCCGCGATTGCGGGCCTGCGTGTCGTAGGCCGAATCGACCGCCACGATCTTGCCGCGCGGGCCCTCGTGGACGACCGTCTGGATCACGTCGGACATCAGGAATCCTCTCGGTTCACGGCAGCGCGTCCCAGCGGATCGGCGCGTCCAGGAGCTGCGGGAAGAACCGCTCCAGGTACGTGCCGTAGTCGTGCATGTGAACCGCCATCGCGGCGGCCGCGCGGTCGCCGTCGCGGGCGACGATCGCCTGGTAGATCCGGCGGTGCTCGCGGGCGATCGCCGAGCGCTGGGTCTCGGAGTAGGTCACGCCGAGCACCGAGCCGTCGACGATCCAGTTGAGCGACCCGATGATCATCGAGAAGACCTCGTTGCCGGCCGCCGTCGCGATCTCCGCGTGGAAGACCGAGTTCTCGTCGAGGAACGCGTCGACGTCGTCGGTGTGGGCCTCGATCCGGCGGACCGACTCGTGCAGCGACTCGAGCTGGGCCTCGGTCCGGCGCTCGGCGGCGCGGCGCGCCATCCACGGCTCCAGCGTCGCGCGGGCCTCCAGCACCGAGCGGAACGGCGCCGCGTCGAGCTGCAGCATCATCGCGATGATGCTCGCCAGGTGCCGCGACGCCGGCGCGTTGACGACCGGGCCGCCGCCGGGACCGGTGCGGATCGTGATCACGCCCTGGATCTCGAGGAACCGCAAGGCCTCGCGCAGCGTGCCGCGGGCGACCCCGTACTCCTCCAGCATCTCGCGCTCGGAGAGCAGCGAGGCGCCAGGCTCCAGCCCGCTGTCGACGATCTCTCCGACGATCCGCTGCGCCAGCAGCATCGCCGTCTTCTTCGGCTTGTACGCGCCGGCCCGGCGCGACGTCCGACCCGACGCGGTGCTCATGCGACCGCTCCCGCGTTCTTCGCCAGGTCGACGGCCCAGTCGCGCAGCTCGATCTTGCGCACCTTGCCCGACGGGGTCATCGGCAGCGCGTCGACGACCGACACGAACTCCGGCCGGGCGAACGCCGGCAGCCGCTGGTCGCACCAGCCGCGCAGCTCGTCGACCGACGCCTCCGCGCCCTGCTCGAGCACCACGAAGACCGCGACCTCGTCCTCGCCCGCCTCGGTCGCGGCGGGGGCGGCGACCGCCGCGCACTCGACCACCGCGGCGTGCCCGAGCACGGCCTGCTCGACCTCGTACGACGAGATGTTCTCGCCACGCCGGCGGATCGCGTCCTTGAACCGGTCGACGAAGTAGTACCAGCCGTCCTCGTCGCGCCGCAGCGCGTCGCCGGTGTGGAACCACAGGTTGCGCTGGGCCTCGGCGGTCTTGTCCGGCATGCCGTAGTAGCCGGTGCACATGGTCCACGGCAGCTTGGTCCGCACGACCAGCTCGCCGACCTGGCCGACGGGCACCTCGACGTCGGTCTCCGGGTCGACCAGCCGCACGTCGAAGTAGTCCTCGACGAGCAGGCCGGCGGCGCCCGCGGGGCGGTCCACCCCGTAGGGCGAGAGGAACGGCATCGAGGTCTCGGTCAGGCCGAACGACTCGACGAACGCCTCGATCCCGAACCGCTGCTTGAACCCGTCGACGATCGAGCTCGCCGTCGGCGCGGCGAAGATGCAGCGGAGCTGGTTGTCCGCGTCGTCCTCGCTCGGCGGCTGCTTCCAGGTCCAGTCCATCATCACGCCGACGAAGTTCGTCACCGTGGCTCCGCACTCCCGGAGCTGGCGGACCCAGCCGCTCGCGCTGAACTTCTCGCGCAGCACGAACCGCGCGCCGGCCAGCAGCGCCGGGTAGGCGGCGAGGAACTGCGCGTTGCCGTGGAACAGCGGACCGACGCACATGTAGACGTCCTCATCGGTCAGGCGCGTCAGCGAGACGCATTCCTGCGCGAAGAACTCCATGTGCGCGTGGGGCATCATCACACCCTTCGACAGCCCGGTCGTCCCGGACGTGAAGAGCACGCAGGCCAGGTCGTGGGCGCGGACGTCGGGCAGCGGCGCCTTCTCGGCGTCGAGCAGCACGCCCCAGCGCTCGGCGGTCCAGCCGCCGCCGGCGAGGGTCTCGATCGCGCTCGCGACCGCGGGCTCCTCGCCCAGCACGTAGAACCGCTCGATGCTCGCAAACGCCGAACGGTCGCCGTCCGCCACGAAGCGCTCGGCGAACTGCGCGTCGATCACCGCGATCCGCGGCTGCGTCGTGCGCACCTGGTGCTCGAGGAAGGTTCCCGCGTAGCCGGTGTTGATCGGCACCTCGGCCATCCCGGCGACGGCCGCGCCGAACCAGGTCAGGATCAGCTCGCCGCTGTTCGGCGCCATGATCAGCACGCGGTCGCCGACCTGCCCGTGGGCGAGGAACGCCGACCCGATCCGCTCGGAGACGTCGAGCGTCTCGGCGTAGGTCCAGCGCTTGCCGTGGTCGGGGACGTCCAGGTAGACCTTGTCGCCGTAGGTCGCGGCGCGGGCGCGCAGGATCCCGGGCAGGTGCCAGTCGGCGGGGTCGGCGACGACCGGGTGCAGGTCGGTGTAGGTCTGCATCGTCACGCTCCGGGCCGGCCGGGGAAGTTGGGCTTGCGCTTCTCCATGAACGCCGCGGCGCCCTCGACCATGTCGGGCGAGCCGACCGCCTGGCGCAGCATCCCCAGCCCGGACAAATAGCTGTCGCGCAGCTGGTTCCACCAGACGTTCGAGCTGATCTTGGCGATCTCGAGGTAGCGCGGGCTGAGCTGGAGGATCTCCTGCTCCCACCGCTCGACGGCCTCGTCGAGGGCGCCGTCGGGCACGACCTCGTTGATCCAGCCGAGCTCGAGCGCGTCGGCCGCGGTGTACTTGCGGCAGAGCATCGCGATCTCCTTGGCGCGCTTCTCGCCGACGTTGGCGGTCAGCATGTTGGTGGCGCCGAGCACCGGGGCGCTGCCGATCCGGGGGCCAGTCTGCCCGAAGGTCGCGCTCTCGACCGCGATCGCGAAGTCGCAGGCCACGACCAGCTCGTTGCCGCCGCCGAAGGCGCCGCCGTTGACCGCCGCGATCACCGGGCGCGGGCTGCGACGGATCTCGTCGAACAGGCGGAACGAGGCGTCGAACATCGCGCGAATCTCGGCGTCGTTGGCGTCGGCGAGATTCGCCAGGTAGCCGCCGGAGCAGAAGCCCTTGCCCTCGCCGGTGATCACGATCATCGCCGCGTCGGCGCTGTCGCGCACCGCCTGGGTCATCGCCTCGCCCATGGTCGCGTCGTAGGCGTTGCGTCGCTCGGGCCGGTTCAGCCGGATCCAGGCGGTCTCCCCACGACGCTCGACCAGGATGTCGCCACCCTCGGCGGGCCCGTTCTGCTTCGTCATATATTCATTATACTGGCTATTGCGCCTCCGGATGAAGAAACTTGTGACGGCGGTCACTTCCGGGGCGCCGAGCCAGGTACTGCACGGATCGCACCCCCGGCGGATCGCGCAGCGTAGAACCCATATTGCGAGTCCGGCACTGCACGGGTCCGCCCCCCGCCGGATCGCGCAGCGTAGAACCCGTATAGCGAGTCCGGTGCTGCACGGGCCCGTCC
>JADMKN010000074.1 GCA_015478825.1 Patulibacter sp. | reverse complement strand
GATCGCCCGCCGCCCCGCGGTGGCCGGCGAGCTGGCGAAGCGGGCAGTGCTCGCCGCCGACGAGACGCCGCTCACCGCCGGCCTCGCCGTCGAGCGGGAGCTGTTCCTGCTGGCGATGGCGAGCGACGACCGCCGCGAGGGGATGGCGGCGTTCCTCGAGCGCCGCCGGCCGCGGTTCAGCGGGCGGTAGCGGCCGGGGTCGGCGCCGGGCCGCGCCGCGAGGCGCCGTCGAAGTGGCGTCGTGCCGCGGGCTCGAGCGCCGGGAGCAGATCCTCGTACAGCGTGGCGGCCTGCTTGCGTTCGTCCGCGGCGGGGAAGACGTCGCGCGGCAGGCCCGGGTCGAGGTACGGGAAGCGGCGGTAGGTGTTGGCGAGCCGCGTTCGCACGACGAACGCCTCGTCGTCGGTCAGCGACCGGTCCCGGTACGGGGAGAACTCGTCGAGGAACAGGCGATACCGCTTGACCAGCTCTTCGCGGTCCCAGGCCCGCGCGATGATCGCTTCCGGCGGGGTCGCCTGACGGCCGACGAACATGCCGGTCAGGTTGCGGACGCCGAGTCGTTCGAGGTACGGGTCGACGTCGCCGGCGTGGTCCCGCGGCGCCACCCAGGTGCTGTCCTCGAGTGGGCCAAAGCCGAGGAACCGCAGCCGACGACCGAGCCGGTGGCGCTCCCGGCGCTGCTCCTCGGGAATCGAGTACCAGACGAGCGTCCAGGTGCCGTCCCACGGCGCGTCGAGGGCCAGCGTGCGCAGGCGGCGCTCGCCGACCGCGATCAGCTCGAGCAGTCGCGGGGTGGGCGAGTACGAGATGAAGCGCCCCTCGCGGTGCCGCTCCAGCAGCTGGCGCTCGACGACGCGGTTGAGCGCGATCCGTGCCGCGCCGGCGGAGTATCCGAAGGCGCCGAGCAGGTCGACGAGCCCCCCGGACCAGGCCGGTCGCGGGTCGCTGCCGACGTACGCGGCGAAGATCGTGACGATCAGCTCCTGGGGCTGGGCCTCCGTCGATGCGCGGGGTGGTCCCGGGTGCTCGCGGCGCGGGCTGTCGCTGCGGGGCGGCATCCCCGGAGTCTAAGCCGCCACCCGCGCCCGCCGTCGACGATTCGACAAATTACAGGTCATCGAAGCGCCATGTATATTATTGGCCATCGGGGCGGCGCGTGCCGCCGAAGCGTCGAAGGGGATCAGCAATGGCTGCCGAAGGCGAAGTCACGTATCTCTCGTACCTGAAGGTCCCGGAGCTGCTCGAGCTGCAGCGCCCGATGAGCGATCCCGTGCATCCGGACGAGCTGCAGTTCATCGTGGTCCACCAGGCATCCGAGCTGTGGTTCAAGCTGATGCTGCAGGACCTGGAACGCGTCGTCGTCGCGCTCGAGGCCGACGACTTCTTCACGGTCTGTCGCGTGATGCGGCGGGTCAACAACGTCGTCGACCTGGTCGTCGGCGGGATCCGCGCGCTCGACGACCTGCCGCCGTGGAGCCTCCACGAGTTCCGGGGCTTCCTCGGAACGGCCAGCGGTCTGCAGTCCGTGCAGTTCCGCGAGCTCGAGCTGCTCGCGGGCCTGCGGGACGGGGGCCACCGCAAGATCCTCGAGCGCGTGTCCGACGACGAGGAGCTCTCGTCCGTGCTGCGGCGCCGGCTCGACCAGACGTCGGTCGCCGAGGCGCATCAGGCGGCCGCACGACGGGCGGGGATCGCGTCGTGGGAGGACGTCTACGTCCACGCCGAGCAGCACGCCGACCTGTACTTCGCCACCGAGGCGCTGATGGACTTCGATCGCGGCTTCGTGCGCTGGCGCCGCGCCCACGTCGGGATGATCGAGGGCATCCTCGGGCCGCAGACGCGCGGCACCGCGGGCATGGCGCTGTCGTACCTGATCCGGACCGTCGACTACCGGTTCTTCCCGTACCTGTGGGACGTCCGGCACGATCTCGCGGTCCGCGGTGGCGGCGAGCTCGTCGAGCCGATCCTGGCGCGCAAGGAAGCCGAACGCGCCGCCCGTGAAGCACGAACGAAGGAACCTCATGCCTGAACCCTGGAGCCTGGTCACCTACCGCAACGGATCCGATCCCGAGACGCACGTCGGCGTACTGGGGGCCGACGGGACGATCCGGAACGTGCCGTCGCTGGCGCCCGCCCGCGACGTGTCGCAACTGCTGTCCGACGATCCGCTGGCGCTGGACGCGCTGCGGGGGCTGGACGCGACGGCGGGCGAGGCGCAGGACGATGCCGTGCTGCTGGCGCCGCTGCGGTTCCCGCGGAAGGTGATCTGCGCGGGAGCGAACTACGCGGAGCACGTGCGTGAGCTGGGACTCGAGCCGACGGGCGGGAGCGTCTTCTTCTTCCTGAAGCCGCCGACGACGACCATCGTCGGGCCGGGGGATCCGATCCGCATCCCCGTCGCCGAGGAGGCGCGGATCGACTACGAGGCGGAGCTCGCCGTGGTGATCGGTCGCGGGGGGCGCGATATCCCGGCCGAGCGGGCGATGGAGCACGTCGCCGGCTACACGATCGTCAACGACGTGTCCGCCCGCGGGCTGCTCGCGCGGGCCGATCCCCTCGTCCCGGCGATGGGCTTCGACTGGATCTCCTCGAAGGGACGCGACACGTTCTGCCCGGTCGGTCCCGGGGTGACGCCGGCGTGGCTCGTCGCCGATCCGCACGATCTGCGGATCGAGCTGTGGGTCAACGGCGAGCGGCGCCAGGATGCGTCGACCGCCGGGATGGACGTGGCGATTCCCGAGTTGATCGCCCAGGCGAGCGCGATGGTCGAGCTGGAGCCGGGCGACGTGATCGCGACCGGCACGCCAGCCGGCGTGGCGATGGCCAGCGGACGCTTCCTGCGGCCCGGCGACGAGATCACGATCCGGGTCGCCGGGCTCGGCGAGCTGTCCAACCCGGTGGTCGCCGACCGCTGATCCGTCGGCCTGGGGCCACGGCGAGCACGCTGTGCGGCTCGCCGGCCGGGCCGGGGGGGCCGGGCCGGGGGGACGGCGGGATCAGAGCGGTTGAGGCTCGCGGAGGCTCCGGCGGTCGAGCTTGCCGGACCCGGTCTTGGGCAGCTCGGTCAGGAACCGCACGTCGCGCGGGTACTTGTGCGGGGACAGTGCCTGCTTGACGTACGCCTGTAGGGTGCCGGCGTCCGCGGTCGCGCCCGCGCGTACGACGACGAACGCTCGCGGCTTCTGGAGCCCGCTCTCGACGTAGCCGACGACCGCGCACTCGACGACGTCGGGGTGCGTGTCGAGGCACTGCTCGATCTCCTGCGGGGCGACCCAGATGCCGCCGACCTTCAGCAGGTCGTCGGCGCGCCCGCGGTAGTGGAAGTAGCCGTCGGCGTCCCGTTCGACGAGGTCGCCGCTCATCACGACGTCGCCGGCGTAGGTCTCGATCGACTTCTCGCGCGACTCCCAGTACATCAGCGCGGCCGTGTCACCCTCGACCCAGAGCCGGCCCACGTCGCCGTCGGGCAGCTCGCGTCCCGCGTCGTCGACGACGCGGGGCGCGTACCCGGGCACCGCCTGTCCCAGGCTGCCGTGGCGCACCGCGCCGGGCCGATTGGAGACGTAGATGTGGTACGCCTCGGACGAGCCGATCCCGTCGAGCACCTCGACGCCGAAGGTCTCGTCCCATCGCCGGTGCAGCTCCGGGGGCAGACCCTCGCCGGCCGAGGTGCTGAGGCGCAGGCCCGAGAGGTCGCGGTCGGGCTGCTCGAGCATCGCCCGCATCATCGTCGGCACGTTGACCAGGATCGTCGGGCGGTGCCGTTCGATCAGCGAGAAGATCCGGTCCGCGGTGGTGCGCTCGGGGAAGACGATCCCCGCTGCGCCGACGCCGAACGGGTAGAGCGCGGCGAAGTCACGGGCGTAGCCGAAGAAGAGCTTCGGCACGGGGAGCACGACGTCGTCCTCGCGCAGGTCGAGGACCCCGCGTGCGTAGTGCTCGAAGCTGCGCAGGGGCGTCTCCATCCGGTGGACGCAGGCCTTCGGCTTGCCGGTCGATCCGGTGGTGAACTTCCAGATCGCGATGTCGTCCGGGCCGGTCGGTGCCGGGTCCAGGACGCCGGGCGCGTCCGCGACGTGGGCTTCGAAGCTCACCTCGCCGGGAAGCAGCTCGTGCGCGGGCACGCCGACGACGAGCAGCACCCGGGGATCCGGGGCGTTCAGCATCGCGCGGGCTTCGCGCACGCTCGCGAGCGTCGTGCCGTCGACCACCACCACGCCGGCGCGGGTGTACTCCAGGTAATAGGCGAGGTCCTTCGCGGCGAGGAACGTGTACGCCTCGGCGGTCACCGCCCCGATCTTCTGGGCGCCGTACCAGGTGGCGACGAACTCGGGGCCGTCGGCGAGTGCCAGCAGCACCCGCTCCTCGCGACGGACGCCGAGGTCGCGCAGCACGTGGCCGACGCGGTTGGCGAGTTCGGCAAGCTCGGCGTAGGTCACGCGCTGGTCTCCGGAGAGCAGGGCGGTGCGGTCGCCGCGGCCCTCGTCGAGATGTCGGTCGACGAACCAGCTCGTGACGTTGAAACGCCGGAAATCAACCATCTAGGCCTCCTCACGCACGAGGCGCACGAGCATGTCGGTCAGGATCTCGAAGGTGGCGCGGCCCTCGGCCGCGGTGGCCTCGGCCGGGGCCCCGCAGTAGGCGTCGTCCATCCCCATCGCGACGAAGTCGGTGCGACCCGCGGCCAGCTCGGCCGGCATGTCGACCTCGACCGAGCGGAGGCGCTTCCGGCTCGCCTCGTCGATCAGCCCGGGCCGGTCGGCGAGGACCAGCGACGTCTCGTACCGCCCGGCGTGGCAGGAGCCGCGACGGAACTCGTCGGTCAGGCGCTCGGCGTTGACCCGCCGGACCAGGTCGAGGTAGAGCACGCCGGCCTCGGACGCGGCGTCGCGCAGGGTGGCGACCTGCTCGGGCTCGAAGTGGTTGTTGACGATCACCAGCCGGCGGAAGCCCTGCTCGGCCAGCGATGCCGCAACGTCCAGCACGGTCGCGCGCAACGTCTCCGGCGTGATCCCGACCGCGCCGGCGAAGGCGCTCCCGCAGCGGGTGACGCCGAACGGCAGCGCGGGCAGCACCACGATCGGCAGCTCCGGCAGCCGCGCGGCGGCGCGGTCGCAGATCCCGGTCGAGATCAGCGTGTCGGTGCCGAGCGGGGCGTGGGGCCCGTGGGGTTCGACCGCACCGACCGGCCAGAGCCCGATCGGGCCTGCGGGCCGCAGGCCGTCCAGGGCGGAGGACGTGAGGTCGGCCAGGTGGCGTCCATGCATCGAGGGGGCGCGCGTGGGCATGCTAAACCTCTACACATGAGGCCGATGGCCTGTGAA
>JADMKN010000073.1 GCA_015478825.1 Patulibacter sp. | reverse complement strand
CGCTCCCGCGCCTCGACGACCTGCTGATCGGTCGCGGCGACGGCGGCGCTCGGCGCGAGGGCCACCGCGGCGAGCACGGTCAGCAGCGCCAGCGGACGGCGCCACGGGCGAGACGACCGCTGACCTGGGTGAGGCGCGGAAACCGACGAATAAGGGTGATCGGGCATGGCGTCCTGTCCTTGACGACGACAGGCACGCGGGACCAGCAGCACGGGTCAGGACGTACCGGCCGCCGGTTCGCGAGGCGGTTGACGGATGTCCACGACGAGGTTTTCGGACTCGGGTTCTGTCTTCCAGATCACCTTCCCAAGCCGAAAACCGTCCGGCTCAGTGGCGTCACGACCTGGTCGTCCCCCACACCGCTGCGCGTCAGTCCCGGAGTCTCACCGGGTTCCCTGCGTTCGTGTGGCCGGAACCCTAGCGCACGGAGCCGCGACAATCGGTCTCGCCCCCACGATCGTCCTCTCGGTCGGAGCGTGCGAGCGAGACACCACGAACGTCGACTGAGGCCCCTACGATCGCCCTCTCGATCGCGACGTTCCGGCGAGATACCACGGAGCGGCGGCCGATGTCACAGGATCCGCCCGCGCACCGCGCTACCGTTGAGGGATCGAGCACGTATCGCTGGTGCCGCAACGGCACGTGCCCGAAGGTCCCTGCCGCCGACCCACGCCGCCGCCATGTCCCACGTATCGCACCTGACGTCCAACGACGTCGCTCCCGCCACCGAGGCGATCACGCCGAGCGACAAGTTCGTGCTCGAGGGCCTGACCTACGACGACGTGCTGCTGCTGCCGGGCGCGTCGGACGTGCTGCCCAACACGGTCACCACCGACACCTGGCTGACCCGCAACATCCAGCTCAAGGTGCCGCTGCTGTCCGCCGCGATGGACACGGTCACCGAGGCGCGGATGGCGATCGCGATGGCCCGGCAGGGCGGGATCGGGATCCTCCACCGCAACCAGTCGATCGAGGACCAAGCGGCCCAGGTCGACACGGTCAAGCGGTCCGAGGCCGGCATGGTCCGCCACCCCGTCACGATCGGCCCCGACGCCACGATCAACGACGCCGAGGCGATCATGGCCCGCTACGGCATCGGTGGCCTGCCGGTCTGCGACGAGGACCGTCGCCTGCTCGGCATCGTCACCAACCGCGACATCCGCTTCGAGCACGACCACACGCAGTCGATCCGCAGCGTGATGACCTCGATGCCGCTGGTCACGGCGGCCCCCGGGTCGTCCGGCGACGAGGCGATGCGCCTGCTCCGCGAGCACAAGATCGAGAAGCTGCCGCTGGTCGACGGCGACGGCCGGCTTGCCGGCCTGATCACGCTCAAGGACTTCACCAAGACCGAGAAGTACCCCGACGCGTCCAAGGACGGATCGGGTCGGCTGCTCGTCGGCGCCGCCGTCGGGGTGGGACCGGACAGCCGAGAGCGCGCCCACGCGCTCGTCGACGCCGGCGTCGACGTGCTGATCGTCGACACCGCCCACGGCCACCAGCGCGGCGTGCTCGACACCGTGAGCCGCGTCAAGCGCGAGACCTCCGTCGACGTGATCGGCGGCAACGTCGCCACCCGCGCCGGCGCTCAGGCGCTGATCGACGCCGGCGCCGACGGCGTCAAGGTCGGCGTCGGCCCCGGATCGATCTGCACCACCCGGATCGTCGCCGGCGTCGGCGTCCCGCAGATCTCCGCGATCTTCGAGGCCTCCCGCGCCGCCCGCCCGGCCGGCGTTCCCGTGATCGGCGACGGCGGACTCCAGTTCTCCGGCGACATCGCCAAGGCGCTCGCCGCCGGCGCGTCCTCGGTGATGGTCGGATCGCTGCTCGCCGGCTGCGAGGAGTCGCCCGGCGAGCTCGTCTTCATCAACGGCAAGCAGTTCAAGGGCTACCGCGGCATGGGCTCGCTGGGCGCCATGCAGGGCCGCCAGTCGTTCTCCAAGGATCGGTACTTCCAGGAGAACGTCGCCGGTGACGACAAGCTCGTCCCCGAGGGCATCGAGGGCCAGGTCCCCTACCGCGGCCCGCTCTCGGCCGTCGCCCACCAGCTCATCGGCGGCCTCCGCGCGTCGATGGGCTACACCGGCTCCGCCACGATCGAGGACCTGCAGAACGACGCGCAGTTCGTGCGGATCACGTCGGCCGGGCTCAAGGAGAGCCATGCCCACGACGTCCACATGACGGTGGAAGCCCCGAACTACGCGACGCGACCGCGCTAGAGCAAACGAGTTCCGCGGATGATCGCCTCGGCCACGTCCGCGGCGTCGCCGACCAGGGCGTCGACGTCGGCCTGCGGCTGGCGCCAGCGACTGAGCACGTAGTCGGCGACCGACATCGGGTCGCCGGCTTCCGGCCGTCCGACGCCGACGCGGACCCGGCCGAAGGCCGTGTCGCCGAGGTGCTGCTTGAGCGACCGCAGGCCGTTGTGGCCGGCGAGGCCGCCGCCGAGCCGGCAGCGGACGTCGCCGAACCGCAGGTCGATCTCGTCGTGCAACACGAGGATCCGGTCGAGTGGGGTCTTGAGCCGCCCGCGGGCGGGACCGACCGAGCGGCCCGACTCGTTCATGAAGGTCTGGGGAAGCAGCACCCCAACCGCGATCGGGTCCGTCCCGACGTCCAGCGGACGGATCTTGCCCTGGTAGTACTCGCCGTTGAAGGCGCCCCGCGGCTTGCCCAGCTCCCACCGGGACGCCAGGTCGCGCGCCACGTCGAAGCCGACGCTGTGCGGCGTCGCCGCGTAGCGGGCCCCCGGGTTGCCCAGACCGACGACCAGCCAGTCGACGGGCGCGGTGCCGCCTCGGAGCCTGATCGCCACGGTCGAAGGTCAGCAGGAACGGATCGGGGGCCAGCGGCCCCCGAACGACGCTCCTACTCGGCGCTCTCGGCGGTCTCTGCGCCCTCTTCGGCCTCGCCGTCGACCGCCTCGTCGCTGCCGCTCTTGCGCGGGGCGCGGAGGTTGACGACCGCGAGCTCCTGGTCATCGACGATCGTGAAGTCGCCGTCGATCGTCGCGTCGGCGACGGTCAGGCTGTGCCCGAGCTGCAGCTCCTTGACCGAGACCACGACGCGCTCGGGAATGTCGGTCGGCAGTGCCTCGACGGTGACCTCGCGGATCAGGTGCTCGATGATCCCGCCCTGCTTGATCCCGGCCGACTCCTCGGCGTCGACGACCTCGAGCGGCACGGTGGCCTCGATCTTCTGCTTGAGGTCGACGCGCAACAGGTCGACGTGCATGATCTCGCCGCGCACCGGGTGCCGCTGCGTGTCCTTGACGACGACGGACTCCGCGGAGCCACCGTCGATCGAGAGGTCGATCACGGCGCCGGAGGCGGCCAGCGTCTGGCGCAGCTCGCGGGCGTTGATCGAGATCGAGACGGGCTCGGCATCACCGCCGTAGAGCACTGCCGGGACGCTGCCGGCACGACGAGCACGCCGGGCATCACGCGAGTGTTGGGGTGCGCGAGACGCGACTGCGAGCGAGGAAGAATTCGTGGCCATGAGCGGCGAGAGATGCTACCGGAGGATGCGGAAAGAGGCCGTCCGGTGCGGACCGGTCGGAATCGACGTCCCGCCCGCCCGCTCCGGCCGCCGTACGGACCGCCCCGCGATCGCTGAGCGCGGCGCCCGAAGCGCTCAGCGCGTGCCGGCCGCGGGTTCCTCGCCGCCCAGGTCACCGGCCACCTCGGGGTCCGGCTCCTCCGGCGGGACCATCAGGATCCGCGCCGGGGGCGGAACCGGGAGGGCCACGGAGGTGGTCGGCGCGGGCGCCAGCTCGTCGGTCCGCTCGCGCTCGGCGTGCAGCAGCGACCAGGCGGGCTTGGCGTTGCCGAACCGGTCGAGCAGGCCCTTGGCGTGCCACGGCGGCGTCGGGAACGGGTTGCCACCGGACCAGTTGGGTCGCACGCGGAACTCGCGCAGCCCCCACCAGATCGCCCCCGAGAGCCACGGCTTGGAGGCGTAGACCGCGTAGTGGTACTGGGCGTAGGCGGCCTGGTAGGCGTAGCTGCCCGGCTCGGTCACCGGACCCTCGCGGTTGGCCTCGGCGCCGGTCTCGGAGATCATGATCGCCTGCTTCGGATAGCACCGCCGGAGGTCGTCGAGGAACCGCCCGAGCTGCGTCGGATCCGCCAGCGGATCGCCCGGCGTGCCGTACCAGCCGAAGTAGTCGTTGAGCCCGATCAGGTCGAACGTCCGGTACATCGGGATGCAGCCGAACTCCCAGCCGACCTGGCGGGCGTAGGAGAGCGGCCGGCTGCGGTCGTAGTGGTCGACCAGGCCCCGCGCCCGCGTGAAGTAGCGCTCGATCGCGCCGCCGGGATCGGTGCTCAGCTCGTTGCCGACCGACCAGGTGAAGATCGACGGATGGTGGGCGTTGGTGCGAATGGTCGTCCGCAGCAGGCGCAACGCGGTGTCGCGTATCCGGGCCTTGCCGAGCTGGCTCTGGCGCACCTGGTAGACCGGGACCTCGCTCCAGACCAGCAGCCCGCGGCGGTCAGCCTGCTCGTGGATCCGCGGGTGCAGCGGGTAGTGCGCGCGCATCACCAGGCCCAGCCGCCGGGCCTGGGCGATCAGCACGTCCTGGTCGCGATCGGTCATCGCGCTGCCCCGCTCGGCGTCCATCTCGTGCAGGCCGGTGCCACGCAGGTTGACGTCACGGAAGTTGATCTGGAGCTTGCCGCGTGACACGCGGACCGAGCGGATCCCGGTGCGCACGCGGTAGCGACCGAGCCGCGCGCCGCTGCGAGCGCCCGACGCCGCCCGCAGCTCGACGCTCGCCGTGTAGAGCGCCGGGCGGTCCGGGGACCAGACCCGGGGATCGCGCACGTCGATCCGGCCGCTGACCTCCTCGGTGGCGCCGGGGGCGACGGTGACGGTCGCGAGCCGCTTGCGGACCCCGGCGACGCTCGCGATGACGTCCGCGCGGCGGGTCCCGGACGCGACGTTGGTCACGTCGACCCGATACCGCACGATCCCCGCGCACGACCGGCACGGCAGGTCCGGGGTGATCTGCACCGGCGAGAGGTCGAGTTGGTCGGCGTAGCGCAGGCCCACCTCGCGCGGGATCCCGCCGTCGTTCCACCAACCGCCGCCGTGGGTTCCGTCGCGCTGGATCGAGAGCGGCGGGAAGTCGCCGATGTGGCGGCGGTTGTCGGTGCGGACGACCAGCGTGATCGAGCCGTCCTTGGGCACCAGCCGCTCCGGAACGCGGACCTCGAACGGCTCGTGCGCCCCGCGGTGCTGCGCGACCTGACGCCCCTCGACCCAGACCGTGGCGGCGAGGCCGACCCGCTCGAAGCGCAGGATCCATTGCCCGCCGGCCCGCGT
>JADMKN010000072.1 GCA_015478825.1 Patulibacter sp. | reverse complement strand
CGAACATCGCCTGCCAGTCGTCCAGGTCGGCGTCCGCGACCGGATCGACGCCGAGCGCGCCGCCGGCGTTGTTGACCAGGACGCTGCAGACGGGAATCTGCGCGACGAACGACGCGACCGATTCGTCGTCGGTGACGTCGAGCGGCAGCGCCCGGGCGCCGATCTCAGCGGCGATCGCCTCGAGCCGCTCGACGCGCCGGGCGCCGATCACCACGTCGAAGCCCTCGTGCGCGAGCCGGCGGGCGGTCGCCGCGCCGATTCCGCTGCTGGCGCCGGTGACCACCGCCACGGGCCGGGTCATGCGAACGGGAGGGGACGGGGGAGGGCGGCGAGCATCGTCCCGTTCTATCAGCACCCCGACGGGGCCGGCATCGGGAGGGTCTGCCGCTGCAGCGTCCCCGGCTCCACCGAACCGTGCAGTGCCAGACCCGCATGACGGGTCTCCTGCTGCAGCGTCCCTGTCTTCACGGGACCGTGCAGCGTCTGACCCGCGACCGACGGCCGTCGGTCTCCGGATCGTCACCGCGCCGCGACGACGAACCCGCGAGGATGCGGGCATGACCGCGTCGAGCGACCGGACCGACACCGACTACGACGCGCTGCTCGCGGTGGCCGAGGCCGCTGCGCGAGCCGCCGCTCACGAGCTGGTCAGCCGAGCGGGTGACCTGGCCGCGTTGCGGATCGACACGAAGAGCAGCCTGACCGACCCGGTCAGCGAGGCGGACGTCGCGGCCGAGCGGGCGATCCGCGCGGTGCTCGCCGAGCGTGCGCCCGACGACGGGATCGTCGGGGAGGAGGGCGACGACGTGCTCGGCACGTCCGGCCGGCGGTGGATCGTCGACCCGCTCGACGGCACGGTCAACTACCTCTACGGGATTCCCCAGTGGTGCGTCAGCGTGGCGTGCGAGACGGTTGATTCCGCGGAGATCGTGGATGCGGGGGACGCGCAGGGCGGAGGCCTGGTGCCGGTCGATGTCGAGGGCAATACCGGTGGTATTGGCGAGATGTCGGACGGTGTCAGGCACCGTCCGGTGCGTGCACCGCGCCGCGAGATCCGGGAATCGACCGTCAAGGGGTTGGTGGGCGTGATCTTCGACCCGAGCCGCGACGAGCTGTTCGCCGGCGCGGCCGACGGCCGGGCGACCCTCAACGGGGCACCGCTCGTCCCGGCCGCGCCGCCGATCGGCGGGCTCGGCCACGCCCTGATCGCGACCGGATTCGGCTACGACACCGACGTTCGCCGCGCCCAGGCGGCGATCGTCGCCGAGCTGCTGCCGCAGGTCCGAGACATCCGCCGCGCCGGAAGCGCCGCGCTCGACATCGCCTGGCTCGCCGCCGGTCGCAGCGACGCCTACTTCGAGTACGGCGTGCGGGCCTGGGACACCGCCGCCGGCGAGGTGATCGCCGCCGCCGTCGGCCTCGAGGTCCACCGCCTGGACGCCTACGACCCGGTCGACCCCGGCATCCTGATCGCCCCCGCCGAGCTGATCGACCCGCTCAAGGCGATCGTGGTGCCGTAGGTCTTCGCTACGCCGCGAGTTCGAGCGATGCCGCTCGCTTGGTGTCGTCCAATTCGTCCCACGAGCACAGGGCGAGCGCGGACATCGTGCGGCGCTGGTTCTCCGGTGAATCCTCGACGTCGTCGCGCTTCCACGCTTCGCACCACTGCTCGGGGGTTCGGCCGGTGTCGCGAACGAACGCGTCGAGTAGTTCCTGGAACGTGCGCGGCTTGACGGCCGGAAGGGCGGTGCCGGTGGGATCGGCATCGCCCCGCGAAACGCGCCGGCGGTACGCGGCAAGGGCGACATCGGACACCCGGATGTTGCGCTCGCTGACGCGAATCGCCTTGAGCCTGCCGCGTTTGATCAGCTTGTAGACGCCGTCCTTCGTCATCTCCAGTTCGCGCGCCACCTGCTCCACCGTGAAGAACCCGGGCTTCGTCTCCATATCGGTCATGTCATGAGCCTACGTTGTCCACTCCAGATTGTCCACTACGTCCACTCCGTCGCCTTGGTCTTGCCCTGGAGCGTAGGTTCCTCGCATTGTCTTGCTCCTGAACTTGTGTGTTGGCTCTTCGGTTCTAGGCCCGATCGGGTTGCGACGCCGACACGTCGGTTGCCGGGCTCGACGTCTGCTCGTACACGAGGTGCTCGACATGCTCGATCCAGACGGCAGGTTCGGGGAGGGCGTCAGCAGGGCGACGATCGCTGTTCTGGTGACCGAGCGGATGGCGGTGGACGAGTAGCGACGAGTCGGCCCGGGCCTTCTTGGGGTCAACGTCGAGGCGTTCGGCGCGCTCTCCGGAGAAGCGCTCCGCTCCATCGAACTGCGCGTGCCAACTGACCGTGACCGGAAAGAACCCTTCGCGTATCGGGAGCCTTGCGTCCGGCGCTTGGCCGATTCGGACGGGGGCCCACTGCTCGGTCACTTCGATCGTGACCCCCGGCGGTCCGCAGGAGAGCTGCCGCCGGGCTTTGACCGTGAAGTGGCTGCGGACCATGCGAGCCTGGCGCTGCGGGACGAGCTCGTACCCGAACGCGTCGAGTTCGACGATCCAGAGGCGGGACCTCTGTGCCCGCTTCGGCGCCACAGTGTCGGCTGGCACGGTTTCCCGGCAGTTCCTCGCCGAGGCTCACGGCCAGCCCCGAGCACGGATGCCGTAGGAACACGAAAGGCCCGCGTCGGCGAGCCTTCCTGCAGTACCCGGGGGGGGATTCGAACCCCCACTCTGTTGCCAGAAGCGAATTTTGAGTCCGCCGCGTCTACCGTTCCGCCACCCGGGCAGGTGAACGATCAAGGATGGTACGGGGCGCGGGCGGCGGGTGGTGTCCCGCCGCGGGCGCCGGAGCGCCGGGTCAGGCGGTCGCGGACCCGTGCTCGAACGAGGGCCGCCGACGCGGGTGGTCCTCGTCGTCGTGATGGTGGTGGCTCTCGACCTCGATCTGCCAGTTCTGGGTGAACGCGGCGATCGCCAGCACGACCACGAGGGCCTGGACGAGGACCATCAGCAACGTCAACGTGCCGAGGGTGCCCGAGAGGGACGCGTCGATGTAGCCGGCCGAGTCACGGGCCCACCAGCTCGACACCGAGACCCCGCCGAAGATCCCGATGATCGTCGCCATGCCCGCCGCCATCGGCAACACGCCGCGGCTCCAGCGGATGATCTGGATCATGAAGATCACGTTGACCGCGACGAAGATGAGCTGGAACGTGCGGGCCTGCTGGAACATGTCCCAGCCGAGCACCGTGATCAGCAGCATCAGCGCCGTCGAGATCCCCAGCGCGAGGACCACGATCGCTCGCATCGTCTTGCTGGACGATTTCTCCCGGTTCGGCCATTCGATCGTCGTGGTACGCGCCATTCCGTTCGGCAGCCTACACTTCTAGGAGCTCGATTGCACGGGTTTACTACCGGCAGTCGCGAGTTCGTCCCTGCGGACGTGGTGGAATTGGTAGACACGCGGGCTTTAGGTGCCCGTGGCGCAAGCCGTGGGGGTTCGAGTCCCTTCGTCCGCATCCCGCTCGCGAGTCAGCTCTTGCTGCCCGCGCGGGCCCGTTCCAGGCTCTCCTCGAGGGCCTTCACCAGGTCGGCCGGAGCCTTCTGAGGCTTCGGCTCCGGCTCGGGCTCGGGGATCGTGACCTCGCCGGTCTTGCGCTTCTCGTCGATCAGCGCCAGCAGGCGCTTGCGGTGCTCGTCCTCGTACTGCTCGGGGTCGAAGTCGTCGGTCAGCTCGCCGATCAGCGCGACCGCGTCGTCGATCGCCTCGTCGTCCGGCTCCGACTCCTCGTCGCGCGGGATCGCCGGGACGTCGTCCGGGTCGCGGATCTCGTCGGCGAAGTGCATCGTGGTCAGCGAGAGCAGTCCGTCCTGCTCACGCAGCGCGACAAGATGCTGCTTGGCGCGCATCACGACGGTGCCGATCGCGACCTTGCCGGCCTCGGCCATCGTGTCGACGAGCAGCCGGTAGGCGCGGGCGGGACCGGCGCCCTTGCCGGTCGGCAGCAGCCAGTACGGCTGCTTGAAGAACACGGGGTCGATCTCGTCCAGCTCGACGAACTGCTCGATGTCGATCGTGCCGGTCGCCTCGGGCGCCGCCGCGGCGAGGTCCTCGGAGGTCAGCACGATCATCTCGCCGTCGTCGGTCTCCCAGCCCTTGGCGGTCTCCTCCCAGGCGACGCGCTTCTCGTCGGCCGACGCGACGCGTCGCAGCTCGATCCGCTCGCCGCCCTCACGGCGGACCTGGTGGAAGTGGACGTCGCGGTCGCGGACGGCCGAGACCATCTCGACCGGCACGTTGACCAGGCCGAAGCTCAGCGAGCCGCTCCAGAGCGGGCGCGCCATCAGGCCTTCGCCTTCGGCTTCGAGGACGTCGAGGACGTCGCTGCGGACGACTTCGCGGGCGCCTTCTTCTTCGCGGGCGCCTTCTTCGCGGCCGGCTTCTTGGCTGCGGGCTTCTCCGAGCCGACCTTGCCGCGGGGGGTGCCGGCCCGCGACCCCGGCTTCTTCTTCCTGGGCTTGCCGCCGAGGCTGGCCTCCAGCGCGGCCGCCAGGTCGTCGTCGCGCTCCTCCTTGGGCTTCGGCCGCGTGACCTGCTTGCCCGCGCGCTTCTGCTCGATCAGCTCGAGCACCGCCTCGCGGTAGGCGTCCTCGTGCTCCGCCGGGTCCCACGGCTCGGAGAGCATCTCGACCAGCTTGCTCGCCATCTTCAGCTCGCGCTCGGCCGGCTTCTTGCGCAGCGACGGCAGCTCCAGGTCGTCCTTCTCGACCAGCTCGTCGGCGAACCGCATCGTCTGCAGGCCGAGCACGCCGCGCAGCGGGCGGACCGCCACGAGCTGCTCGCGGGTCCGCATCACGAACCGGCCGATCCCGACCCGATCGCAGCGCTCCAACGCGGCCAGCAGCACCCGGTAGGCGTGCTCGCCGCCGGCCTGGGCCCCGACGATGTACGGCTTGTCGTAGAAGACCGGGTCGATCTGCTGGGCGTCGACGAACTGCTCGATCGCGATCACCTTGGGGCGGGGCCCCTCGGCGGCGGCGATCTCCTCCTTCGTCAGGACGATCTGACCCTTGCCGGTGTCGTAGGCCTTCTCGATCTCGGCGTAGGGGATCACCTCGCCGCTCTCGGCCCCGATCCGGCGGTGCTCGATCGGCGAGCCGTCGCTCTGCCGGACCTCACGGAACTTCAGCGTGTGGGGACTGGCGGCCGTGAACAGCTTGACCGGGATCGCGACCGAGCCGAAGGTGATCGTGCCGTTCCAGAGCGAGCGGGCAGCCATGAATGCTCTCTTGTACCCCAGCAGGGCGCCACCATGCGGCTGATCCGTTGCACCTCCGGCGCCACCCGGCCGCCTAGTCGACCGAC
>JADMKN010000071.1 GCA_015478825.1 Patulibacter sp. | reverse complement strand
AAGCGCATGCTGGCCGGCGGCGAAGCCGCCGTGGACTGGAACCTGGTGATGGCAAGCACTACTGCCACTTCACGTCGCCGATCCGCCGCTACCCCGACCTGATCGCCCACCGCGCGGTGCTCTCGCTGGTCGGCGCGGGAGAGGACGCGCCGGCCGGGTCGTCGAGCCGGCTGGAGGAGCTCGGCGTCTGGTGCTCGGCGACCGAGCGCGAGGCGATGAGCGTCGAGCGGACCGCCGACCAGATCACCCGGGCGTTCCTGCTGCACCGCACGCTGTTCGCGCACGGCTGGGATCAGCGGTTCGAGGGCGAGGTCAGCGGGCTCTCGCAGGGCGGCGCGTTCGTGCGGTTCGGCGGGGGCACGCTCGACGACGAGGCGTTCGAGGGGATGCTGCCCGCGCGGCTGCTGCCGGGCGACTGGTGGGAGCTGGACGAGCGCGGGACGATCCTCGCGGGCACGAAGACCGGGAAGTCGCTGAAGATCGGCGATCCGGTCAGCGTCCACGTCGACCGGGTCGAGCCCGAGCGCGGACGGGTGACGCTGATCCTGGCCCCGGGGTGAGCATCGCGTCGTTCTGGGTACCTGAGCGGCATGTCGAACGTGATCGACAGCCACCTACGGAGCCCACGTCGGCACGTGCGTCGCTCCGGGGTGGGTTCGCCCCCTGCGGGGTCCCGACGGACAAGGACGTACTGACCATGATCGGCGCAATCATCCTCGGCCTGGTGGCCGGGTTCATCGGCAAGTTCCTGATGCCCGGGGACGACCCGGGCGGATTCTTCGCCACGATCGGGATCGGCCTGGTCGGCGCCGTCGTCGGCTGGCTGATCTTCACCGGCCTGCTCGGCATCGGCGACACGGACATCTTCGATCTGGGCGGCCTGGTCAGCGCGATCATCGGCGTGATGATCGTGCTCGGCATCTACCGCGTGGTCGTCGGGCAACGAACCGCCCACTGACGGCGGGCGATCGCGGCGACGTCACGCGACGTCGCCGCGCTACGCTCGACGGTCGATGGGGAAGACCAAGAAGAAGAAGCCGTCCGGAGGCGACTACGGCTTCAACCGCCAGGCGAGCTTCCGCTACGAGCTGCTCGATCGGCTGGAGTGCGGGATCGTGCTGTCCGGGACCGAGGTCAAGGCGCTGCGCACGGTCGGGTGCCAAATGGGCGACGCCTACGTCGACATCCGCCGCGACGAGCTGTGGCTGCACAACCTGCGGATCGACCCCTACGCCCCGGCGGCGATGAACAACCACCAGCCGGACCGGACGCGCAAGCTGCTGGCCCACCGTCGCGAGATCGACAAGCTGGTCGGTCAGGCCCAGCAGCAGGGCCTGACCCTGGTGGCGACGCGGGTCTACCCGAAGGGCCGCCGGATCAAGGTCGAGATCGCGCTCGCCCGCGGCAAGAACGTCGCGGACAAGCGCCAGGACATCAAGCAGCGCGACATGAACCGCGAGATGCAGCGGGCCGTGCGCGAGGCGAACCGCTGAGCGACCGAGCGCGGCGCCCGCAGGCCCCGCGCCGTCGTCGGGCGGCGAGCCTCAGCCGCTGATCTTGCCGGCGTCGATCGCCGCCCGCTCGGCCTGCTCGAGCTGGTCGCGGACGAGCGCCAGCCCGCTGCGCCAGAAGCCCGGGTCGGTCAGATCGAGGCCGGCGATCGCCACCAGCTCCTCGGGCGGCAGCGATCCGCCGGCGGCCAGCAGCTCCAGGTACTTCGGCGCGAACGTCGGGCCCTGCGCGCGGTACTGGCCGTAGACCGACAGCGCCATCAGCTGGCCATAGGCGTACGCGTAGACGTAGCCGGGCGTGCCGATGAAGTGGGGGACGTAGGACCACCACGAGCGGTAGCCGTCGGTGATCTCGACCGCGTCGCCGAGCATCGCCTCCTGGCTGGCGTGCCAGAGCTCGCCGAAGCGGTCGATCGAGAGCTCGCCCTCCTCGCGCCGCGCGGTATGGACCGCGTGCTCGAACCGGTTCATCGCGGTCTGGCGGAAGATCGTCGCGATCGAGCCCTCGATCTGCTCGGCCAGCAGCCCGAGCCGCGCCTGCGGGTCGGTCGTCGCGGTCAGCAGCCGGTCGAAGACCAGCGTCTCGCCGAAGACCGATGCCGTCTCAGCCAGCGTCAGCGGCGTGGTCTGCTCGAACGGGCCGCGGTCACGCGCTAGGTAGGCGTGGATCCCGTGGCCGAGCTCGTGCGCGAGCGTCAGCACGTCCCGCCGGCGGCTGGTCCAGTTGAGCAGCACGTACGGGTGGTGGGTCGGCACCGTGTAGGCGCAGAACGCGCCGCCGCGCTTGCCCGGGCGCGGCGGGGCGTCGATCCACTGCTCGTCGACGAACCGGCGCGCGACGTCGCCCATCTCGGGCGCGAACTCGTCGAAGCTGGTGAAGACCAGGTCGGTCGCCGCGGCCCAGGAGAACTCCTGCTCGTCGGAGGCGGTGATCGACGCCATCCGGTCGTAGTCGGCGAGCCGGTCGATGCCGAGGATCTTCGCCTTGAGCTCGTACCAGCGCCGCGGGACGTCGTAGGCCTCCTGGACCGCGTCGACCAGGGCCTGGACCGACTCGTCGCTGGCCTCGTTGGCGAGGTTGCGCGCGGCCAGCCAGTTCGGGAACGACCGCAGCCGGTCCTCGACCGCCTTGTCCTGGAGCAGCGTGTTGAAGATGAACGCCCGGGTCCGCAGCCCCGGCTCGAGGGCGGCGGAGACGGCCGTCGCGACCTTCTGACGGACGTCGCGGTCGGGGTTGGTGAGCTGCGCGAGCGCGACGTCGAGCGCGACCGGATCGGTCTGCTCGGGGTCGACGGCCGACAGGTCGACCTCGATCACCGAGGTCAGCTCGTCGAACAGCCGGTCCCACGCCCCGCGGCTCGACGACGACTTCTCGGCGAGGATCCGCTCCTCGGGCTCGCTGAGCATGTGCGGCTTCTCGCGGCGAACGGTCCGCAGGTAGTGCTGGACCTTCTCCAGGCCGTCCGCCCGCAGCAGCTCGTCGGCCCGCGCGTCGTCGAGCGCCGTCCACTCCAGCTCGAAGAAGATCAACTGGGTCTGGACCGCGGTGCCGCGCTCCTCGACCAGCGCCAGCAGCGCGCCGTGCTCGGGCTTGGTGGTGTCGACCGCGAACTTCAGCGACGCGTACGAGCCGGCGCGGCCGATCAGGTCCGCCAGCTCGGCCAGTTCGGCCATCGCGGTCGCCAGGCCCCGCCCGTCGAGCGCGGCGACCTTGCCCTGGTAGGTCGCCGCGAACGCCTCGGCGCGGGCGGCGGCGTCGTCGAGCAGCGCCTTGACGCCGTCCGCCCCCGGAGGCAAGCCGTCCCCAATGAGCGGCTCGAGATCCCAGGCGACGTCGGTGTGCTCCACGGCGGTGCTCATACGCGCAAGCCTACATTCGAGGATCTGGGCCCGATACGGTCGCGGACGTGGAACCACGTGGCCTGCCGCACCGACTACGGACTGAGCGTCTGCTGCTGCGCCAGTGGGAGCCGACCGACCGCGCCGCGTTCGCCGCGATCAACGCCGACGCCGAGGTGATGCGCCACGTCGGATCGGGCCCGCTCGGCCGCGCGGACAGCGACGCGCTGTGGTCGCAACTCCACCACGACTGGACGGAGCGCGGGCACGCCCCGTGGGCGGTCGAGCGGGCGGAGGACGGCGCCCTGCTCGGCTTCTGCGGGCTCGCGATCCCGACCTTCCTGCCGCAGGTGCTGCCGGCCGTCGAGATCGGCTGGCGGCTGCGCCGGGACGCGTGGGGTCGGGGCTACGCGACCGAGGCGGCGCTCGCGTCGTTCGACGCGGCGTGGCACCGGATGGGGATGGCGCAGATCATCGCGATCGTCCATCCCGACAACGACCGCTCGCTGGCGCTGGCCGAGCGCCTCGGGATGCGGGTCACGAACCGGACCACGCACGCCCCGACGGGATGGGACGTGCTCGTGCTGCGGGTGGATCGCCCGGCGCCGGAGTGGCCGGAGACCCGCGGGCTGGCCACCCGGGCCTGACGCCACGCCTGCCGTGTCTCGTCCGCGCGCGACGCGGCCCGGGCGGCCGTACACGACTCGCTGACCGGCCGGACCGGGGATGATGGACCGGCATGCTTCGCCAGCAGTCGGATTCCGAACCGCGCGTCCCTCTCGAGCGCCTCTCGATCGTCGCGTTCCGGATCGGGGTCATCGGCCTCGTCGGCTACGGCCTGCTGCTGGTCTGGCGCGAGCTGAGCTTCATCCTGCTGCCGTTCTTCGTGGCGGTGCTGCTGACGGCGCTGCTGACGCCGGTCTCGAGCTTCCTCCGGGCCAAGATGCGGCTGCCGGGGGCCGTAGCGGCGATCTCCACGGTGCTGTTGACGGTCGCGCTGATCGCCGGCCTGCTGACCTGGGTCACCCCGGACATCGTGCGCCAGGCCGCGGACCTGGTCGCGCAGGTCGAGAGCGGCATCAGCCAGATCCCGGACCTGTTGCATGACCTCGGCGTCAAGGACTCCGACGTCCAGGAGTTCACGACGAGCCTGACGGAGCGGCTGCAGGACTCGATCGGCGCGATCGGCAGCTCGCTCAGCACCGGCGTGATCACGGCGGCGGCGGGCGTGGTCAGCGTCGCGGCGGGGATCTTCCTGACGCTGATGATGCTGATCTACCTGCTGTGGGACGGGCGCGGGTTCTGGGGCGGCGTGCTGCGGTTCGCTCCGAAGGGCCGGCGTCAGGCGTGGCACGACGGCGGGATCCGCGCGTGGGAGGCGCTGACCACGTTCGTGCGCAGCCAGGTGCTGGTCGCGGCGATCGACGGCATCGGGATCGGGCTCGGCCTGTGGATCCTCGGGATTCCGATGGCGGTTCCGATCGGCGTGCTGACCTTCATCCTGGCCTTCATCCCGTACATCGGGGCGATCATCGCCGGCGCGGTCGCGATCCTGGTCGGGCTCTCGAGCAACGGCGTCGAGGGGGCGCTCGGGGCGCTCGTGGTGACGATCATCGTGCAGCAGGTCGAGAGCAACATCCTCTATCCGCTGCTGATCGGACATTCGGTCAAGCTGCACCCGCTCACCGTGCTGCTCGGCGTCGGCGGAGGCAGCGCGCTGCTCGGGATCACCGGCGCGTTCCTGGCGACGCCGGTGGTCGCCGCCGTGGCCGCCGCGGCGGGCTGGCTGGCGGACGACGAGGACGAGGACGCGATCGCCGAGCGACGGGCCGAGGCGGCGTTGGAGGCCGAGGCCGAAGCCGAGGCGGCGGTTGCGGGGGACGGGCAGGCGCTGGGCGACGGGGAGGTGTCCGGCGAGCCGTGACCGGACCGGGGCCAGGTGTCGGGGACCGGTCCGGGTGCCAGGGGACCCGGGCCGGCGTCGCCTGAACGCGCGCACTCGGGGTCCGGCAGGTCGGGCGAGTCGGGGGCTGCACGGCCCCGG
>JADMKN010000070.1 GCA_015478825.1 Patulibacter sp. | reverse complement strand
CGACGGTGTTGCGCGTGCCGTTGGTGACCCGCTGAACCGGGACGAGCAACGGGCCGAGCCGGGTCCGGAGCCGGTCGAACGCGGGCATGTTGCGGGCGCCGAGCGCGACCAGGGAGACTAGGTCCGGGCTGCTCCAACGACCGTCCGCGTAGCTGTCGCCGATGCCCAGCGAGCCGCGCAGGAGGCTCGTCCAGACGCGGTCGTCGTGGAGCTGCAGCTCGGCGTGGAGGCGGTTCGGGGCGCCGCAGTCGCACGGGGAGGCGCCGAAGCGGTGCTCGGCGCCGTCGGCCTCGCGCAGCAGCAGGGTGCCCCCACGGGTGTGGCGCAGCAGGCGGAGGGCGATCGAACGGGCGGTGCGGGGGACGGGGGAAGGCATCGATCTCACTGCGGGTGGGGGTGCGGGAAGCTCGGTGTGCGCTTGAGCGCGAGCCGAGCGGCCTGGCCGTAGATCCGGACGACGTCGCTGATCGTGCCCAGCGGCTGTCGCCGCAGGTAGGACCGCAGGCCGTCGCGGTCGAGCGGGCGTCGGACGAGCTCGAGTCGGGCGTCGAAGACCCGCTCGCCGTGGCGGTCGCTGGAGAGCTCCACGGAGCACGTGGTACCCGGCGGACCCAGGCTCCATCGGTACTCGTGGTCCATGGCCATGAACGGCGAGACGTGGAACCGCTTGGCGAGTCGCCAGACGAGCGCGCCGTTCGCGGGATCACGGTCGGCGTCGCGGACGGCCACGGCGTAGGCGTGCCGCTCGCGCCACGGCGTGTTCGTGACCTCGGCCAGCACCGAGTGCAGGGTGGCGCCGTCCCGGTCGTAGGCGTAGGCGAAGGTCACGGGGTTGAAGCAGACGCCGAGCACCCGGGGCTGGGTGAGCAGGCGGATCGGGCCGGCCGGCGGCTCGCCGGTCTGCTCCGCGATCGTCGCGCGGATCGCGGTGTCGAGCGGGGTTGCGGCGTCGCCGTGGTGGTCGCGGCGGCGGAAGCTCGCGTAGGCGCGGTCCTCGACCGCCCAACCGCGGTGCCCGCCGAGGTCCTCGGCGACGTGGTCGAGGTCGAGCAGCAGCATCGCGGTCGGGTAGCGGAAGCCGTGGACCGTCGGCTGGTGGCGGTGGTGCGCGACGTGGCCCAGGTAGACCGCGGAGCCCGAGGGGGAAGCCGCGTCCGGCGGCGACGGAGCGGTCGTCGGTGCGCTCGCCCGGGTCACGGGACCACCGCCGCGGCTCGGTCGTCGGCCGTCCGGGCGCCGAGTGCCCGCGCGACCCGCAGGCCGCTCCAGACGCCGTCCTCGTGGAAGCCCCAGCGCCAGTAGGCGCCGCAGTAGTGCGTCGACCCGGTGGAGATCTCGGCCCAGCGCCGCTGGGCGACGAGCCCGGCCGCGGTGAAGACCGGGTGGTGGTAGACGTTGCGGTCGATCACGTGCCGCGGATCGATCGCCTCGTCGAGGTTCAGCGTGACCAGGACGCGGGTCTCCAGGTCCAGGCCCTGGAGCCGGTTCATGTCGTAGGTGACGGTGGTGCGGGAACGCGGCTCGTCGAAGAGATGCGCGTTCCAGCTCGACCAGGCGCGCCGGCGGCGCGGCAGCAGCGAGCGGTCGGTGTGCACCGTCGCGACGTTCTCCTGGTACGGGATCGCGCCGAGCACGGCCTGCTCGGCGGGGGTGGGGTCGGCGAGCAGGGCCAGGGCCTGGTCGCTGTGGCAGGCGAGGATCACGTGGTCGACCTCGGTGACGGCGTCGGCGCCGTCCGCGGTCCTCGTCGTCACCGTCGCCCCGCCGGCGTGACGCTGGACCGCGGTCACGGCCTGCCCGAGCTGGACCTGATCGGGTGCGAACGGCGCCAGGATCGCGTCGACGTAGCTCCGTGAGCCGCCGGCGACGGTCAGCCAGCGGGGTCGGTCGCGCAGGCTGAGCATCCCGTGGTTGGCGAAGAACCGCAGCAGGAAGACGGCGGGGAAGCTCGACATCGACGCCGGGTCGGCGGACCAGACCGCGGACGCCTGCGGCACGATCAGCCGCTCGACGAACCAGGGGGAGAACCGCTCCCGGTCGAGCCAGTCGCGCAGCGACGTGGTCTCGTCGCCGGTCGCGAGGAACCGCCGTGCGACCCGGTTGAACCGGACGTACTCGGCGATCATCCGCAGGAACCGCGGGTCCACCGCGTTGCGGCGCTGGGCGAACAGGCCGCCGATCGAGTCGCCGTGGTACTCGAAGTCCTCGTCGCGCCCGGTCACCGAGAAGCTCATCGAGGTCTCGCGGGTGGCCACGCCGAGCTCGTCGAGCAGCGCCAGGAAGTTCGGGTAGGTGCGGTCGTTGCAGACGATGAAGCCGCTGTCGACCGCCACCCGGCGGCCGTCGACCGTGACGTCGCGGGTGTGGGTGTGGCCGCCCGGACGGTCGCTGGCGTCGAACAGCAGCACGTCGTGCCGCTCGCGCAGGTGGTGGGCGCAGGTCAGGCCCGCGATCCCGGTGCCGACGACCGCGATGCGCATCAGCTCGTCTTGGGCGGGGCCGGGCTCGACATCGCCCGCGGGTCGCTCGACGCCGGGTTCTCGGCGCTGACGGCGAGCAGCAGCGCGACGATCGCGTCGGGGTCGTCGAACATCGGCATGTGGCCGGCCTCGGGCAGGCGGTGGACGTGGACGTTGTCGGGCATCACGCCCCGCGGAGCGCGGACCAGCGGGTCGGTGCCGCCCCAGACGACGTGGACCGGAACCTGCGCGGCGATCGACTCCAGGCGGTTCTCCCAGTCGAAGGTCCGCGCCCGCATGGCGGCGTTGACGCGCAGCATGTCGGAGGAGCGCGCGTAGCCACGGATCAGGCCGAGCGCGTCCTCGTAGCCGTAGCGGCCGGGGCCGCCCATCATCCGCACGAGCACGGCGTTGCGCACGGTCGACGAGCGCAGCAGGACGGGCAGCATCGGGTCGGCCAGCCGGGCCATCCGGACCAGCTCGCTGCGCGGCACGCCGAGCGGACGCGGCCAGAACCCGGCCGGCGCGAGCGCGGTCACCGAGGCCGTGTGCCCCTCGGCGGCCAGCTCGAGCGCGACCCAGCCGCCGAGCGAGACGCCGACCGCGTGGACCGGACCGATCCCCTGCCGCTCGAGCTCGGCGCCGAGCGCGCGCGCCAGCGCCTTCGGGCGCGGCTCGACGTCGTCCGGCAGCGGCGGCGCCGCTCCGAACCCGGGCAGCTCGGCGACGATCACCTCACGATCGCGGCGTAGCGGGGCGACGATCGGACGCCAGGTGTTGACGTCCCCGCCGAGTCCGTGGATCAGCAGCAGGGGCGGACGGTCGGACGGGGAGGTGGTGGACGGGTGCCGATGGAGCAGGGGAGCCATCAGCACAACCTACGACGTGACGGGAAGGACGGATGCATCATCGACTCCCGGCGTCTGTACCCGAAAGCGCCGATCGTGGACGCCTCGATCACGCCGGAGTTCCTACACTGCCTGAGATGCCCGAGACGCCCGAACCGTCCCGCTACGAGCCCGCCGAGGCCGAGCCCCGGGTCTTCGCGCGCTGGGACGACGCGGGCGTCCTGACCACCGCGTCCGCCGATCCCGACCGGCCCGACGCCGAGACCTTCTCGATCGCGATCCCGCCGCCCAACGTGACGGGCGCGCTGCACATGGGACACGCGCTCAACGGCTCGATCCAGGACGCGCTGATCCGGCTCAACCGGATGCGCGGCAAGCGGGTCCGCTGGACGGTCGGCACCGACCACGCCGGGATCGCGACCCAGACCAAGGTCGAGCAGACGCTGGTCGCCGAGGGCACGAGCCGCGAGCAGGTCGGTCGCGAGGCCTTCCTCGAGCGCACCCAGGCCTGGCGCCAGCAGTACGGCGGCACGATCATCGGCCAGTTCCGGCGGCTCGGCTGCTCGGCCGACTACGCGCACGAGCGGTTCACGATGGACGAGGGCTACGCGAAGGCGGTCCTGGAGACCTTCGTCGCGCTCTACGAGCAGGGGCTGATCTACCGGGACACGTACCTGGTCAACTGGGATCCGGGCTCCCGGTCGGCGATCTCCGACCTGGAGGTCGAGGACCGCGAGGAGACCGACACCCTCTACGAGATCGCCTACCCGCTCGCGACTCCGGTCGAGGGGATCACCGAGGTCGTCGTCGCCACGGTCCGCCCCGAGACGATGCTCGGCGACGTCGCGGTCGCGGTCAACCCGCAGGACGAGCGGTTCGCCAAGCTGATCGGGTCGACCGTGGTGCTGCCGTTCGTCGGCCGCGAGCTGCCGATCGTCGGCGACGACTACGTCAAGACGGACTTCGGCACCGGCTGCCTGAAGATCACCCCGGCGCACGACCCGAACGACTTCGAGATCGGGAACCGCCACGACTTCGAGCCGATCAACGTGATCGGCGAGGACGGCCGGATCACCGGCGGCTTCGCTCCGCAGTTCGACGGCATGACGACGGCCGAGGCCCGCACGGCGATCGTCGACGCGCTGCGCGCCGACGGGGCGCTGCGCGGCGAGGAGCCGTACATCCACACCGTGCCGTTCTCGCAGCGGTCGGGTGAGCGGATCGAGCCGCTGATCTCGCTGCAGTGGTTCATGAAGATGGACGAGCTGGCCGCGCCGGCGATCGACGCGGTCCGGGACGGCCGCGTGCGGATCCACCCGGCGAGCCAGCAGAAGCGCTACCTCGACTGGCTCGGCGAGATCCGGCCGTGGGTGCTCAGCCGCCAGCTCTGGTGGGGCCACCAGATTCCCGTCTGGTACCGCACTGATTCGGACGGCCAGGAGCAGACCTACTGCGGCACCGAGGCCCCCGAGGGCGACGGGTGGACCCGCGATCCCGACGTCCTCGACACCTGGTTCAGCTCGGCGCTGTGGCCGTTCGCCACGCTCGGCTGGCCCGACGAGACGCAGGATCTGAAGGACTTCTACCCGACGGCGGTGCTCTCGACCGCGCGCGACATCCTCTTCCTCTGGGTCGCGCGGATGGTGATGATGGGCCTGCGGTTCGCCGGGGACGTGCCGTTCCGCGACGTCTACTGCCACTCGGTGATCCAGGCGCCCGACGGCCGCCGGATGAGCAAGTCGCTCGGCACCGGGATCGACCCGCTTGCGCTGATCGAGGGCGGTCCGCGCCCGGACGTCTTCGCCCGGAAGGGCAAGAACGGCACGCTGCAGGACGCAGGCGAGTTCCCGGCCTACGGCGCCGACGCGGTCCGCTTCGGGCTGCTGGCGATGTCGTCGACCCAGGACGTGCGCTTCAGCGAGGAGAAGATCGCCCAAGGCAAGCAGCTCGTGACCAAGCTCTCCAACGCGGTCCGCTTCGCGGCCGGGCGGCTCGAGGGCCTCGGGCTGGAGCAGACCGTCGCCGGGGTCACGGCCGACACGCTGCCGACCCGGTTGGAGGACCGCTGGATCGTCTCGCGGACCGAGCAGATCGC
>JADMKN010000069.1 GCA_015478825.1 Patulibacter sp. | reverse complement strand
ATTGCCATCTCGGCCGACGGAGACCGCATTCTGCTGGGGTCGGCCAGCGCTTTCGGCGATTCGGCGGGTATGGCCAGCACCGGTGGGTGGTACCAAGCTGTTCGGACGCTGACGGGGTGGCAGACCACCTCGCTGACACCGGGGGGGGCCGAGCTGCCTGGGTATAGTGCCCCGGTCGCCTACTCGACCGACATGCTCCGGACGCTGTGGACCGTCTGGCCGGCGGAAACGTGGGGGACGAAGGAAGTTCGCCCAATGATCCGTCAGGACGATGGTCTGGGTGGGTCGACCTGGCTTCCGGCCGCACCGCCGATGCCCGTCGGTCCAACAGTCTCGTCAGTCCATGACAGAGTCACCGTAGCCGCAACGGCATCCGATCTCAGCGCCGTGGTCTTTGGCGTCGTCGGTGATCGTGCGACCGTCAGCGACGGCAGCACCGATACGCGCACACCTAGTCAGCCGTCGGTGCATCGCATCGAGCGTCGCGCCGACGGCAGTTTTGAGGTCGTCCAACTCGCGAAACGCGTTGATGGCACCACGATTGCTCCGAACTGCCGCGCCCGGGTCGGCGGCGGAAACGCGACCACGACCTCCCGCGGGGCCGTCGATTCGTCGCTTTCGCGGATCGTGTTCGGGATTCAGGGTGCCGGCGCGTGTGCGCTAGCTGCCGACAGCCGTGTCTGGGTCTGGATCCGCAACCAAGGCGTTGTCGACGTCTCTGCCTCGGCTTGCACGGATCTGGCTGCCTGCGGCCCGGCCAAGGTCACCAACTTCGAGGGCGGATCCGGCGACGTGCGGCGAGTCTTTTTCTCAACCGCGCAGAAGCTCACCGACGGAAATGCTGCTGCTGGCACGGACGCTGCGATCACCGAGCTCTACGAGTACGACTTCGACCGACTCGGTCAACGTTTGGTGCCGGTGACGCCGGGCGTAAACCCGTCGGGGACGAGCGGGTCGGGCGTCAATCGCGTCGCACGTGTCTCGCCCGACGGCTCACGAGCCTACTTCGTGGCCAACGGTCGCGCCCTCGCCGGACCGAACGGCCGAGGCCAGTCGCCGACGCCGGGGGGCCGCAATCTCTACGTTTACCACCGTCCTGATGGGGTTGCTCAGGGGACGATCACGTTCGTCACCACGCTCGCGTCCAGCGACAGCGCGATTTGGGGTCAGGACTCGGTCAGGACGGTCGAGACGGGTGGAGACGACGGCCGATATCTCTACTTCGTGAGTCGTGCTCGGCTTACCGCGGACGAAGCGCCCACCGATGCGATGGCCGACATCTTCCGCTACGACGCGGTGACCGAGCAACTACAGCGAGTATGGCGCCCGGAGCCTGACTACAACGGCACCAACCGCACCGCTGCCGCAACCTTCTATATCGAGTCGACCGTCCCTGATCAGGGGAGAGCGGAGTTGCAGCGATCGAAAGTCATCTCGCCCGACGGGGAACGAATCTTCTTCGAGACCGCCCAGTCGTTGGACCCTGCCGACGTCAACGACAAGATCGACGGATACCTTTGGGACGGCCGTGACGGCTCGGTGACGTTGATCAGCGGTGGTCGCGGACCCAACGACGTGACGACCGTAGCGATCACCCCGGACGGCCGGAGCCTGGCCTTTGCGTCATCGACGCAGCTCGTCCCGCAACATACAAGCCGGATACCCGCCGCCTATGTGTCGCGAATTGGAGGCGGCTTCGCGCTGCCGCCTTTGCCGGAGCCGCCGTGCAACGGCGATGCCTGCCAGGGTCCACTGGCGCCGCCGTCGCCGCCGTCCCCTCCAACCGGGTCGCTGACCTTCAACGGGGGCGGCAACGTGGCTCCCGCGCCGGCGCCCACGGAGCCCGGGGACGATACGGGCGGGAAACTGCAGGTATCGACCGTCAAGGCAGTGCGAGGCACGAAAGCCGAGGTTCGCGTGAGGGCGCCGGGCAAGGGCAGGGTGCGAGTCTCGGGCTCGGGTCTGTCTCGGACGTCGAAAACGGTGAGGAAAGCCGGTAACTATCGCGTGCCGGTGAAGCTGTCGAAGCGGGCACGCCGCACGTTGCAGCGGAAGCACCGCGTTCGGGTTCGGGCAACGGTCCGGTTTGCGCCGCAATCCGGGAAGCCCGAGGTCCGACGGGTCTCGGTCACCTTCACCTTGAAGGCAAAGAACCGCTCGTCGGTGACGCGCGCGAAGGTGGGGCGGTAGAGATGGCTCGCTCGCCAATTACGCAGGAGAACGGTCGAATGGTGGATATCGAGAATCGCGACGTTGCGGGGGAGGGTGAGCCTCGTTCTCATCAGTCGAGCAACGTCAAGCGATGGGGTCGCGCAGCAGCGGCCATCTTCGTGATGGCCACGATGGTGTCCGTGCCGGCATTCGCAGTCGCGCAGCCCCCGCCTCCCGGAAGCACCTTTGGCATAACGTCATTTGAGACCAAGGTGATCGACGCGGGTGGCAACGAGCTGACCCGCGCGGGTGCGCACCCGCAGGAAGCGCGTGCGAGTTTCGAGTTCGAGAAGTACTTCAATACCGACTTTCCAACCGCCCCAAACGGCGGCTTCTGGCCGATCGAGGATATGCGGACGGTGATCACCGACCTGCCGCCGGGCTTCGTTGGAAATCCGACGGTGACAGACAACCGGTGTCCCGTCGAGCTGTTGCCTACGGACCCATTCTTCCCTCCTCGCTGCTCGCTCGACAGCGCTGTTGGGATCGCCAGCGTGCACGGCGGCTCAGTGCCTATTCCCAGCACCGGGATCTTCAACCTCGAGCCGGAGCGCGGCTACCCGGCAGGATTCGGGTTCAGCTCAATGGGGTTCACCTTCTTCATCTACCCCGAGCTCAGGAGCGACGGAGACTTCGGTTTGCGAATGGTGGTGTCGGGTGCCCCGTATAACGCGATCACCGGCGTTGACGTCACGTTCTGCCGCAATGGTTCCGAGAACGTCGGTTCTCAGTTTGCTCAGGACTGGCGCTGTTTGCCGGAGGATCTGTCGAAGCGTCCGTTCCTGACGAATCCAGCGACCGAATGCACGGACAAGGCGCCGGTTACGACCCTCTCGGTCGACACCTGGGTGAAACCCGGCGTGTTCCACTCTCGAGAAGCGGTCTCCCCCTTGATCACCGACTGCGAGACCTTGACCTTCGAACCGTCCGTCGACATCGCTCCGACGATGCCGCAGCCCGACGCGCCCACCGGCCTGAACGTTGACATGACGTTCCCGCAGGAGGACAACGATCAGGGGCAGGCGCCGCCGGCGCTGAAGAAGGCGGTCGTCACGCTGCCGGAGGGGATGACGATCAACCCGTCGGGTGCCGGTGGCCTTGCCGCTTGCGCCGACGGCGAGCTACTGCTCAAGTCCAAGGATCCGATGACGTGCCCGGACGCGTCGAAGGTCGGCTCGGTCGTGGCGACGTCGCCGCTGCTCGACGAGCCGATCGACGGCGGCGTCTACATCCGGTCGCAGAATTCCGTGGATCCGGAGTCGGGTGAGATGTTCCGGCTGGCGCTGGTCCTGCAGAACAAGGACCGCGGAATCGACGTCCGACTGCCGGGCCAGATCCGGGCCAACCGGCTGACCGGTCGCCTGGAGACGACGTTCGACAACAACCCCGAGCTGCCCGTCTCGAGCCTGAAGCTGCAGTTCAAGGACGGGCCACGGGCGCCGCTCGCCACGCCCCCCACCTGCGGGCCCAAGACCGTCGACACGGTGTTGACGTCCTGGGGCAAGCAGACCAAGGCCCTGCAGTCGACGTTCATGGTCAACTGCATCGGCGGTCAGGGATCGTTCGCGCTCGGCTTCCAGGCCGGCACGAAGGCGCCGATCGCCGGGGCGAGCTCGCCGTTCAACCTGCTGCTGTCCCGACACGACGCGCAGGACGTGCTGGCCGGCTTGCAGATCGGCATGCCGGAAGGCCTGCTGGCCAACCTCAACGGCAACGTCGGCACGCAGATCGGCACCGTGCTGGCCGACGCCGGCCCGGGCACGCACCCGTACCGGTTCCCCGGCCGGGTCTACCTGGAAGGGCCGTACGGCGACGCGCCGTTCTCGCTGCGGGTGGTGATCCCGGCGAAGGCCGGGCCGTTCGACCTGGGTGAGGTCGTGGTGCGACAGAAGATCCATGTCGATCCGACCACGGCGGCGGTCACGGTGACCTCCGACCCGATCCCGACGATCGTCGAGGGCGTGCCGGTGCGACTGCGCAACATGAGCGTCGACATCGACAAGCCCGGGTTCATGATCAACCCGACGTCGTGCGAGCCCAAGAAGATCTGGGCCACGGCGACGTCCAAGGGCGGGCACGTCCAGCGGATGGAGACGCGGTTCCAGGTCGGAGCGTGTGAGAAGCTGGATGTCAAGCCCAAGCTGGACATCGACGTGATCGGCTCCAAGCAGCTCGGGTACCACAAGCACCCGGGGATCAAGGCGACCGTCACCCAGACGCGCGGCGAGGCCGGTCTGAAGAAGGCCGAGGTCACGATGCCGCTGTCGCTCGCGCTGGACACGAAGAACGCCAAGGCGCTCTGCAAGCCGGCCGAGGCGCAGGCCAAGGCCTGTCCCGAAGGCTCGATCGTCGGCAACGCGACCGCGATCTCGCCGGTGCTCAACCGACCGCTCAAGGGCAACGTGTACTTCGTCGAAGGCACGCGCGTGACGGAGACGGGTCGGATTACCGGCACGCTGCCGAAGCTCTGGGTCGCGTTGCGCGGCGAGGTCGCGCTGGACGTCTGGGCCGACAGCGACGTCGACGAGAAGCAGCGGTTGGTCACGACCTTCGCGACGGTCCCTGACGCGCCGATCAGCTCGTTCGAGCTCAACATCACCGGTGGCACGAACGGGATCCTGCAGGTGACGGGCCAGAAGGGCGCCCACATGTGCAACCAGCGCAGCGTCGCGGATGCCCAGTTCGACGGGCAGAACGGTAAGCGTCTGGTCAGCAAGACGGACATGTCGGTGCCGTGCCGCTTCCGTACGGTCTCGTCGACGCTCCGCACGAGTGATGCGGTGGTACGCGTGACGGGAATCGGCGCCGGGCGCGTGACCGCGTCAGGAGCTGGCGTACGAACGACGCGGCGAACGATCAAGAGCGCCAAGCTCGCGACCGTACGGGTACCGCTCAGCGCGGCTGGCCAGCGCGCCCGTCGCGCCGGAAAGAGCGTGCGTGTCAAGGTCACGTTCCGGCCGAGGGGTGGTGGCAAGACGAAGACCACGACGGTCACCGTCAAGCCCGCCAAGAAGCAGGCCAGTACGCGAGGGAGCAGTCCCCGCTGACCACGCGGTCCTGCGGGCCGGTGACCCACCGGCCCGCAGGACACGCACTCCGCCCGATCCCATGCCTGTCCACCGATCACCAGTCTCAGCAAGTGCACTACGGCTCGATCGGCGGACTTCGCTCGCCCGCGCGACCCTGCGGGTGACGGCGGCGATCGGGTACGAGGCGACGACGGTCTCGGAGATCGCGATCGAGGCCGGCGTCA
>JADMKN010000068.1 GCA_015478825.1 Patulibacter sp. | reverse complement strand
CGGATTGGTCACAATCCGTTCGATGTGTCGAGAGCGGCACGTCGCGACCGGGGCTGCGGGACCCGTCGGGGCCCGATCCGGCATCACCAGGGTAGCTCGCCACGGCCCGGCCATTCTTCCCGCAAATCGACGGTCCGAGGGTAGCCTGTCCCCGACCTGATCCCGCCGAAGGAACCCCGCATGTCCTCGTCCCCTGCCCCTGCGCCCGCCGGCGTCCCACCGACCGACGGCCCGGCCGTCGCCGCCGTCGCCGTCGACGGTCCGCCGCCGCGCCTCTGGTGGCTCGTCCTGATCAGCGGTCTGCTGTCGGTCCTCGTTGGCGTGCTCGCGTTGGCGGTCCCCGGGGCGACCGTGCTGTTCCTCGGGCTGTTGTTCGGCGTCTCGCTGATGATCACCGGCGTGGCGACGATCGCGACCGGCCTGACCGGTGACGGCTCGGCCGGCCGTCAGACGCTGTCGGTGCTGCTCGGCTTCGTGGCCACGCTCGCCGGCCTGATCTGCTTCGTCCGACCGGGCGCGGGCATCGCCGCGGTGCTGCTGACGGTCGCGTTCTGGTTCATGCTGACCGGGATCGGCGACCTGGTGACCGCCTTCCACGAACAGCGTCACCGCGTCTGGCGCGGCCTGCTCGGCGTGATCGGGATCGCCGCGGGCGTGGTGCTCGTGGTCGACCCGGTGATCGGCCTGCAGACCGTGGCGCTGCTCGCGGGCCTCGGCTTCCTGCTGCGCGGCGCCGTCGAGATCGGCCTGGCGCTCCAGCTCCGGAAGACCGCCCGTAGCTAGGACGTACTCATCATGTGATGAGTAACGGCGGTCAACTTTGCGAGATCGCCGGTAGGTCGGGGGGACGGACACGCATACCATGAGCATATGTCCGAGGTCCGCCCCCACAAGACGATGTCGAAGGCGACGCGCTACGTGAACATCGTGGCCGTCGCCGTCCCGTTCATCGGCGTCCTGACCGCGATCGCGATGCTCTGGAACTCCGCGGTGACGTGGTTCGACATCGCGATGCTCGTCGGGATGTACCTGATCAGCGCCTTCGGCGTGACCGTCGGGTACCACCGGATGCTGACCCACGGCGCCGTCCAGGCCCCGAAGTGGGTTCGCTACGCGTTCGTGGTCGCCGGCTCGACGGCGGTCGAGGGTCCGGCCCTGATCTGGGCCGCGGACCACCGCAAGCACCACGCCCACACCGACCAGGAGGGCGATCCGCACTCCCCGCACATCGGCGGCGGCGAGGGCCTGCGCGGGCTCTGGCACGCCCACGTCGGATGGCTCTGGTCGACCGAGATCGAGCGGGGCTGGCCGCGCAAGCACACCCCGGACCTGCTCCGCGACAAGGGCCTGGTGCGGATCTCGAAGTGGTTCCCGTGGATCGCGCTCGTCGGCCTGATCATCCCGTTCCTCGCCGGCTGGGCGTTCTACGGCACGGTCGCCGGCGGCCTGCAGACCTTCGTCTGGGCCGGCCTCGTCCGGATCTTCTTCATCCATCACGTGACCTGGTCGGTCAACTCGATCTGCCACTTCTCCGGCTACCGCCGGTTCGACGTCGATGACCACTCGCGCAACAACCCGTTCCTCGCGGTCCTGACCCTCGGCGAGTCGTGGCACCACAACCACCACGCCTTCCCCCGCTCGGCCAGCCACGGCATGCGCTGGTACGAGGTCGACCTGTCGGCACTGCTGATCAAGGGCTTCGTCAAGCTCGGCCTGATGTCGAAGCCGGTCTACATCAGCCGTGAGCAGCAGGCGAAGAAGCTGCCGGGCGCCGTCCCCGCCACGGCGCCCCAGGGCGCCCCGCTCTCCGACGCCGCGTAGGCCGGGAGTGCGATGATGCGCGGGTGAGCAAGGATGTATCGCCCGCGCGCGGGTTCCGGGACTACGCGCCCACCGACAAGGCCCGCCGCGACCAGCTACTGAGCACGATCCGCGGGGTCTACGCGGAGCACGGCTTCGCCGAGATCGAGACCCCGGTGGTCGAGCCGCTCGACCGGCTGCGCAGCAGCGACGGCGGCGACAACGTCGGGATGATCTTCGCGATCCAGCGGCGCGGGCTGACGGTCGAGGACGCGCACGCGATCGACGCGGTCCACGAGCTCTGCGACCTCGGGCTGCGCTACGACCTGACGGTGCCGCTGTCGCGGTTCTACGCCAGCGAGCACTCCCGGCTGCCGCGGGTCGCACGGCTGATCCAGATCGCCCCGGTGTGGCGCGCCGAGCGTCCGCAGAAGGGCCGCTTCCGGCAGTTCACCCAGTGCGACATCGACATCATCGGCGAGCCGGGGCCGCTGGCGGAGACCGAGCTGGTCACGACCACGCTGACCGCGCTCGACGCGCTGGGCGTCCGCGGAGCGACGGTGCGGATCAACGACCGGCGACTGCTCAAGGCGCTGCTCGCCAGCGCTGGCGTCGCCGACGACCAGCGGGCCGCGGTGCTCGTCGTGATCGACAAGCGCGACAAGATCGGGCTCGAGCAGGTCCAGCAGCAGCTCGACGGGCTCGAGCTCGGCGACGGCGTCGCCGCCACCCTCGGCCGCCACCTGCAGCGGTTTGCGTCGGGCCCGATCGACGCGGGCGAGTTCGCGGCCCTGCTCGATCCCGGCGACGAGGCGACGGCCGCGCTCGACGACCACCGTACGATCCTCGCCGGCGTCGAGGCGATCGTCGGGCCGGGCGTGGTCCGCTTCGACCCGACGCTCGTGCGCGGGCTCGGCTACTACACCGGCACGATCTTCGAGGTCGAGCACCCCGAGAGCGGCAGCTCGATCGGCGGCGGTGGCCGGTACGACGGGATGGTCGGCCGGTTCCTCGGGCGTGACGTCCCGGCCTGCGGGTTCTCGCTCGGCTTCGAGCGACTGGTCGACCTGGCTCCCGATCCGGAGGCGTCCGGACCGCGGCGGATCGCGCTGGTCCACCCGACCGACGCGGACGCGACCCAGGTCCTGACCGCGAAGCGCGCGTGGATCGCCCGCGGCCACGCGGTCACGCTGATCCCCCGCGCCAAGAACATGCGGAGGGTGCTCGACGAGGTCCGCGCGCTGGGCATCGCGGCCTACGCGACGCTCGACGGCGACGAGCTGCGCGACCTGGGCTGAGGGTCCGTGCCGGCTCGGCCCGAAGGCGGCCGGGCCCGCTGCTCGGAGCACCACCACGGCGGTCCCCACGGCTGAAGCACCACGGGGGCGCCGTCACCGCCGTGACCGCGCCCCCGTGGGTGCCTCTTCTCTCTTCCGCGGGTCGGGACCCTGGGGCCCCGAACCGCCGGTCACTGCGCCGTGCTCACTTGCAGGGCGTCGTGCCCTTGAAGTTGGCCGGGGCCGTCGTGTTCTGGTAGGTCGTGACCTCGTAGGGCCACTTCTTGTTCTTCGGGCAGCCGGTCGTGAACAGGTAGTTCTTCGCCGTGATCTTGGCCTTGAGGTCGCGCAGCGAGATCGGCGTGCCGGCGACGACCTGCAGATCCTCGGGCACCGTGAACGTGACCTTGTAGCCCCACTTACCGGACTGCTTCTTGATCTTGCCCGCGACGGGAAGCTGGACGACCGCCGGGTTGGTCAGCTCCGTGAAGGCGTAGATCGTGTTCGCGCCGCCGTTGACGAAGGTCAGGTCGACCTTGGTCGTGACGGTGTCGGCCCAGGCGTTGCCGGAGCCCTTGCCGACGATCGAGCCCTTCGGGCAGACGTCGCCCGGCAGACCGTTCATCATCGCCGACTCGGAGCACTTCGGCGTGACCTTGCCCTTGACGCCCTTCGGCAGCTTGCCGCCGGCGTAGTAGCCGTCCTTCGGCAGCAGGATCTCGATCTTGTTGACGACCGGCTTGTTGAGGCCGTCCTCGCCCGACGTCGACATCGAGCCCTTGAAATCGAGCTTGACCGACTTCGGCTTCTTCTTCGTGCCGGCCTTGTTGGGGATCACCTTGCCGGAGGCCTCGATCGTGGTCACCGGCTCGGGCGACTGGGCGATCGCGGGAACGACGGCCGACGCCGACAGGGCCGCCGCGGCAGCCGCGGGAAGCAAGAACGTGAGTTTGCGCATGGCGTTGACTATCACCTCATGGTTGACGCGAATCGGACTCCCGGCCGCCGCGCGGGAAGCGCGGAGACGGCCGTGATTCACGCAAACGTACACGGTTACGAGGAAGCGTGCGGCACATCACACGAGAGATCGGCCAAGACCGACACGCGGTCGTTCCGAAATTCCCGGCCTACGCCTCTCCGCGTGGACCGTTGTGTTCAATATCACCAAACGGCAATAGACGGTCCGTAGAGGTCGGCCCGGCCCGCCAGCGGAGGGCGAGCTCGATCGCGAACCGGTCGTCGGGGTCGTCGAGGTCGACGTCCAGCGTCTCCCGCAGCCGCGCCACGCGGTAGCGCACGGTCTGGGCGTGAAGATGCAGCGCCTCGGCCATCCGCGGCCCATGCCCGCGGTGGTCGAGCCACGCCCGCAGCGTCTCGAGGTGCCGCGCCCGCCGGCTCTCGGGCAGCCGTTCGATCGGACCGAGCATCGCTGCGGCCAGGTCCTCGGCCGCCTCGGGGTTGGCGTGGACGACCTCGTCCGCGAGATGATCGACGGCCTGCACCAGCCCGGGCCGGGCCGGGGTCCCGATCCGGCCGGCGTCGAGCAGCGCGGCGACCGACCGGGCGCGACGGTACGACCGACCGACCCGCGGCCACGGCACCGTCGGGCCGAGCACCGCGGGCGCGTGTCGCAGCGCTTCGCGGACCCGGGCCAGCGCCGTCGGCACCGGCACGATCCCGATCACCGCGCCGTCCCGCGCGGCGGCGACCACGCCGGGGTCGATCCGCAGCAGGTCGCCGGCGTTCTCCGACCCCATCAGCACGACCACCGCGACCTCGCGGGGCGGCGCCCAGGCCAACGCCTGGGCGGCGGCGTCGAGATCCTCGACCGGGACCCGGGTCGACGACGCGATCAGGCGGACCAGCGCGTCCCGCGAGCGCTGGGTCGCCCCCGCGCGCAACGTCTGCTCGTCGGCCCAGCCGGCGACCGAGAGCGCGGCCAGACGGTGGATGTAGGCGAAGATCGCGTCACCGAGCCGGATCAGCGTGCGTTGATCGGCGCCGTGGGCCCGGGCCGCGTCGCCGAACCGCCGCCAGGCGACCCGCGCCCCGCAGCGGTACGCCGCCTGGAGCGCGTCCAACGTCCGTCCAGAGCGGACCTCGCCGCGCCCCAACTGCTCGATCATCTCGGTCCCGGCCGGCTGCCGCGCCGGGTCCTCGAGCATCGCCACGAACTCGCCGAGCGTGAACTCGACGCCGCTCCGGACCGCGTCGCCGAACCGCCCCTCGAACGGCCGCCGGTACTCGTCGACCTCGAGCCGGATCGCGGTCAGGATCTCGTCCGCCACGTCGGGAAGGATCGGACGCAGCGCGGCGCCCAGCTCCGACGGCAGGTCGGCGATCCGCTCGCGGGCCTCGCGGGCCTCCGGCGGCTGATCGGCCGCCGCGTCGCCGCCGGACGTCGGCCTCGGGGACGTCACGGGACGCGCCGCAGGCCTCGCCGCACGGCGCCGAACCCGCGCCGCGCCGCCGCGAGCCGGCGACCGACCGCCGGCGCCCGGTCGCGCAGCGCGCCGACCCGCTCGGCCGCCACCGACCAGGCGCGCCGCAGCTCACCCGACCCGCCGACCGCCGGCAGCACCGCCCACGGCGTCCGCGAGCGCACGCTGCCGCTCCAGACCCCCGCTCCGTAGGCCGCGTCGTCGAGCCAGCTCGCGAGCGTCCAGCGCAGCGGATCGAGGTCGTGCCCGCGGCCCTCGCGCCACCACGACGCCGCGCCGCTGCCGACCGCCAGCAGGACCAGCGGCGTGCGCACGCGCGACGGCACGAGCATGCCCGTCAGCAGCGCCGGCGCGGCGAGGATCGTCCCCGTCCGCGCCAGCCCGTCGAGCGTCCGGGCGAGCGTCTGCAGGGTCCACGGCCCGGCCCACCGCACCGGCACGCCGGACGAGCGCAGCCGGTGCGCCATCCAGCCCGACCGGGCCAGGGTCACCAGCGCCGCCGCGCCGGGACGCCGGGTCAGCAGCAGCGCGGCGGCCACGGTCGCGGCCGGCTGCAGCACCACCGGCGCCAGCCGGGCGCCGTGGCGCTCGGCGAGCGGACCCGCCGAGCTGCCGTAGGCCCAGCGCCGCCGCAGCAGCGTGCGCCAGTCCTCGGGGTCCTCGTGGTCGACCTCGACCGCGGGCACGTAGCGGACCCTCCAGCCGCCGTCGCTCAACCGCCAGACCAGGTCGACGTCCTCGCCGTAGCGCAACGCCGGATCGAACCCTTCGCCGAGCGCCGCGCGACGCACCACCAGCGCGGCGGTCGGGACGTAGGAGACGACGTTGCCCGGCGCGACCGCGCAGGGTCGCTCCCCCATGTCGAGCGGGGAGCGGGCCGCCGCGTAGCGTCCGACGAAGCCGCGCCCGACCAGCGAGCGAACCCGCGGCGCGACGGCTCCGACCCGGGGATCGTCGAAGTAGCCCGACAGCTCGGCGACCCAGTTGGCCGGGGCCACGCAGTCGCTGTCGAGGAACGCCACCAGCTCGCTCGAGACCCACGCGAGCGCCGCGTTGCGCGCCGCCGCCGGCCCTTCGGATCGCGGCAGGCGCAACAGGCCGGTGCCGTGCCAGGCGCAGACCGCGCGGATCGCCGCGGCGTCGCTCGAGCCGTCGTCGACCACGAGGACCTCGAACCGTCCCCTGCGTCCGTTGCGGCGGCCCCGCGGCCCGAGCGTCGTCAGGCAGCGGTCGAGCTCGGGCGCCCGGTCGCGGACCGGGATCACGACGGTCACGCTCGGCGCGAACCGCGGCGTGGCCGGCTCGGGGTGCGCCAGTCCCGCGTCGATCAACTGCCGTCCGAGCGCGAGCACGACCGGGGTGGTCGCCTCCCCGGCCTGCAGCGCGTCGACCGCGGCGGCGCCCGGGGCGCTCAGTCGCAGCACCCGCCGGGGCGACCCGCCGACCAGCACCCGCCCGTCGCCGTACCGCCGCGTCGCGCGGTCCAACGCGATCCCCATGCGGTCGGACGCTGGCACGTCCCCGACGCTACCGGGTCGGGGTGAGGACGGGCGGCCATCCGGCGACGAACGCCACCAGCTCGCCGGTCGCGCGGCGCAGGGCGGTCCGGCCCTGCTCCTCGGACGCGGTCGTCGCGTCGCCGAGGATCCCGTTGGCGCTGACCCCGCGCACGCCGTCGCGCTGCAGCTCCGGCAGCAGATCGCGGATCGGACGCGTGGCGCCCGGCTCCAGGCGGTCGACGCCGACCTGCTCCGGCCGGATCGCCAACATCACCGAGGTCTCGCTCGTCCCGGCGTGCGCGTCGCCGCCCCAGGTCGGTCCCCAGGCACGGACGTCGCGCCCCTCGGCCCGCAACCGCTGGACGGCGGAACGCACCGCTTCGGCGTTGCCGCCATGGGTCGAGACGAACAGCACCCGCCGGAAGGTCTCCGTCGCCGAGCGCGCGAGCTCGATCAGCAGCAGCTCGGTGGCCGCGGAGCCGATCGAGAGCGTCCCGTCGAACGCCTGGTGCTCGCCGCTCGCCCCGTACGGCACCGCCGGCGCCACCACGACGTCGTCGCGCTCGCGGCCGACCGCGTCGGCCAGCTCGCAGGCGATCACTGTGTCGGTGCTCAGCGGCAGGTGGGGTCCGTGCTGCTCGGTCGCGCCGAGCGGCACGACCAGCAGCCGGTCCCGCAGGTCCGCGACGTCGGTCCAGCGCAGGGACGACAGCGACGTCACGGGACCTGTCCCAGCATGGTCAGACCGAGGCGCCCTGCGGACGCCGCACGAAGCCGTCGGGCACCAGCACGTCCTCGGCGGTCACGTCGTGGATCGACTCGCGGCCGATCCCGGCGAGCGTCTCCTGGATTCCCGCGCGCAGGATCTCCAGCACGTTGCCGACGCCGGCCTCGCCGTTGGCCGCCAGGCCCCACAGCGCGGCCCGGCCGATCAGCACGGCCTGCGCGCCGAGCGCCACGGCCTTGACGACGTCGCTGCCGCGGCGGATCCCGCCGTCGAGCAGGATCTCGACCCGGTCGCCGACCGCGTCGACGACGCCCGGCAGGGCCCGGATCGACGCCGGGGTGCCGTCGAGGTTGTTGCCGCCGTGGTTGGAGACCGAGATCCCCGACACGCCCGCGTCGGCCGCGGCGATCGCGTCCTCGGGACGGGTGATCCCCTTGACGATGAACGGCCCCTCCCACTGCGAACGCAGCCAAGCGATGTCGTCCCACGACGGCAGCGGGGTCATCATCCATTCGCCGTAGGCGTCGAAGAAGCCGGGCGCCGGCTCGCCGGGACGGGCCATGTTCGGCGCCGAGAGGTCGGGCGGGCCGCCGGCCTGCAGGTACTGCTTGATCCACCGGGGACGCCGCAGCACCTCAGGCGCCATCTTGAGCGCGACCTTGGCGTCGATCTTCGCCGGGATCTCGGGGCTGCCCCAGTCGCGGCGGTGGGCGAAGGTCCAGTCGAGGGTCAGGATGATCCCCTTGACGCCGGTCCTCCGCGCGCGATCCATGATCTGCAGCAGCCGGTCGCGGTCGCCCATCCAGTACATCTGGAAGAACAGCGTGTCGTTGACCGCGATCACGTCCTCCATCGACTTGGAGGCGAACGAGCTGAGGCCCTGCGCGATCCCGGCGTGCGCGGCGGCCCGTCCGACGGCGACCTCGCCCTCGGGGTGGACGGCCTGGACGCCGGTCGGCGAGATCATCACCGGCATCGACACGTCGAGGCCCTGGATCGTCGTGGACAGGTCGCGGTTGCCGTCCTGCCCGGTCGCGATCCGCGGGAAGAACCCGAGCTCGCGGAACGCGGTGACGTTGTCGTCGACCGTGATGCCGCTCTCGGCACCGGCGATCAGCGCGCCGTAGACCGACGCGGGCAGGCGCTTCTTGGCTCGACGCTGCGCTTCGGCAACCGACTCGAACCACGTCTTGGTACTGGCCATCTTGGGAAGCTCCTATCGCTGCTGCACGGCGAAGCCGGCCAGCGGGTTCTCGTCGCACGCGCGGTCGGGCATGGCGTCGGGACCTGCGCCGGCCCCCACCTCGGACGGCAGCACGTCCGGCAGGGTGATGCCGCGCTCGGCGGCGGCCTTCTCCAGGCGCTGGCGCTTGGAGAGCTTCTTCGAGTAGTCCTTCGACGGCTTCGGCAGCAGGTCGTCGCCGCGGTCCGCGAGGAGCTGCTCGCCGTGGCCGAGCACGCACTCGGGGTCCGGGCCGTCCATCGGCAGGCCGGTGAAGAACTTGGCGGCCATGCAGCCGCCGCGGCACTTGTCGAAGAACTGGCAGCTATTGCAGGCGCCCGCCGACTGCGGCGCGCGCAGCTCCTGGAACAGCTCCGACTCGCGCCAGACCTTCTGGAACCCACCCTCGGCCCGCAGGTTGCCGGCGAGGAACTCGTCGTGGATCGCGAACGGGCAGGCGTAGACGTCGCCGATCGGGTCGATCAGGCAGACGACGCGCCCGGCGCCGCAGAGATTGAGTCCCGGCAGCGCGTCGCCGTACGCGGCGAGATGGAAGAACGAGTCGCCGGTCAGGACGTCCTCGCCGTGCGCCACGAGCCAGTCGTAGAGCTCCTTCTGCTGGTGCGGCAGCGGGTGCAGCTCGTCCCAGGTGTCGGCGCCGCGGCCGGACGGGCGCAGGCGGGTCAGCCGGAGCTGGGCGCCGTAGCGGTCGGCGATCGCCTTGAACTCGTCGAGCTGGCCGATGTTCTGGCGGGTGCAGACGACCGACAGCTTGAAGCCCTCGAAGCCGGCGTCGGAGAGGTGCTGCATCGCGGTCATCGCCGTGTCGTACGAGCCGGGGCCGCGAACGTAGTCGTTGACGTCGGCGGTCGCGCCGTCGAGCGAGATCTGGACGTCGACGTAGTCGCTGGCGGCGAGCTTCGCTGCTACCTCGGCGTCGATCCGGCTGCCGTTGGTCGAGAACTTGACGCCGACCTGGTGCGCGGTCGCGTAGTCGACGAGCTCCCAGAAGTCCTTGCGGACGGTCGGCTCGCCGCCGCCGATGTTGACGTAGAAGACCTGCATCCGCTGGAGCTCGTCGATCACCGCCTTGCACTCGTCGGTCGAGAGCTCGCGCGGGTCGCGGCGGCCGGAGCTGGACAGGCAGTGGACGCACGCCAGGTTGCAGGCGTAGGTCAGCTCCCAGGTCAGGCAGATCGGCGCGTCGAGGCCGGACTGGAACTCGTCGACCAGACGGCCGACGGGGCGAGCGATCTTCGCCGGCGTGGCGTGTTCGAGGGTGCTCATGCGGGACTCCGGGGGACGATCATGTCGGTGCGGGCGAGCGTGCCGAGGGCGCTCTCGTAGGTCGGCAGCTCGGCGTCGGTGACCCCGACGGCGCGGCAGGCGTCGCGCACGGTGGCGTGGTCGGTGAGGGCTTCGACCACCGCGAGGAGCTGCGGGCTCTTGAGGAACGACAGGCGGCGGGTGCCGAAGTGGTACGCGAGCGCCCCGAAGCGTTCGGGGCGCAGCGCGACCTGCGGACTCAGCATCCAGGGGCCGTCGAGGTCGACCTGCGCCGCGGGCTGATCACCAGCGGGAACGGCGGAGTCCGGCTCGGAGGCGGAGGTCATCGTGCTCATTGGTCTGGATACGCGAAGGGACGTGGTCTAGTAGACCCCGCACATCCCGTCGATCGAGACGTCCTCGATCAGCAGCTGCTCGTCGACGAGCGCCTCGGTGCTGGTCTCGACCGGGGCGGTCTCGGTGGCTTCGACTTCCTGGTTCTCGGCGACGGGGTCCGTCATGGGGTGCTCCTTGGTTGTGACCGTGCTCACGTGACGTTGTATCACTTACGTCACTGAATGACAAATACAATCGCCGCCCGGTCGTTTCCCGGCCCCTACCCGGACGGCCGGCGCGGGACGCGCACCGCGGTCGCGAGCGGGTGTGATGCCGGCCGCCCACGCGACCGAATCGCCCCCGCTCGCCGGCGTCAGGCCGACTCGGCGGTCGTCGGATCCAGCCGCGGCACGACGCCCTGGCCGATCGCGCGCAACGTCGGCCACGGGTCCGGCATCGTCAGGGGCGGGATCACGCCGGTGATCCCGAGCGCGCCCAGGCCGTTGATCCGGTCGGCGACCTGCTGCGAGGTTCCGGCGATCGCGAACGCGTCGACGATCTCGTCCGGGATCGAGGCCGCGTACTCGGGGCTGTGCAGCCACTCGACGTAGCCCTGGTTCCCCCGGGCCTCGGAGCCCTTGCGCTCGATATCCGCCAGCGTCTCGGCAAGCGACGACGGCAGGTCCTCGGCGGGGATCGCCAGCGCGGCGGCCCGGGCGATCGCCCCGGCCTGGCCGCGAACCTCGTCGCGGGCCCGGTCCGGATCGTCGTCGTCGACGGCGACCGGAATCATCGCCTTGACCAGGAAGCCGTCGAGGGTCTTGCCCGATTCCTCGCGGCCCTGGGCCACGTTGCGCAGCGCGTAGGCCATCACCTCGGGGTGGATCCCGAGCTTCAGGTACACGCCGTCAGCGCTGCGGCCCGCGGCCTGCAGCGACTTCGGACCGGTCGAGGCGAACAGCACCGGCACGCGACGCGCGCGCCAGTCCTGGGTCAGCGTCGCCTCCTCGTACTCGACGGCCTCGCCCGCCCAGAGCCCGCGCATCAACGCCGCCGTGCTCTCCATCCGCTTGATCGTCGCCCGCTTCTTCCCGAGCGACTGGACCGCGGTCTCCCCCGTGCCGACGCCCATCTTCAGGCGGCCGCCGGAGAGCTCGTCGATCGTGCCCAGCACGCTCGCGATCACCGCGGGGTGGCGACTGACCGGGTTGGTCACCCCGGTCCCCAGTTCGATCCGCGAGGTTCGCGTCGCCGCGACCGTGAGGGCGGCGTAGACGTCACGGAAGAGGCTCTGCGAGTCGGCGACCCAGACGCCGTGGAAGCCGAGCTTCTCGGCCTCGGCCGCCAGGTCGCCGACCTCGGCGATCGGGCGGTCCGGGTGGAACCCGACGCTCAGCGTCGGACGCGGGGCGCTCATGAGAGCGGCACCTTCGCCAGCACGCCGCCGTCGACCAGCAACGACGCGCCGGTCACGAACGACGCGTCCTCGGACGCGAAGAACGCGACCGCTCCGGCGATGTCCTCCGGCGTGCCCATCCGGTTGAGCGGCGCCGTCGCCGCCGATGCCGCCTTGGCGGCCTCCGGATCGTCCTGCTCGTCGAAGTAGCCCTGCAGGTTCGGGGTCAGGATGTAGCCCGGGCAGACGGCGTTGACCCGGATGCCGACCGACGCGCCGTCCAGGGCCATCGCCTTGGTCAGCGCGAGCACGGCGCCCTTGGACGCCACGTAGGCGGCGTCCTGCGGGAAGGCCGCGAACGACGCGGTCGAGGCGATGGTGACGATCGACTGGTCGCGGCCCCGGCGATCCTCGGCGGCCATCAGCGGCCACAGCACCCGCGTCAGCAGGTGGATGCTGCGGACGTTGACGTCGAGCTGATCGTCCCACTGCTCGTCCGTCAGCTCGTGCAGGGCCCCCACGACGGTCTTGCCGGCGGCGTGGACGACGATGTCGGGCACGCCGTGCTCGGCGATCGCCGCGGGCAGCTTCGCCTCGACGTCCTCCCGCGAGCTGACGTCGAGCGGCAGCACGACGGCGCGGTCGCCGATCTTCGCCTTGGTGTCCTCGAGCGCCGAGGCGCGGCGGCCGACGAGCACGACGAACGCGCCCTCCTCGGCGAGCTTGACGGCCGTGCCCTGGCCGATTCCGGTGCCCGCGCCGGTGACGAGGGCGATCTTGTCCTTCAAGCGCACGGTCATCACCTACATCGGGAGGGCGGGCTCGCCCGCCGTCCAGCCGCCGTCGACCGGCATCACGACGCCGGTGATCGCCGACGCCAGGTCGCTGGCCAGGAAGAGGATCGAGTTGGCGATCTCGACCGGCTGGAAGAACCGGCCGAGCGGCACGCGGCGCGAGACCGCGGCGTCCAGCTCGGGCGTCATCTGCTTCTCGGCCATCGCGGTCAGCGTGAACCCGGGGCAGACGGCGTTGACGCGCAGGCCCTCGGCGGCCCAGTCGATCGCCGTCGCGCGGGTGAACGCGGCGACGGCGCCCTTGCTCGCCGAGTAGGCCGACTGGTGCGGCAGGCAGACCAGCGCGGCCTGCGACGCGACGTTGACGATCGCGCCCTGCTGCTCGGCCAGCGTGGCGTGCAGCGCACGCGAGGTGTGGACGATGCCCATCACGTTGACGTCGAAGTTCTTCCGGTAGTCCGCCGCGTCGACGTCCTGGGCCGGCTTGTTCTCGGTGATCACGCCGGCGCAGTTGACCAACACGTTCACGTGCCCGTGCTGCGCGACCGCCGCCTGGGCGGCCTCGCGCACGGCGTCCTCCGACGAGACGTCGACGACGCGGTGGACGACGCCCGGCTTCTCGCTGGTCGCGGAGTCGCGATCCCAGGCCTCGACGGTCGCGCCCTCGGCGAGGAAGCGGTCGACGCACGCCTCACCGATGCCGGCGCTCCCGCCGGTCACCACGACGATGCGGTCCTTCATCAAGCTCATTCGGTTCCTCCCGGTTCACGGAGCAGGCCCAGCGTGCTCTGCAGGGCCGACTCCATATGGATCTTCATCGCCTCCGCCGCGGCGTGGGGATCGCGAGCGGCGATCGCCTCCACCACGCGCGTGTGCTCCTCGAAGGCCTTCGGCGCGCGGACGGTCAGGAACCCCGACCGGGCGCGCACCAGCTTCAGTTCCTGGTTGACGAGCGCCAGGTAGCGGGCCAGGGCCGCGTTGCGCGCGCAGCTCACGATCAGCTCGTGGACGTCCAGGCGCTCGGGGTAGTGCGGCTCGACCTCGGCCTCGACGGCGTCGCGCGAGCGGTCGAGCAGCGCGCGCAGGGCGCTGATCTCGTCGGCGCCGGCGCGCTCGGCGGCCAGCGCCGCGGCCTGCCGCTCCAGCGATCCGCGGACCTCGAACAGCTCGCGGACCTCGGCGACGTCGAGCTCGCGGACGAACGCCCCGCGGTGCGACTCCATCCGCAGCAGGCCGTCGCGGGAGAGCCGCTGCAGCGCCTCGCGCACGGGGCCACGACTGACGCCGAGCTGGAACGCGATCTCGACCTCGTTCAGCCGCTCGCCGGGGACGCGCGTGCCGCGGATGATCTCCTCGCGGAGCGCGGTCTCGACCTTGTCGGCCAGCGTGTGGCCGACGCGGTCGATCGCGGACCGACCGTTGCTGCGCCGCGCGCTCATCGGGCGGGGTGGGCGGGGCCGATATCGACGCAGACGGTCTTTGCCTCGGTGTAGTCCTCGAGGACCGCGTGCCCCATCTCCTTGCCCCAACCGGACTGCTTGGTCCCGCCGAACGGCATCGCGGCGTCGAACACGCCGTAGCAGTTGACCCACACCGTGCCGGCCTCGAGCGCCGCGGCCATCCGGTGCGCCTTGCCGACGTCCTCCGTCCAGACCCCGGCCGCCAGCCCGAACGGGCTGTCGTTCGCGGCGGCGACCACGTCGTCGACGTCGCGGAACGGGATCACCGAGACGACCGGCCCGAAGATCTCCTCGCGGACGATCGACATCTCGGGACGCGCGTCCGCGAAGACGGCCGGCGAGAGGAAGTACCCGGCGTCGCCGACGGGCTCGCCGCCGGCGACCAGCTCGGCGCCCGCCGCGACCCCGGCCTCGACGTAGCCGCGGACGACGTCGCGGTGCGCGCCGCTGATCAGCGGTCCGACGTCGGTGGCCGGGTCGAACCCGTCGCCGATCCTGAGCGCCTTCGCGGCGTCGGCGACGCCCGCCACGACATCGTCGTAGACCGCCTCCTGGACGTACAGCCGCGATCCGGCGGTGCAGACCTCGCCCTGGTTGAAGAAGATGCCGGCCGCGGCCCCGGCGATCGCCGTCGGCAGGTCGGCGTCGGCGAAGACGATGTTCGGGCTCTTGCCACCGAGCTCGATCGAGACCTTCTTGACGTTGCCCGTCGCGCCGCGGACGATCGCGCGGCCGGTCTCGGTCGATCCGGTGAACGCGATCTTCGCCACGTCGTCGTGCGCGACCAGGGCCGCCCCCGCCTCGCCGCCGAAGCCCGGAACGACGTTCAGCACGCCCTCCGGGACCCCCGCCTCGAGCGCCAGCTCGCCGAGCCGCAGCGCCGACAGCGGCGTCTGCTCGGCCGGCTTCAGCACCGCGGTGTTGCCGCAGGCCAGGGCCGGCGCGACCTTCCACGCCGACTGGCCGAACGGGTAGTTCCACGGCACGATCAGCCCGCACACCCCGACCGGCTCGCGCCGGGTGTAGGTGTGGAAGTTCCCGGGGAACGAGATCGGGATCGTCGTGCCCTCGAGCTTGGTGACCCAGCCCGCCATGTAGTGGAAGAGCTCGGCCGCGCCGGTGATGTCGTAGGCGCGGGCGGTCGCGAACGTCTTGCCGTTGTCGAGCGCCTCGAGCCCGGCCAGCTCGTCCCGGTGCTCGAGGATCAGGTCCCCGAGCCGGTGCAGGATCCGCGCCCGCTCGTTCGGCTTGATCCGCGGCCACGGGCCCGACTCGAACGCCCGCCGGGCGGCCTGGACTGCCCGGTCGATGTCCTCGCTGCGGCCCTCGGCGACCTGCGCCAGCTCGGCGCCGGTCGACGGGTCGACCGTGGCGAACGTCCCGCCGCTCAGGGCGTCGATGCGCTGGCCGTCGATCAGCAGACGGGTGTCGCCGATCGACGGCGCGTGCTCGCGCGGACGGGGGATCTGCACGCTCATCGCTCTCTCCTGCTCGAGACGCCGCTCAGTCGCCGATCTTGATGCAGACCGTCTTCGTCTCGGTGTAGTCGTTGAGCACGATGCCGCCCATCTCGCGGCCCCAGCCCGACTCCTTGTAGCCACCGAACGGCATCGCGGCGTCGAACACGCCGTAGCAGTTGACCCACACCGTGCCGGCGCGGAGGGCCTCGGCCATCCGGTGGGCGGTGCTGATGCTCTCGGTCCAGACGCCCGCCGACAGCCCGTAGCGGGTGTCGTTGGCGCGACGAATCACCTCGTCGGTGTCGTCGAACGGCATGATCGACACGACCGGCCCGAAGATCTCCTCGCGGACGACCCGGGACTGGTCGGTGACGTCCGTGAAGACCGTCGGGTTGACGAAGTAGCCGCCGTCGGTGGCGTACTCGCCGCCGGCGGCGACCGTGCCCTCCTCGCGACCGAGGTCGACGTAGGAGCGGACCTTGGCGTGGTGCTCCTTGCTGACCAGCGGGCCGATGAACGAGCTGGCGTCGAAGCCGTCGCCGACGTTGATGCCGTTGGCGGCCGCGGAGATGCCCGCGACGACCTCGTCGTAGACGCTCCGGTGCGCGTAGATCCGCGAACCGGCGGCGCAGGCCTCGCCCTGGTTGTAGAAGATGCCGTCCGCGGCGCCGGCGATCGCGGCCTCGAGGTTGGCGTCGCCCATGATGATGTCGGGGCTCTTGCCCCCGAGCTCGAGCGTCAGCTTCTTGATGTTGCCGGTCGCGGCCTGCATGATCGCGCGGCCGGTCGCGGTCGAGCCGGTGAACGAGACCTTGTCGACGTCGGGATGCGCGGTCAGCGCGGCGCCAGCGTCGGCCCCGAAGCCCGGGACGACGTTCAGCACGCCGGGCGGGATGCCCGCCTCGAGCGCCAGGTCACCGAGCCGCAGCGCGGTCAGCGGCGTGACCTCGGACGGCTTCAGCACGACGGTGTTGCCGGCGGCGAGCGCCGGAGCGACCTTCCAGGCCGAGATCGTCAGCGGGAAGTTCCACGGCACGATCAGGCCGACCACGCCGACCGCCTCACGACGGGTGAAGGTGTGGAACTGGCCCGGGAACGAGATCGGGATCGTCGTGCCCTCGAGCTTGGTCGCCCAGCCCGACATGTAGTGGAAGAGCCCCGCGGCCGTCGGGACGTCGCCGTCCCGGGCCTGCAGGAACGGCTTGCCGTTGTCGAGCGTCTCGAGCCCGCCGAGCTCCTCCTTGTTCTCGACCAGCAGCTCGCCGAGCCGCCAGATCGCGGCGGCGCGGTCCTTCGGCTTCATATCGCGCCAGGGGCCCGACTCGAAGGCCCGGCGCGCCGCCTTGACGGCACGATCGATGTCCTCGGACTTGCCCTCGGCGACCTGGGCGATCTCCTCGCCGGTCGCCGGGTTGTAGACCGCGAAGGTCGCGCCGTCGGCGCTGTCGACGCGCTCACCGTCGATCAGCAGGCGGGTGTCGCCGATCTTCGGCGCGTGCTCGGAAACGGGGGAATTCGTCATGGGGACTGCCTCTCAGGCGGACGCGGCGTGGTCGTGGATCAGCACGCCACGGATGTTCTTGCCGGACTTCATGTCCTCGAAGCCCTGGTTGATGTCGTCGAGCTTGTAGCGGGTGGTGACGAGCTCGTCGAGCTTGAGCTTGCCGGCCTTGTACTGGCCCAGCAGGCTGGGGATGTCGGCCAGCGGGTTGCAGTTGCCGAACATCACGCCCTTGATGCTGCGCGACATCGTCTGCAGCTCCTGCGGGTGGACGGGGATGATCTCCGAATCGGGGCCCAGGGCCACGAGCACGCAGCTCCCGGACTTGGCGACGGTGCGGAACGCCTCCGCGATCAGGTCGCCCATGGCCCGGTCGACCGTGATGATCGTCGAGTCGGTGCCCTGCCACTCGGTGCGCTCGTGGACGTACGGGACGGCCTCCTCGATCGTCGCGAAGGTCGCCGTCGCGCCGAACTGCGCGGCGCGCTCGCGCTTGGACTCGACCGGGTCGACGACGACCACGTGGGTCGCGCCGGCCGCGGCCGCTCCCTGCACGGCGTTGACGCCGACGCCGCCCATGCCGACGATCATCACCACGTCGCCGGGCTTGACCTCGGCGACGTTGACGGCCGCGCCGAAGCCGGTCGCGACGCCGCAGGAGACCAGGCAGGCCACGTCGAGCGGGATGTCGTCGTCGATCTTGACCGCCTGCTGCTCGGAGCAGACGATGTGGTCGGAGAACGTGCCCAGGCGGCAGAGCGCGCCCATCCCGGTGCCCTCGTGGAAGAAGCGGTAGGTGCCGTCCATCGACTTGCCCTGCTCCATCAGGTAGCCGTTCTGGCACAGGTTGGAGCGGCCGGAGGCGCAGTACTTGCAGACGCCGCAGGCGGGGATGAACGAGGTGCAGACGTGGTCGCCGACCTTGACCCGGGTCACCTTCGACCCGACCTTCTTGACGATGCCCGCGCCCTCGTGCCCCCCGACGAACGGCAGCTCGACCTGCAGGTCGCCGTCGGTCAGGTGCGCGTCGGAGTGGCAGAGGCCCGACGCGTGGACCTCGATCAGTACCTCGTGGTCGTTCGGCTCGCCGAGCTCGAGCTCGACGACGTCCCAGTCACGGCCGACGGCCTGGATGATGGCTCCGCGGGTCTTCATGCGTTGTCCTTTTCGTTCGAGGTCGAGCGGTCGCCGTTCTTGGCCGCGAGCGCGGCTTGGCGGGCGACGTTCTGCAGTCGTCGGGCGTTCCGCTTGCGGAGCACCTCGGCGAGGATCACGGCGATGATCAGCGCCGCGCCGTAGAAGAGCTGCTGGACGTAGTTCTGCGCGCCGAGCAGCTGGAGACCGGTGGTGCCGGTCCCGATGAAGTACAGGGCGATGACGGTGCCCCAGGGGTTGAAGCGGCCGATCTTGAGCACCGTGGTGCCGAGGAAGCAGGCGGCGAACGCCGGCATCAGGAACGACGCGGCGGAGTTCGGGTCGGCGCTACCGGTCGAGCCGGCGAGCACCACGCCGGCGAGTCCGGCGATGCCGCCGGAGGCGACGAGGGCGATCACCCGCGTGCGGGAGACGGCGATGCCGTTGAGCCGCGCCATGTCCTGGCTCTGGCCGACGAACAGGAAGCGCTGGCCGAGCGGCGTGAACTCGAAGACGTACCAGATCACCGCAGCGACGATCAGCGCGTACCAGAAGTCCGCCGGGATGCCGAAGATCGTGTCCTGCAGGACGAAGTCCGAGAGCACCGGGTCGATGCCCGAGATCGTGTTCGACTTCGAGACCCAGAAGATCACGCCCTGGATGAACGTCGACATACCGAGCGTGACGATGAACGGGTTGATGTTCCATCGCACGACGATCAAGCCGTTGGTCAGGCCGATCACGCAGCCGACGAGCACCGCGAACAGCGCGGCGAGCCACACGTTCCAGCCGTGCTCGACGTTGAGGATCGCCACGAGCATCGCGGACAGGCCGAGCGTCGACGCGACCGACAGGTCGAAGTCGCCGACGCGCAGCGGCAGCAGCAGCCCGAGCGCGAGGATCAGGAGGACGGCCTGCGAGCCCAGCAGGCTCGAGATGTTGCCCTCGGTCATGAACCGGTCGGTCGCGAACGAGAAGAAGATGATCACGGCGATCCAGACGCCGATCAGGGCGAACCGCTCGGGCTCGCGCTGCTTCTTCTTGCGCACCTCGCCGGACGAGGCCGGAGGCGCGGTGGTGGTGTTCGTCATGCTGCGACTCCTGCGTAGATCGCGGTCGTGAGGGCGTCTTTGGTGATCTGGTCCCCGACGAGCTCGCCACGGATCTGTCCGTTGGCGAAGATCAGGACGCGATCGGCGAGCTGCACGAGCTGCTCGTAGTCGGAGGTGGCGCAGAGCACCGAGGCGCCCGCTCCGACGGCCTCGCGAACGAGGCGGAAGATCTCCCGGCGGGCGCCGACGTCGACGCCCTGGGTCGGCTCGGCCAGCAGCATCACTGCGGGCTGGGTATCGAGCCACTTGCCCAGCAGGGCCTTCTGCTGGTTGCCACCGGACAGGCTGCTGAACAGCGCGGTCGTGTCCTGCGGCTTGACCCGCAGCCGCTGCGTCGCCTCCTCGGCGCGCTGACGCAGCCGCTTCCAGTTCAGCCGGCCCCCCTGGAAGTCGCCGTCGAGGAACGGCAGCGACATGTTCTCCAGCACCGTCAGGCGCGGCGCGCTGCCGAGCGTCTTGCGGTCGGCGGGCAGCAGCACGATGTGGCGGGACATCATCGCGGCCGGGGTCGGGTGCTTGACCACCTCGCCGGCGACCGAGACGGTGCCGTGCTTCGCGGCCCGCACGCCGTAGATCAGGTCGGTGATCTCCTCGATCCCCGAACCCGCCAGCCCCGTGACCCCGACGACCTCGCCGGGGTGGATCGTCAGGTCGACGCCGTCGACCATCTCGCCGGTCAGGTCGGAGACCGACAGCGCGACCTCGGGACGGGCCCGGTGGTCGTCGGTCGGGCGCTGGACGTCGCCGATCTGCACGCCGAGGATCAGCTCGACGAGCTCGGGGCGCTGCAGGCCCGCGACCTCGCGGGTGCCGGCCAGCTTGCCGTCCCGCAGGACGGTGACGCGGTCGCAGAACTCGAGCACCTCGTCGAGGTCGTGCGACACGAACAGCACCGAGTCGCCCTGCTGGCGCAGCCGGTCGACCAGGCCGAAGAGGATGTCGACGTCGGCCTTCGGCAGGAAGACGGTCGGCTCGTCGAGGATCAGGAGCTGCGGCGTACGCTCGCCGCCGTGCTCCTCGCGGAGCTGCTCCTGGCTCGCGACGGCGCGGACGATCGCCACCATCGCGCGGTGGACCGGCGTGAGCTGGTCGATCCGCGCGTCGGGATCGACCGCGACCCCGAACCGCTGGAGCAGCTCGGCGACCCGCCGGCGCTGCTGCGCCCACGGGATCCGCGCGACCGCGCCCTTCGACGAGATGCCGTCGAGCGCGAAGTGCTCGACCACGGTCGCCGCGTCGGCGAGACCGAGGTCCTGGTGCACGAAGGACAGGCCGCGGGCCCGGAGACCGTCGGAGCCGAACGGCATCGGCACCTGCTCCCCGAGCACGAAGACCTGGCCCTCGTCGGCGTCGTGGACGCCGGCGAGGACCTTGATCAGCGTGGACTTGCCACAGCCGTTGGCGCCAAGGAGCCCATGAACCTCGCCAGGCGCGACGGCGAGGTCCACGCCACCGAGGGCGGGAACGCCGTTGAAGCGCTTCACGAGTCCCGCGATTCGGAGGACGTCCGTGCCGGGGCCGCCGGAGGCGGCTCCGGTCGTGACGTGGCTGGGGGTGCTCACTGCAGGCCCCAGAGCTTCTCGTAGCCGGGGATGTACTCGTCGCCGTAGCCCTTGCCGATGGCGGGCGGGTCGCCCTGGTCGGCGGCGTTGTCCGCGTTGAAGATCCGCAGCGGCGCGGCCGGCTGGTCGACGGGCTCCTTGTCGAGCATCACGCGGAAGGCCTGGTCCATCGTCAGGTAGGCGATCCACAGCGGGTCCTCGCCGACGTTCGCCTCGAACGTGCTGCGATCGTTGGTCAGGAACGAGTTCAGCGACGGGGTGCCGTTGAACGAGTAGCTCTTGATGTCACGGTCGCCGCCGGCCTGGCGGACGCCCGGGTCGACGTACTGGATCATCGAGTCGAAGATCGGCAGGATCGTGTTGATCTCGCCGTCGCGGTTGAGCGCGGACTGGACCTCGCCCTGGACCTTGGCGGCCCAGTCGGCGACCGGGACGTTGGTCAGCGTGGCCTTGCACTCGTCGCCGCAGCGCTTCTTGAGCTGGTCCTGGATCGCCTCGCCCATGCCCTTCGACGGGCGGGTGTCGTTCGAGGTGATCACGAGCGCGTTGACGGCCTCGCCGTTGCGGTCGGCGATCGCGTTGTCGACCATCAAGCGGGCGCCGTTGTAGAACTCGGCGGCGGCGACGGCGTCGACTCCGGCGGGAACCGGCTGCGAGACGTCTTCCTCGTGGGCGGCGATCACCTTGATGCCGGCCGCGTGGGCCTGCTTGATCTGCGGCTGGAGCGTGTCCGGCAGCGGGCCGTTGAGGATGATCACCGACGCCTTGGCGTTGATCGCGTCGGCGAAGCCCTGCTGGAAGTCCGAGACCTTGCCCTGCGACGGGTAGGTGACGTACTTCAGGCCGGCCTTCTCGGCGGCCTGCTTCATCGCGGCCTCGCCGTCCTTGTAGAACGGGATCGCCAGCGTGATCGGGATCGAGTAGATCGTCTTGCCCTTGAGGCTGGCGACGTCGATCGGCTCGCCGCCCGGCTCGAACGCCGGAATCTGGAGGTGCTTCTCGACCTCGGCCTTGGCCGCGGCGACGTTGTCGGCCGAGACGGGGCCGTCGGTCTGCGCGGCGGTCGTCCCGCCGCCGTTGGAAGCGGTCTCGGTGTCGTTGTCGTCGGAGCCGCAGCCGGCCAGGGCTGAGATTCCGAGCACGGCGATCGCGCCGAATGTGGTGAGTTTGCGCATCTGTTCCTTCTCGTTGCTTTGCGTCTTCTGTGCCCTAGCGGTCCCTCAACGAGGGTTCGCGTTCCACGTCATCGAAGATCTGCTCGATCGATCGCTGCTGGAAGTACTCGATGAGGGCGTCGGGATACCCCGGCGTCTCCCCGATGCCGGCGTGGATCAGGTCCTCGAACCTGATCTGCGCCGCGCACTCGTCCCGGGTCAGGCCGCGGTCGCGGGCGTCGGCCACCCGGCCGACCACCTCGCGTCCCCAGTCGCGGTAGCGCGCGAGGAGCTCGCGGCCACCAGGCTCTCCGTGCCCGGGGACAAGATGTTCGAACTCCAGGGCCTCCGCCGCGTCGATCGCCGCGAAGAAGCGGTCGACCGAGGCGTCGAGGAAGGCCGGGAGCCCAAGGTTGCAGACGTTGTCCCCGGTGAAGAGGACGCCGTCGTCGGCGAGCTGCACCATCACGGTGTTGATCGTGTGGCCCGGCGTGTGGTGCAGGGTCGCGTGGACGTCGCCGACGAACAGCTCGAGCCGATCGCTGAACGTCACGTCGGCCAGCCGCACCTCGTAGTCGTCGACCAGCGGCACGGCGGCCGGGTCGATCACCGCGAACAGGTCGCGCAGGTACTCGCGCGTGGGCGCGTCGTCGACCAGTCGGCTGCGGGTCAGCTCGTGGGAGACCACCGTGCCCGGCAGCCAGCGGTTGCCGATCGTGTGGTCCGGGTGGTGATCGGTGTTGACGAGGAACCGCGGCGTGCCGAAGCCCGCCACCGTCGTCGCCCAGCGCTGCGCGTCGGTCGGCCGGTGCGGCGCGTCGACGAGCAGCAGCTCGCCGTGACCGCCGTCGACGATCCCGTTGTTCGAGCCCAGGTGCTGGGTCTCGACGTGGACCCGGTCCGTGATCTGCTGCAGCGCCACCGCTCAGTCCTCCTGCGGGGGCAGCGACGGGGCGCCGAGGGCGCCGATCAGGTTCTCGATCCGCAGCGGCGCGAAGACCTCGATGTAGACGGCCTCGCCCTCGATGCTGCGCCCGGAGTGCGGGGTGCCCTTCGGCACGATCGCGACGTCGCCCTCCTGGAGGATCATCGTCTGGCCGCCGATCGTGACCTCGACCTTTCCCTGGATCACGATGTTCGCCTGCTCGTGATCGGGGTGCGAGTGCTCGGGGAGCACCGTCGGGTGCACCCAGCGGATCCGGTTGACGCCCATTTGGGCGCCGGCCACGGCCACGCGGAAGTTGTTCGGCAGGCCCTCGACCTCGGGCTGGTCGTCCCAGGACGTCGCGTACGCCATCAGGAGCCCTTCCCCAGCGCGGTGACCTGGGCGACGACGTCGTCGGTGGTCGTGACGTCGGCGTACTTCTGGCCGAGGTCGAACAGGTTCGCCTGGTGGACCGTCGGCGTGCGGTCGTAGACGGCGTCGGACGGGACGACGCACTTGAAGTTGTACGAGAAGCCGTCGACCACGGTGCCGCGGACGCAGCCGGAGGTCGTCGCGCCGGTGGCGACGATCGTGTCGGCGCCGAGGCCGATCAGGTAGCTCGCCAGCGGCGTACCGAAGAACGCGCTCGGGTGCTTCTTGGGCAGCAGCAGGTCGCCGGGCTGCGGCGCGACCGCGTCGGGGAACCGGTAGCCGTGGTCTGGCACGTCCATGATCCCGGGGACCTTCGCGCCGAGCACGCCGGAGCGGTCGGACTCGGTCTTCGGCGCGACGTGCGGGTAGAGGATCGGGAAGCCGCCGGCGCGGAACGCCGCCACGAGCTTGGCGATCTGGTCGACCGCGGCCCAGCCCACGTCGCCGCAGGACGTCGTGTAGTCCTCGAGCGACTCGTAGAACGGCTTCGGGCTGTTGCCCATCGTCCGGTGCTGGACGTCGATGATCAGCAGCGCGGGGCGCTGGCCGAACCCGGACGGGCGACCGAAGCCGGCCTTCTCGTACCGGAGCTCGTCGTCCTCGCTGATGACGTCGGTCCAGGGACGGTGGCGGTCGGCGCTCATGCGCGGGCTCCTCGGTTGGTGGTGGCGCCGCTCTTCGCGCGCGGCAGGTACTGGCCGGCGGCCTCGTCGGTCACCGCTCCGTCGACGAACACGGTGCGGCCGCGGACGATCGTACGCTCGACCCGCACGCCGACCTCGGCGCCGTCCCACGGGGTGAAGCCGGCGCCGCTGAGCTCGTGGTCGGTCGAGATCACGTTCGGCGCGTTCAGGTCGACGACGACCACGTCGGCGTCGGCGCCGGGGCGGATCGCGCCCTTGCGGTCGCCGAGGCCGAAGTTCGCGGCGGGGCGGGTCGAGACCAGGTCGACGATCCGCTCGAGCGAGATCCCGCGCTTGAGATGCCCCTCGGTGAGGACGAGCGGCAGCAGCGACTGCAGGCCGGGGAAGCCGGGCGACGCCTTGGCGATCCCGCCCTGCTTGTGCTTCCCGTGGCGCGGGACGTGGTCGGAGCCGATCGTGTCGATCGTGCCGTCGGCGATCGCCTCCCAGAGCGCCTCGACGTCGCTGCGCGGACGGAGCGGCGGGTTGACCTTGCCGTACGCCCCGACCCCGGCGTCGATGTCGAGCGTCAGGTAGTGCGTACAGGTCTCGATCGAGATCTTCGGCTGGTGCGCGCGAACGTCGCGCAGCACCTTCAGCGACATCTCGTTGGTCACGTGGACCGTGTGCAGGTCGGCCTGCGCGAGCATCGAGAGGAAGCCGATCCGCTCGAGCGCCTCGGCCTCGACGTAGTCCGGACGGCTGCGGTCCCAGGCCTGGAGCGGATTCTCCTCCACCCCCGGGCCATCGAGCACGCCGCGGCGCGCCAGCAGCTTGATCAGGTCGGCGTTCTCGGCGTGCGGGTTGACCATCGCGCCGTTGGCGGCGGCGGCCTCCAGCAGCTCCAGCAGGAAGCCGTCGTCGTTGCCGGGCAGGCCCAGGCGCTGGCCCTCGTCCGTCCGGAAGTTCATGAAGAACTTGAACGAGCTGACGCCGAGGTCCTTGACGTAGCTCGGGATCGACTCGAGCTGCTCGCGGGTGCCGATGCAGAAGTGGAAGCCGAAGTCGACCAGCGCGTCGGCCTCCATCGCGGCCTTCGACGAGGCGAATACGCCGTCGTAGGGCTCGGCCGACATCAGGTAGGCGATCAGCGAGGTGACGCCCCCGGCCGCGGCGGCCGCGGTCTCCGGACGGACGTCGTCGGCGTCGCGCGGCATTGCGATGTCCGCGCCGAGATGGACGTGGGCGTCGACGACGCCGGGGAGCACGTGACGACCCGAGACGTCGATCGTCTCGCGGGCCTCGGCCAGCGACGACGGGTCGATCACGGCGAGGATCCGGCCGTCGGCGACGAGCACGTCGGCGCGCTGGGCGCCGGTGCCCGGCAGGACCACGGTGCCGCCGGCCAGACGCAGGTCTGCGGGGGTCGTCACGGGGATCACGAGGCGTACCGGGCTTCCAGTTCGTCGTACTCGGGCTTGCCGACCGCCGCTTGGCGCTCTTCCCAGGTCGCCATCGTGTCGAGCAGGTTGGTGCTGATACCCGATACCCGAAGCTCGGCGTACGCACGCGATACCGCGTACTGCGCCGACCGCAGCGCGGCGTTGGCGTACAGCACGACCGAGTAGCCCAGCTCGCCGAGCTCGTCGAGCGGGACGATCGGGGTCGAGCCGCCCTCGACCATGTTGGCCACGAGCGGGGCGTCGATCTGGCGCGCGATCTCGCGGAGCTCGTCGACGCTGGTCGGCGCCTCGACGAAGATGATGTCGGCGCCCGCCGCGAGGAACTGCCCGGCACGGTCGACGGCGGCGTCGACGCCGTCGATCGCCCGGGCGTCGGTGCGAGCGACGATCAACGTGCCCTCGGAGCGCCGCGAGTCGACGGCGGCGCGGAGCTTGCCGACCATCTCGTCGACCGGCACGATCGCCTTGCCGGCGAAGTGGCCGCACTTCTTCGGGAAGACCTGGTCCTCGAGCTGGATCGCCGACGCTCCGGCGCGCTCGAGCTTGCGGACGACGTGGGTCACGTTGACCGCGTTGCCGAAGCCGGTGTCGCCGTCGACGACGAGCGGTACATCGACCCGGTCGCTGATCGCGGCCACGTGGTCGACGAGCTGCTCGAGGCTGACGAGCCCGATGTCCGGGACGCCGAGACGGGCGTTCGCGAGTCCGGCGCCGGTCAGGTAAAGCGCCTCGAAGCCGGCGGCGGCGGCGAGCCGGGCGCTGAGCGCGTCGTAGACCCCCGGGAGCAGGAGGGGCTGCCCGCTCGAGCGCGCGGTCTGCACCTGGTCGAGCAAGGGAGCGATCTGTCGTTGTCCGTGAGCCACGGCACATAGAGAACCACGCATTCTGTCGATTGTCAACAGTTGATCGTTAACCCGAGCGAAACAGCGGGCAGGAACGGGCCGAGATCCGGCGAACGGGGCGGTTTCCGCGTAGGATTTCCGGCATGACGACCACCGACTCTCGCGGTCCACGGCGCCCGCACGGCGGACCACGCCGCGACCCCGCATGAGCGCGGAGAGCAGCAACGCGATCTCCCGCACCGGCAACTCGTTCAGCGACCAGGCCGAGCGCACGCTTCGCGACCAGATCCTCCACGGGGCGTTCCCTCCCGGGGGTCGTCTCAACGAGGTCGAAATCGCGACCGATCTGGGGGTCAGCCGCGGTCCGGTCCGCGAGGCGATGCAACGGCTGGCCCGGGACGGCCTGGTGGTGCTCCAGCCCCACCGCGGCGCGTTCGTCCGCCGGCTGTCAGTCAACGAGGTCAGCAACCTGTTCGAGGTCCGGATCACGCTCGAGCGCAAGGTCGCCGCGCTCGCCGCCGAGCGGCTCACGCCGGCTCAGCAGCACCAGCTCGAACAGCTCCGGGCCGACATGGCCGCCGAGGACGAGGACGTCAATCCCGACGACCAGTTCCAGGGCACCCACGACATCCACGCGCTGCTCGCCGACGCGTCGGCCAACGACGCGCTGGCCGCGCACGTCGCGACGGTCAACCGCGAGCTGTTGCTGCTGCGCACCCAGTCCGGCCAGACGCAGGCCCGCGCCCACGACGCGATCGACGAGCACGCCGCGCTGATCGCCGCCGTGCTGTCGCGCGACCCCGAGGCGGCCGCCTCGGCGATGGACGAGCACCTCTCCAAGGCGCTCAACTACGCCCTGCAGGCGATGGCCGACGACGAGCCCGCGCCGATCGAGACCCCCTGATCGGGGGCGGACCCCCCCCCGCGGCGGTCACGTTGTCTTCTGTTGACAGTTTGCAATTGACGACGTAGCCTCTCGACCAGCCGTGCCGCCCGGCCCCGGGCGCCGCACGGGCTGCGGAGGCCATGACCGACTCGTCGCATTCCCCCCACGCCCCGGACGACGCCGACGCGACGTCCTCCGGCGACGCCCTCGCGGCGCTCGTCCGCTGGGCGGCCCGCGTGCGCTACGCCGACCTGCCCGACGACGTCCGTCGTCGCGCGCTGCTGGTGCTCGCCGACGATCTCGGCGCGATGATCGCCGTCCGCGACGACCCGCAGGTCACCGCCGTCCGCGACAGCCTCGTGACCGCCGGCCAGGCGCCCGAGGCCACCGTCTTCGGGTCCGGGCGGATCCGCGGCGAGCGAGCCGCGGTGGCCGCCGCCAACGGCGCCGCCGCCGACTGGGCCGAGATGGACGAGGGCTACCGCCCCGCGACCTGCCACGCCGGGCTCTACGTGCTGCCCGCGCTGCTCGCCGAGGCCGAGGCCCGCGGGCTCACCGGCGAGCAGTTGGTCACCGCGCTCGTGGCCGGCTACGAGGTCGTCACCCGCGTCGCCCGGGCCTGGCGCCACGAGCACATGACGATCCATCCCCACGCGCTGCTCGGCCCGATCGGCGCCGCGGCCGGGGCCGCCTTCGCCTCCGGCCTGAGCCCCGACCATTCCGTCGCGGCCGTCGCCGCCGGCGCCACGACCGCGATGATGGGGCCGTTCGACCACGCGCTCAGCGGCGCGATGGTCCGCAACGTCTGGACCGGGATCGCCGCCTGGACCGGGATCCAGCACGCCCGCTGGGCCCCGCACGGGATCGGTGGCGACCCGTCCGCCCCGCACACCGCCTTCGCGACCGCGATGGGCGCCACCACGGACGTCTCCCAGCTCACCACCGGGCTCGGGTCCTCCTGGGGCATCCGCGACGGGTACCACAAGCTCTTCGCCTGCTGCCAGTACGCGCACTCGACCGTCGAGCCGCTGCTGGAGATCCGCGCCGAGGATCCGGCCGTCGCCGAGCGGGTCGTCGGCCTCGACGTCCGCACCCATCCGCTGGCGAGGAAGCTCACCAACCCCCAGCCCGCCACCAGCCTCGCCGCCAAGTTCTCGCTGCCGCACATGGCCGCCGCCGCGCTGGTGCTCGGCAAGGTCGACGCCGACGCCAGCGCACCCGCCGCGCTCGTCGATCCGCGGATCGCCGCGCTGCGCGAGCGGATCACGATGCAGCCCTTCGTCCCTGCCCCGGCGCCCCCGCACGACCGCCCCGCGACCGTCGTCCTGACGCTCGACGACGGCCGCACGATCGAGCGGACCTGCATGAGCGCGATCGGCAGCCCCGACCGTCCCCTCTCGACCGACGTCCTGCTCGACGACAAGATCGCCGGGTCCGTCGGTCCCGTCCACCCCGGGTTCGTCCCCACGATCCGCCGCCTGATCGAGCAGCCCGCGCTGCTCCAGCGACCGTGGGCCGAGCTCCTCGACGACCTCCTCACCGACCACGCGAAGGATCAGGACTAGATGCCGCAGATCAACACCACCGGCGACTTCGACACCGAAGTCGACGTCCTCGTCGTCGGCGCCGGTGGCGCGGGCCTCGTGGCCGCCCTGGCCGCCCACGAGGCCGGCGCGACCGTTGCCGTCGTCGAGAAGTACGACCGCGCCGGCGGCAACACCGGGCTGAGCACCGGATCGGTGCCCGGCGGCGGCACGAAGTACCAGGCCGAAGCCGGGATCGAGGACTCGCCGGAGCGGATGGCCGCCGACCTGCTCCGCCAGAGCGGCCCGCACGAGGCCGAGTGGCTGACCCACCAGCTTGCCCGGCAGTCCGCCCCGATGGTCGAGTGGCTGCGCGAGGACATCGGGATCGAGCTCGAGCTGATCACGGACTACAAGCACGTCGGCCACTCCGTCCCGCGCCTGCACGCGCCGAAGAGCCGCAAGGGCCAGGACCTGGTCAACGACCTCGTCCGCGCGCTCGACGAGCGCGAGATCCCCCTCGTGCTCGGCCACCCGGTCCAGGACCTGCTGCTGAACGCCGACGGCCAGGTCTCTGGCGTGATCGCGGCCGGCGAGCGCGCCGCCGAGACGCGTCTCGGCGCGCCCAACATCGTGCTGGCCGCCAACGGCTTCGCCGGCAACCGCGAGATGGTCCGCGAGTACTGCCCGGACGTCGCCGACGCCGAGTACTTCGGCGCGCACGGCTCGACCGGCGAGGCCGTCGCCTGGGTCCGCGACCTCGGCGCCAAGCTCGAGAACATCGGCGCGTACCAGGGCTACGCCGCCGTCGCCTACCCGCACGGCTCGATCACGTCGTGGACGACGGTCGAGAAGGGCGGCATCCTGATCAACCCCAGCGGCGTGCGCTTCGGCGACGAGTCGACCGGCTACTCGGGCTTCGCCGCCGACGTGATCGCCAACGGCGGCCACGCCTACGTCGTCTTCGACGAGCGGATCCGCGACTACGTCGCCGGCAACGAGCTGGAGTTCCGCGAGCTGGTCGAGATGGGCGGCGTCAAGGTCGCGTCCGACCCGGCCGAGCTGGCCGCGTTCTTCGACGTGCCCGCCGACGCGCTCACCGCGACGATCGCCCAGGCGGCCAAGGACGCCGAGTCCGGTGCGCAGGGCACGCCCGACGCCTTCGGCCGCAGCGACTTCGGCTTCGGCCCGCTGACCGCGCCGTACGCGATGTGCCGGACCACCCCCGGCCTCTTCCACACCCAGGGCGGCGCCGCGATCGACCACGACGCCCGCCCGCTGAAGGCCGACGGCAGCGTGATCCCCGGCCTGTTCGCGACCGGCGGCGTCGCGGTCGGGATCAGCGGCCAGCAGGGCGGCGCGGGCTACAGCTCCGGCAACGGCCTGCTGACCGCGATGGGCCTCGGCCGCGTCGCCGGCGCCGCCGCCGCGAACGCTCCGCTGCCGCGATGAGCGCCCCCGCCGCACCGCTGGCCGCGGTCCTGGCCGACCGCGTCACGGCGCTGAGCGCCGACGCGCTGCCGCCGGCGGTCGTCCGCGCCGCGCAGGACCACCTGCTCGACGCGCTCGGCGTCGGCTTCGCCGGCGGGGCGGCGGGCACCACCTCGATCGGGGCCGACCTCTCGCGGCTCGGGGCGGGCGACGCCACCGTCGTCGGCCGCGACGCGCGCCTGACCCACGCCCACGCGGCGCTGGTCAACGGCACGTTCATGCACGCGATGGAGTTCGACGACACCCACGTGCCGTCGGTGATCCACGGCAGCGCCGTCGTCGTCCCCGCCGCGCTGGCCGCCGCCGAGCGCGAGGGCGCGTCGGGCGCGGAGCTGCTGCTCGCCGTCGCCGCCGCCTGGGAGACCCTGATCGCCCTCGGCCTGGCCGCGCCGGGCCGGTTCCAGTCCGCGGGCTTCCAGACCGTCGCCGTTGCCGGCCCGTTCGGCGCCGCCGTCGCCGCGGGCCTGCTCGCGGGCGTTCCCCGCGACACGCTCGTCAACGCGCTGGGGATCTGCGGCAGCCAGGCCGCCGGGACGTTCGAGTTCCTGCGGGACGGCGCGACCGTCAAGGCGATGCACGCGGGATGGGCCGCCCAGTCGGGGCTGATGGCCGTCGAGATGGCCCGACTCGGCGTCACCGGCCCGGCGACCGTGCTCGAGGGCCCGGTCGGCTTCTACGCGTCGTACGCGCACGACGACGACATCACCCCGGCGCTCGCCCCGCTGGTCGACGGGATCGGGCGCGACTGGGAGCTGCCCAACGCCGCGTTCAAGCGCTACCCGGTCTGCCACTACATCCATCCGTTCCTCGAAGCGGTCGAGTCGCTGCTCGCCGAGGGCCTGCGCGTCGAGGACGTCGCGTCCGTGATCTGCCACGCGCCGGTCGAGGCGGGATCGGTGATCTCCGACCCGTGGGCCGAGAAGCAGCGGCCGTCGAGCGACCAGGCCGCCCGCTACAGCCTGCCGGTCTGCGTCGCCGCCGCCCTGCTGCGCGGCCACCTCGGTCCGCGGGACATCCCTGGGATCGCGTCCGACGGCGCGGTGCTGGAGCTGGCGTCGCGGATCGAGTACGTGCCGTGGGTCGACTCGGGCTTCCCCGCCCGGTTCCCGGCGCGGATCGAGGTCGTCCAACGTGACGGCCAGCGCGACGAGCTGATCGTCCCGGACGTCCGCGGCACCCCGTCGCGGCCGTTGACCGTCGAGGAGATCCGGGCGAAGTTCCGGGCCAACGCCGAGCCGGTCGTCGGGATCGACCGCGCCGCTCGGCTGGTCGACGTGGTCGAGCGCTTGCCCGCGGTCGACGACGTCCGCGAGCTGACCGCGCTGCTCGGGGCCTGATCGAACGGGCGACCGGAGGCCGGGAGGCGGCAGGTTCCCGATAGCCTGACCGAACCGTGACGCAGACCACAGGACGATCGGCCGCCCCCGCCGCCCCCCGCCGCGGCGGCACGCGCGGCCGGCCGCCGAGCACCTCGCGCGGCGAGATCGCCGACGCCGCGATGCGGCTGTTCGTCGAGCACGGCTTCGACGAGACGACCGTCGACGAGATCGGTCGGGCCGTCGGGATCAACCGCCGCACGCTGTTCCGGTACTACGACTCCAAGAACGACATCGTCTGGGGCGAATTCTCCGAGCAGCTCGACCGACTGCACGACGCGCTGCGCGCCGGCCCGCCCGACGAGCCGGTGCTGGAAGCGGTCCGCCGCTCGGTGATCGCGTTCAACGACTGGGGTCCCGACAGCCTGCCGGTCCTGCGGGTGCGGATGGACCTGATCACCACCGTCCCAGCGCTCCAGGCCCACTCGACGCTGCGCTACCACGACTGGTGCCAGGTGATCGCCGACTACGTCGCCGAGCGGCTCGCCGTCGACGCGCACGCCCACGTCCCCCAGGTCGTCGCCCAGGCCGCGCTCGGCGTCTCGATCGCGACCTACCGCGTGTGGGTCCGCGACGGCGGCGACCTGCTCGAGCAGCTCGACGACGGCTTCCGCCTGCTCGCCACGGGCTTCCCCGAAGCCGCCCTGCGCGCAAGCGCCTAGCCCCGTCGCCCGGCGTACCCCGGCGGTACAGAAGTCGACGCGATTCGGCCCGGTCGCCGCCCCGTCGCCGGCCTCGTCACCCGCGGTACCCCGGCGGTACGGAAGTCGACGAGCTCCGTGCGGTCGCCGGCCGTCGCCGGCCGCCGCGGTCAGCTACCCCTCGTCGATCAGCGCCGCGATCCGCTCACCGATCGCCATCGCCGTGGCGTTCGTCGCGGCCGTCGGGGCGCGCGGGGCGATCGACAGGTCCGCGACCCGCAACCCGTCGACGCCACGCACGCGACCGTGGAAGTCGACCACCGCTTCGGGGTCGCGGTCGGGACCCATCCGGCAGGTCCCGCAGCCGTGCAGGGTCGTCGCCTGACGGCGGCGGATCCAGGCGTCGAGCGCCGCGTCGTCGTCGAGCGTCGCCGTGTCCGGCGTACCGGACCAGTCGTCGATCATCTCCGCGAACGCCGGATGTGCGAAGACCGCCGCGTTCTGCCGAACCGCCGCGCGCATCCGCTCCCGGTCGCGCGGCGCCTCCAGGTAGCGGAAGTGGATCCGTGGCTGGACCGCGGGATCCGCCGACACGAACTCCAGGTGCCCGACGCTGTCGGGGGCGTAGAGCATCGCCATCTGGTTGACGTCGACGTGATCGGAATCGGGCGCGTCTGGCAGTCCTCCCCCGTTGCTGCCGGCGTACGGCCCCGAGAGCACGACCGTCGAGACGTCGCTGCGCTGCCCCGCGGACGCGTCCGCTTCCGTCGTGGTCGTGCACGCGACCAGGCAGCGCAGGTCCCACTCCCGCACGTGGCGCTTCAGCCGCACGCTCGACGTCACCGCCGGGTGGTCGTGGAGGTGCTGGCCGACGCCGGGCAGGTCGACCGCCGCGTCGATCCCGAGGCGACGGATGGTCGCCGCCTCGCCGATCCCCGAGAGCGCCAGCAGGTGCGGGCTCTCGATCGCCCCGGCCGAGACGATCACCTCGCTCGCCGCGACGCGGACCGGCTGGCCGTCGACGATCGCCTCGATCCCGCGGGCGCGTCCGCCCTCGATCACGACCCGCGCCACGTGGGCGTGGCCGCGCAGCTCCAGGTTCGGCCGGACCAGCGCCGGCAGCAGGTAGGCCAGCGCCGCGCTGACCCGCACCCCGTCGATCCCGTTCCGCGCGGTGGCGCCGACGCCCTGGTTCTCGGTCCGCGCCACGTCCGGGTTCTCCGCCACGCCCAGGTCCCGCAGGGCGTCGTGGAACGCGCGGTGCGCCGGGGCCCAGCCCTCGCGCCCGATTCGGCCGATCGGCAGCACGCCGGGCGTCGACGTCGACGGGTCGGCGTCGCGGTCGTCCTCGATCCGCTCGAAGACCGGGTCCAACGCGGCGGCGGACCACAACGGCGAGCCCCAGCCGTCGTAGTTCTCCGGCAGCCCGCGCTGGTAGATCATCCCGTTGGCCGACCCCGAGCCCCCGAGCGCGCGCCCCCGGATCACCGGGGCCGAGTCCGCGCTGTCGGCGTAGTCGAAGCCCTCGTACGTCCAGAGGTGGTCCACCGGGAACGTCCGCTCGTCGCGGAGACTCGGCGGCATCTCCGCGAGGCTCGTGAACGTCGGGCCGGACTCCAGGATCAGCACCCGGCGGTCGGGGTTCTCGCTGAGCCGGGCGGCGAGCACGCAGCCCGCGGAGCCCGCCCCGACGATCACCACGTCGTACCGACCGTCTGTTTGAAGTCCGCTCATGGTCCGTCAGCGTACGCGGTCGGTTCCGCGCCGTGGGGGGAATTGTCGCAGGGCGGTCGAGCCGCCCCGGCGCTTCGGACCCGACCTGTCGAGGTTGTGCCTGTACTACGAGCAG
>JADMKN010000067.1 GCA_015478825.1 Patulibacter sp. | reverse complement strand
CGAGGACCTGCGGATCGACGAGCGCGCGCGGCAGGTCGCGTTCGGGGCCACGAGCGTGGCGGAAGGCGACTCGGTGGTCGTGGACGGCACCCGAGGGGCGGTGATCGCGGGCGACGCGCGGCTGGTTCCCGCGATGCCGGATCTTCGCACGGCCCGCGTCCTGGACTGGTTGGCGGAACGTCGCGGGCGGGTGGCGCTGGTGGCGTCGATCGAGTCCGCCACGGTCGTCCGGAGCCCGGCCGACCTGGCGGGCCTGGATCCGGGGTCGACGGTGCCGCTGGTCCTGGACGAGGATCCCGACGCGCCGGACCCGGCGGCCCGGTTGGACGAGCTGGTCGTCCTGATCCGGCGGGCGGGGCTCGTCGCGCCGCTGTACCTGCGGCTTCCCGACCTGCAGGCGGTCGGCGACGTGCGCCCGCCCGCGGCGTCGTGGGCGGGGCTCGTGGGCGATCCGGACTCGTGGGCGGCCCAGCTCGTCGCGGCTCGGATCCCGGTGCGGGTCGCCCACGGCTGACGCCGAACGCGCGACCGGGACCGCGCACTCCGCCGAGAGCGGGCGCACCCGCCGGCGACGCGACGCTACGCGGCGACGCTGCGGGACCGGGCGACCGCGTCGACGAGCGCGGCGAAGTCCGTCACGGTCAGGTCGGGGCCGGCCGCGCGCATCTCGTCGGGGTGGAAGCCGTACTCGACGCCGATCGTGACGGTTCCGGCGGCCCGGGACGCGAGCACGTCGTTCGGCCCGTCCCCGACGTAGGCGCAGCGCGACGCCTCGAGCCCGAGAGCGTCGACGGCCGCGGTCACCGGCTCCGGCGCGGGCTTGGCCTGCTGCACGTCGTCGCCGGTCACGGCGACCTCGAGCAGATCACGGACGCCGGCGCGCTCGGCGTCGGCTTCGAACCGGCTGCGCGCCTTGGACGTCGCGACGCCGAGCCGCACGCCGAGCGCGGCGAGCCGGCGCAGGCCGTCGGCGACGCCGGGGAAGGCCTCGGCGGACTCCTGGTTCACGGCGTAGGCGTCGCCGAACAGCTCCGCGACCCGTGCGGCGCGTTCCTCGTCGCCCCCCGCGACGATCAGGAACGCCTCGCGGGCGCGGAGCTGGAGCACCTCGTTCATCTCGTCCGGGTCCCACGGATCGATGTCGCCGTAGAGCTGGGCGCTCACGTCACGGTACGTCTGGAGCAGGGCGTCCTTCGTGTTCATCAGGGTTCCGTCCCAGTCGAACAGGACGGCTTCGATCGGCGGCAGGGTAGTCACGTACGTCTCCTTCGCGGCAGGTTCCGCCCAGTCTCCGTCCCGCGGACGCGTCGCACGGCCGCGCGGGCCGCGGCGGCTGGAGGTTCCGACAAGCCCGCCGGTCCCGGGGGCGCAGCAAGGCGTCCCTGTGGAGGTCTACAGAGACCGAGCGTCCGCGGACGGGCCGACGGGCAGCGCGGAGCGAAACTGCGGCGACGGTCCTCGAGGGCCGTGCAGAACCGAACCGATGGAGAGCGGAACCAGATGACGACCCTCGCCCGAAACGTCTTCGGCGTGCTCGACCGTGCCGCGGAGCAGTGGTTCGCCGACCGACCCGCAGTCGGGTTCGAAGGGCGCGCCGTGTCGTTCCGCGAGATGCGCGACCGGGCCGTGCGCGTCGGTCGCGGCCTCGACGATCACGGGATCGGAGCCGGGCGATCCGTCGCCGTGATGATGGGCAACCGCCTGGAGTGGCCCGAGACGTTCTTCGGACTCGCGGCGATCGGCGCGGTCTGCGTGCCGGTCAACGTGCTGCTGACGGGCCCCGAGGTGGCCCACGTCTGCCGCGACAGCGGCGCCGACGTGGTGATCGTCGACGAGATCGCGCAGGACGCGGTGGCGCGGCTGGACCCCGCCCCGGCGATCGTGATCACCGTCGGCGAGGTGGAGGTCCCCGCCGGCCCGAAGGTGATCGCCTACGAGGAGCTGCTCGCCGCCGAGGGCGCCACCCTGCCCGGGCCCGGTCCCGACCTCGGCGACACCTTCGTCCTGTACTACAGCTCGGGGACGACGGGCCTGCCGAAGGCGGCCACCCACACCCACGACGGCGTGCTCTGGAACAGCTACTCGCAGCTCCAGGGCCTGGACCTCGACGAGCACGTGCGCTACGCGCTGTTCCCCTCGTTCTCGTGGGCCGCCGGCCTGCACAACCTGTTCCTCGCGCTGCTCTGGGTCGGCGGGTACTCCGAGATCCGGGCGACCGGCGGCGCGAACGGCGATCGCGTCGTCGAGTTCATCGAGAGCTCGGGCGCGACGCACGCGATGCTCGTGCCGAGCATCCTGCGGGCCCTGGTGGCCCGGAGCGACCTGCTGGAGCGGTTGCGCGCGAGCGCGCTGCGCTGGGTCGTGACCGGCGCCGAGCCGGTGCCGCGCCGGATCCTTGAGGTCTGCGAGCGCGAGCTGCCGGCGTGCGCGGTCTGCCAGGGCTACGGCTTGTCGGAGTTCCCGACGATGGCGACCGTCCTGCGGCCGGAGGAGACCGTCGCTCACGAAGGCTCCGCCGGCCGGCCGATGGCGATGACGGACCTGGCGCTGCTGGCCGACGACGGCGCCGTCGAGCGCCGTGGCCGCGGCGAGCTGATGCTGCGGTCGCCCGCGACGATGGTCGGATACCACCAGCGCCCCGAGGAGAACGCGTCGGTCTTCCACGAGGGCTGGATGCGCACCGGCGATCTGGCGGAGATCGACGACGCAGGCTTCGTCAGCATCATCGGCCGGACGAAGGACATGATCCTGTCCGGCGGGCTGAACGTGTACCCCAAGGAGATCGAGGACGTGATCGACCGGATTCCGGGCGTGCGCGAGTCGGCGGTGGTCGGCGTGGCGGACGAGCGGTTCGGCGAGACCCCGGTGGCGATCGTGGTGTGCGACGACCCGGCGGTCGACGCGGACGCGGTGATCGCCGCCTGCCGGGGAGAGCTCGCGGGCTACAAGCGCCCGCGCCGGGTGTTCGTGCGGAGCGAGCCGCTGCCGCGGAGCGCCACGGCGAAGCTGCTCAAGCGCGAGTTGCGGCCGTGGGCCGAGGAGCGGATGCAGACGGTCTGATCCGCCGTCCGGCCCCCGGGCCGCTCCGGGGGCCGTAGGGACTCAGACGGCGGGCAGCACGTCGCGACCCATCCGCTCGATCCAGACGTCCGGCGGACCGGCGACCTGCAGGCTGACGTGGTCGACTCCCGCGTCGCGCATCCGACGCAGCTCGGCCGCGACGCCCGCGGCGTCCGCCGCCAGGCAGACCGTGCGCATCGACTCCGGATGCACGAACTCCTGGAGGTGATCGGGGACGAACGTCAGGTACCCGAGGTAGTTGTCCAGGTGGCGGCGGTGATCGTCCAGGCCGGCGCGGTGCCGCAGGTAGGCGTCGAAGCCCGGCCGGAACGGCTCGGGAACCTCGTCCGCGTGCTGGTGGTTGGCGGTCAGGAACCGCAGCCGGCTGATCACCAGCGGGCCCAGCGCGTCGCGGGCCTCGTCACCGTCGAGCTCGGCTTCGCGCTCGTACGGGTAGACCGCGTAGACGACGCCGAGCCGCACGTCGCGCGGGTCGCGACCCGCCTCGGTCGCGGCCCGGTCGACCCGGGCCCGCACCTCGGCCATCGCCTCCGGTCCCTCCCAGCGCACCAGGATGCCGTCGGCGACCTCCGCCGCCCGGCGCTGACCACGCGGCCCGAAGGCCGAGATCCACAGCTCCGGGCGGTGGGTCAGGTCGAGCCAGCGGCCTTCGGGGTGGATGAACGCGATCCCGTGCTCGCGGTCGCCTTCGCGGTACGGCACCGTGTCCCCGGCCAGCAGGCCCATCGTGTCGCGCGCGTAGGCGAACAGCTCGTCCTGGCGCACGGGATCCATGCCCAGCGACCATCGCGCGGAGTTGCCGATCCCCAGCCCGAAGCTCGTTCGTCCCCCGGCGAGTTGGCCCAGCGTCCCCAGCGCCTGCGCGGTCGCGTACACGGGCCGCGACCGCGGGTGGGTGACGCCCGGACCGATCACGATCTCGGTCGTCGTCCTCGCGGCGAGCGCCATCGCCATCCACGGCTCGCCGAAGACCAGCGGGCTGTCGTAGACCCAAAGGTGACTGAACCCGGCCTGCTCGATGCGGGTTGCCGACCGGTCGATTCCGACGTGCGCGTCGATGTAGACCCCTACGGTGAGCTCGTCGTTCGTCATGAGCCGATCGTCGTCCGGCCGTGGGATCGGCGTCCGGGGGACGGGACGGTCCCTTGGAGACCGCTCCAACGGCGCCGTGGCCCCCGGTACCGTGGTTGTGACGCCCGGCTCGTTCCCCGACGCGGCGTCACGGCGGTTTTGGAGATCCAGCTAAACGTCGTGCCGGAATCTCCCGCCGGGCGAGGACCCGGGCCCGACAATCCTGGCGATGTCCGAGAAGAACAGCGCAACCGCCGTGACGCGGATCCACCCGTTCGACCACGGCGTGCACGACGTCGCGGCGGTTGGCGGCAAGGGCGCGAGCCTGGCCCGGATGGCCGCTCTCGATCTGCCCGTGCCCCCGGGGTTCACGATCACGACCGACGGGTGGCGCGCGTACCACGACCACGGTGGGCTTCCGGACGACCTGCGCGGCGAGCTGCACGAGCGCGTCGCCCAGCTCGAAGCGGCGATCGGCCGGGGGTTCGGGGCCGGGGACCGTCCGCTGCTGGTGTCGGTGCGCTCCGGCGCGCCGGTGTCGATGCCGGGCATGATGGACACGGTCCTCAACCTGGGGCTCAACCGTCGGACGGTGCGGGGGCTCGCGACGGCGACCGGGGACGAGTTCGCCTGGACGGTCTACGTGCGGTTCCTGCGGATGTTCGCGACGATCGTGCGGGGGCTCACCGAGGCCGACCTGTCCGGGGCGCCCGGGACCGACGAGGCCGCCGCCGACGCGCTGCTCGCCGTGATCGCCGAGCGCTCGGGATCGCCGGTGCCCGACGATGCGCGCGACCAGCTGGAAGAGGCCGTGATCGCCGTATGGCGCTCGTGGGACAGCCGGCGCGCGGTCCGCTACCGCAAGTTCGCACGGATCCCCGACGACCTGGGCACCGCGGTCACCGTCCAGGCGATGGTCTTCGGCAACCAGGACCAGCGGTCCGGAACGGGCGTCGTGTTCACCCGCGATCCGACGACCGGCAACCCCGAGGTCTACGGGGACTACCTGCCCCGGGCGCAGGGCGAGGACATCGTCGCCGGCAGCCACAACGCGCTGCCGCTCGAGACGATGCGCGACAGCGTGCCGGAGGCGTACGACCAGCTCCTGGAGCAGCTCGCGACGATCGAGACCGCGTACCGCGACATGTGCGACGTGGAGTTCACCGTCGAGAGCGGCCGCCTGTGGATCCTCCAAGCGCGTCCCGGTCAGCGTGGCGGCCCGGCCGCGGTGCGGATCGCGGTCGACCTGGTCGACGCGGGGCTGCTGTCCCCCGACGAGGCGCTCGACCGCATCCCCGTGTCGGCGATGGAACGGCTGCAG
>JADMKN010000066.1 GCA_015478825.1 Patulibacter sp. | reverse complement strand
GCGGTCGCCGAGACCCAAGCGACGTACCCGGCCGCGGCACTCGCCGCGGCTCGCCCCGAGGAGGAAGCCGCATGAGCACCGACGACACGACCCCGGACGCGACCCCCGAAGGCGCGGGAGCCGCAGGGCCGACGGGCCCGGACCCGGCGGGCCCTGGCGGGCCCCAGCCGACCGAGGCCGAGCTGATGGCGGCCTACGAGGAGCAGCTGAAGTCGATCCGGGTCGAGGAGGTCGTCGTCCAGTCGCTGGCGAGCCTGATCGAGATCGGCGGTCGCCGCGCGGGCCTGGTTCCCGGCGCCCAGGACGAGGCCGACCCGACCCAGTTGCAGGTCGCGATCGAGGCGATCCGCGCGCTGCAGCCCGTGGTCGCGCCGCTGATCGGGCCGAACAAGAGCCAGATCGACCAGGCGCTGTCGCAGCTCCAGCTCGCCTTCGCCCAGCTCACGGGGCAGAGCGGCGCGCCGGCCGCCGAGGGTGGCGGGTCTCCCGACGCCAAGCCGGGCGACCCGGGGCCCAGCCGGCTCTGGGTCCCCGGCCAGTAGTCGCTTCTCGCGCCCGCTTCGGCGGGCGTCCGTGTGCACCGTGAGGGTGCCCACCGCGGGGAGGCGTAGACTCGCCCACCGGTCATGGCTCAACGACGCCTCCACGGACTGCAGCGGGTCCTCGGGACCAACGCGCTGTTCTCGACCGCCTACGGCAACGTGGGCTCGTCGATCTATTACGCGCTGGGCCTCGTCGCCGGCTATGCGCTCGGTCTGACGCCCGTCGTCTTCCTGCTGACGTGCGTGATCTTCTACCTGACCGCCGCCTCGTACGCCGAGGCCACGTCGATGTACCCCGAGGCCGGCGGCTCGTCGAGCTTCGCGCGGCGGGCGTTCAACGAGTTCTGGTCGTTCTTCGCGGCGTGGGGCCAAATGCTCACGTACACGATCACGATCGCGATCAGCGCGTACTTCGTGCCGCACTACGTCGCGGGGATCGCCGCGCCGCTCGATCCGCTCCGCCACGGCCCGGGCGACGTGGTCTTCGCGGTGGTGGTGATCGCCGCGCTGGCCGCGCTCAACGTGCGGGGCACGCGGGAGTCGACCGGGATCAACGTCGTGCTCGCGGTGACCGACTTCCTGACGCAGGTGCTGCTGGTCGCGCTCGGGTTGTTCCTCGTCTTCAACCCGGAGACGCTGATCGACAACGTCGACCTGGGCATCGCGCCGCAGTGGAAGGACTTCCTGATCGCGATCCCGATCGGCATGGTTGCCTACACCGGGATCGAGACGATCTCGAACATGGCCGAGGAGGCCAAGGACGCCGGCACGACCGTCCCCGCGGCGATCAAGCGCGTGGTGATCGCGGTCTTCGCGATCTACGCGTTCCTACCGCTGGTGGCGCTCTCGGCGCTGCCGGTGACCCGCGATCCGCAGACCGGCGAGTACTCGACGCTGCTCGGCGTCGACAGCGCCGACGGCGGGTTCGCGGGCGACCCGATCCTCGGCGTCGTGCAGAACATGGACCTCGGCGTGCTCCAGCAGCCGGTGCAGGTCTACGTCGGCGTGCTCGCCGCGACGATCCTCTTCCTGGCCGCCAACGCCGGCGTGATCGGGGTCTCGCGGCTGGTCTACTCGATGGGCGTCCACCGCCAGCTCCCGAACCGCCTGCGCACCCTGCACCCGCGCTACGGCACCCCGTGGGTCGGGATCCTGGTGTTCTGCGGGTTCGCCGCGATCGCCGTGCTGCCGGGACAGGCGACGTTCCTCGGCAACCTCTACGCGTTCGGCGCGATGCTCTCGTTCACGATCGCCCACGTGGCCGTGATCCGCCTGCGGCAGCGGTTCCCCGACCGCGAGCGACCGTACCGCGGTCCCGGCAACCTGACGGTCCGCGGCGTCTCGTGGCCGCTGTTCGCGATCGTCGGGGGGACGGCGACGGGGATCGCGTTCGTGGTCGTGGTCGGCCTCCACCCGGTGGTGGCGGCGGCCGGCGTCGGCTGGATGGTCGCCGGACTGGTGGTCTATCCGCTCTACCGGCGCAGCCAGGACCTCGACCTGACGAGCACCCACCGGATCGCCGCTCCCGAGGCGGTCACCGACCACGAGGCGGAGTACCAGTCGGTCACCGTCGCGCTGCTCGGCCTGCGCTACTCGCACGCCGCGATGGCGACGGCGGCGACGGTGGCGGCCAAGCGGCGGCGCGGGATCTACCTGCTGGTGCCGATCGTCGTGCCGCAGTCCGAGCCGATCGACGCGCCGATGTCGGCCAAGGAGCGGATCGCCGACGCGCTGATCGAGGAGGCTCGGCTGCAGATCGGGACCCGCCTCCAGGGACGCTGGATCAAGGTCCGCGCCGGCCAGTTCGGACGGACCGTCGTCGAGCACGCGGAGGCCACCAAGGCGAGCGCGATCGTGATGTCGATCCCGCCGGCCACGACCGACGGCGGGATCCGGCGCAGCATCGACACCGTGATGACCGAACGGCCGTGCCGCGTGATCCTGCAGGTCGACCCCGAGTCGCGGACCGTCGCCCAGCTCACCGCGTCGCGAGGGGGAGCGGCATGAGTCGGGGACTTCACGGCGTCGTCACGATCGTGCTCTCGACCGTCGTGGCGCTGCTCGGCGCGGCGATGATCGCGACCGCCGTGGCCGGGGGTGGCGGACCGCTCGCGCGCGGCGTGCTGGTCGGCGCGCTGTTCCTGCTGGCGGGCGGCGGACGGGCCTGGTTGGCGTGGCGGGCGCCGGCCGCCGACGCGACCGCGGGGGAGGACGACCGTGGCTGATCCCAAGCTTCCGCAGAGCGGCGCGCACGGCGACCGCGCGCTCGGCTTCTCGACGCTGCTGGCGGTCACCTACGCGTCGGTCGCCGGGGGGCTCTACCTGCTGCTCGGTCCGATCGTCGCCTCGGCCCTCGGGGCGACGCCGATCGTCGTGCTCGCCGCCGCAGTGCTGTTCGGGCTGGCGGTGATGACCTACGTCGAGGGCGCCTCGATCCATCCCGAGCGCGGCGGGTCGCCGACCTTCGCCCGCCACGGGCTCGACGAGCTGTGGAGCTTCGGCGCGGCCTGGGCGCTGCTGCTCGACTCGATCCTGCTGACGGCGGCCGCCACACTGGCGGCGACCAACTACCTGACGGGGATCTGGTCCGAGTCGGCCCGCGGCTGGGTCGAGCTGGCGATCGCGGTGCTGATCCTCTCGGCGGTGACGTACCGGGCGATCCGCGGCGGCGTCGGCGGCCTGGCGTTCGCCGTTCGGCGCCTGCGGCTGACGGTCGCGGTCGACGTGCTGCTGCAGGCCGCGGTGATCGTGCTCGGCCTGGTGCTGCTGTTCGACGCCGACGCGCTGATCGACACGATCGCCTGGAGCAACACCGGCGACTGGAAGGGCGTGCTGTTCGCGCTGTGCGTGACGATGCTGGCGGTGATCGGGCTGGAATCGGCGGCGGCGCTGGCCGGCGACGTGCCGATCGGACGCCGCGACCTGCGGCGGCTGGTCCGCACCCTGCCCGCGCTGATGCTGCTGCTCTACGGCGGCGTGGCGACCGTCGGGCTGATGGCGATGCCGGTCCGCGACGGCGCCACCCCGCTCGGCGACGAGTGGATCGACGCGCCGATCCTCGGGATCGTCGACCAGCTCGGCGCGTCGGTCGCGCTCGACGTGCTCGCGGTGATCGTCGGGCTGGTCGCCGCCGCGACGCTGATCGGGATGGCGCTCGCGTCGCTCGGCAGCGCGGGTCGGATCACGGTCCAGCTCTCGCTGCACCGGCAGCTCCCGACGCGGCTCGGTCGGCTGCATGCGGTCCACGGCACCCCGCGGTTGGTGCTGATCGTCGTCGCCGGGGTCGCGATCGGCCTCGTGGCTCTGCGCGACCTGGAGTTCCTGGTCGGCACGATGGCGTTCGGCGTGATGCTGGCGACGACGGTGGCCCACGTCGCGGTGATCCGCCTGCGCTACGTCGAGCCGGACGCTCCGCGGCCGTTCCGGATTCCCGGCAACGTCGCGTTCCGCGGCGGATCGCTGCCGATCCCGGCGGTACTCGGCGCGGTGCTCAGCGCCGCGGTCTGGGTCTCGGTGGTGATCTCGCACCCGGCGGCCCGGGTCGTGGGGTTCGGCTGGCTGGCGGTCGGGTTGATCGGCTACGTCGTCTACCGGCGCTACCACGACCTGCCGGTCCGCGGCCGGATCACGGTCCCCGAGCAGGCGCTGCGCGGCGAGGACTCGACCCGCCAGTACGGGTCGATCCTGGTGCCGCTGCTCGGCACCGGACTCGACGACGACCTGGTCCAGACGGCGGGACGGCTGGCCGGCGGCGACGACGAGACCGATCCCGAGGACGGCTACGCGGTGATCGAGGCGGTCTGGATCCACGTGCTGCCGATGGCGCTGGCGATCGACGGACCGATCACGGAGGCGCGACGCGACGAGGCCCGCGCCGCGTTGGCCCGCGCGCGTGCGGTCGGCGAGGAGTACGACGGGGTCCGGGTGGCCACGTCCGCGGTCCGGGCGCGCTCGATCGGCTCGGCGATCGTCCAGGAGGCGCGACGCCGCGGCTGCGAGGCGATCGTGATGGTCGCGCCGCCCCGCGGCAGCACCGCCCGGCGTCGTCCGGGCGCCACGCTCGGCGCGCGCGGGGGCCGGGGCTTCGTGCTCGGCGACGCCGCCCGCTACGTGATCGCCAAGGCGCCGTGCCAGGTGATCCTGACCGCGCCGTCGCTGGCCGAGACCGACGCGGTGATCCGCCGCCGTCGCGAGGCCCAGGCCGAGTTGCAGCAGACCGACGAGCTGACCGACGAGGACGAGCAGTGGCTACGCAATCTCTGACGGCCGCCCACGCGGGCGAAGGGCGGATCGTTCGGTCCGCCGACGGGTCTACAGTGCCGCGCGTATGTTCGTACTGATCGTGGGAGCCGGGCGCGTCGGCGCCGCCGTGGCGCAATCGATGCTCGCCCAGGGGCACGAGGTCTCGGTGCTCGACGACGACCCGCTCAGCCACGAGCGGCTCGACGCCGGCCTGGAGACCACCTGGGAGGAGGCCGGCGGCCTGTTCACGATCGGGCAGGGGATCGAGGTCGACGCGCTGGTCGAGGCCGGGATCGAGCGGGCGTCGGTCTTCGTCGCGTCGACCCGCGGCGACAACACCAACCTGGTGATCGCCCAGGTCGCTCGCGAGCGGTTCGCGGTCAAGACGGTGATCGCACGGGTGATGGATCCGGCGCGGGCGACCTGGTACGCCGAGCAGGGCGTGCACACGATCTGCCCGACGCTGCAGGCGATCAGCATGTTCGAAGCCGCGATCAACGAGGCCGACTGATGTACGTGGTGATCGTCGGAGGCGGCAAGGTCGGCTGGAACCTGGCGCGCGAGCTGATCGAGAAGGACCACGAGGTCACGCTGATCGAGGAGGACCGCGGGCGCTACCTGACGATCGAGGACGAGCTGGAGCACCAGGTCCAGTACGGCGACGGCACCGAGATGTGGG
>JADMKN010000065.1 GCA_015478825.1 Patulibacter sp. | reverse complement strand
CCACGGTGACCCTGCTGGAAGTCGGCTACTCGGCCCGCAATGCCGACGACCTTCACGCCGGGCTCCAGCAACCACCAGTCGGGTCGATGCCGATCGAGCACGCGACGCCGCGAGGCGAGGACCGCGCGGTGGAGATCCTGGCGCTGCTCGCCGGCCAGGGGCGACATCGAGCACCGTCGATTCCGGACCTGCTGATCGCCGCTACCGCCGAGATCGCAAGCCTGACGGTGCTCCACTGCGACAAGGACTTCGACCTGATCGCCGCGATCACCGGACAGCCTCTGCAGCGTCTCGAGGACTGAACGGCGGGCGTCCTCGCTCCCGATCAGGGCATCCCGGTGACGCGCAGCGTCAGGTTGAGACGTCCCGTCGTCATCCCGGTCGCCGGGTCGCCCGTCCCGGGCTGCGTTCCGCGTACCACGCCGTGGTACGCGAACCGCGACGGTCCACCGAAGACGAACAGATCGCCAGAACGCAGCGCGATGTCCGTGTAGGGCTGGTTGCGGTTCTCGGTGTTGCCGAACCGGAACACGCACGTGTCGCCGATGCTCAGCGACACGACCGGCGCATCGCTGCGCTCGTCCTTGTCCTGGTGCATCCCCATCTTGGCCTGCTCGTCGTAGAAGTTGATCAGCGCCGCGTCCGGCGCGTATGCGGCACCGGCCGCGGGGTCTCCGTACGCCTCCGCCACCGCGGCGCGGCCCAGGTCCGCAAGCCAATCGGGGAACGGAGCGACCGGCGCGTCCCCTTGGTCGACCGCGGTCCGCGTATAGCGGTACGGCGTCCAGTGCCAGCCCAGGCAGACCGTCTGCACCGACATCGTCCCTCCCCCGGGAACGCGCGTGTGCCGCATCGGTGCGGGACCCGCCACCCACTCCCGGCAGGCGACCACCAACTCCCGCTGCCGCTCGATGCTCAACCAATCCGGAACGTGAACGGCACCGGGAGCGACCTCAGTCCGGGTGCGGGGAAACAACGAGTCCTTGACCACCGTGGGTCTGGGGCCGGTCTTCGGCGCCGACTAGTTCGGCAAGACGGGACACCGCTCGAGCTGGTCACCGCGCACCGTGACGAGCTCGAGGGTGGCGCCATGCTCGTCAGCGAACTCGATCAGCTTCGATCGACCGTAGTCCTGCACCACCGTTCCGCGCGACCCGGCGGACCATCGTCCGACACGGGATCGCAGCGTCACCACATCGTGCTCCGAGATCATGTGCTCGACTGAAGCCATATCCACAGCCTAGCCCTTGACGTATGCGGTAACCAGCCGCGGCCGGGCGGTCGACGTCGCCACTTCCCACGAGGTCACGACCACGGCTGTCCTTCCCGCGCGTATCCGGATGCCGTTTACGACGATCTGCACTTCGCAGAGCACGCCCCACGGAGGGTTCTCAGCGATTCGCGACACGGGCGTACTCGCCAAGCCGCCGATGAGCGCTGCTGCCAGGTACGGGACGTCTCCTGGTCTTATCCCGAGGGCGGCATCGAACACCGCCGCTTTGTGGCGTCCGACCGGATGCTCTCGGTTCAGGCTGTAGCCGGCGAGCTTCTGTTGAACCCCCAGCGGGTCGTCAAAGCGAGGGATGACGATAGCCGTGCGCGTGCCGCTTGGCCGACGCCCCGAAGCCGAGGAAGTCGAGCGTCACGTCCCGCCGCACCGGACCGAGCGCCGCCAGCAGCGGCGTCCAGTCCCACGATGACGTCGGGAAGCCGTGCAAACCACGTGACCACGGGAGCGTCCGCATCGCCGTCGGAGCGCGTAAAGACCCCGTTGTTCAGGCGCCGCCCGCCCACCAGGTATCGAGACCGGTCACGCACGCGAGGGTACCGGCGCCCCCGTTTCGGCATTCTCTGAAGCTCGACGGGCTCGAACCGGCGACCTCCTGGGTGCGATGCGGGACGTCTGGTCGGCGACGAATGTCGATTTGCAGGGACTCTGCAGCTGCGCGGCGGAGTAAGAAGGTGCCGATTGTGTTTGATTCTCGGGGATCTGTGGCGATTCAGGCACTCCCGGCGGGAAGTGTCTGCGGGCGGGGTTCGATTCGGCTCGCGCCCGGACGCTGAATAGTGCAAACGATGTCTGCACTATTCGGTTGGTGTCATTGAGGCGCGTCGGTCGCGCGGTCCCGGGCGCGTCTATGCCTGGTCGATCTCGTTGACGAACGCGCGGAAGCGCGTTGCTGAGATTTCGACGTCGTCCGTGTCGAAGGCGATCTCACGAGCCATCGCGCGGAACCCGTCCGACCAGGTGTCGCCGACGGTCAGCGTGGGCGGCCATTGGTGCTTCTGGCGGAGCTGGAAGATCTCAACGCACGCATCGCGGACGGCGGGGAGTGCATCGGCGGCGATCAGTTCGCGCAGCAGTTCGATGTCGATGAGGTCGCGGAAGCGCTCGTTGCCGCGACGGCCCGTGAAGACCTCGGTGCATGCGTGAATCTTCTGGGCGATCTGGTACCGGATCGAGACGCACGCGACCTTGTCGGGCGTGTCGAGCTGGACGGCGTCGAGCGGCCGGGCGGGGACTCGGTCGATCTCCTGTCCGGAGGCACCTTCTGAAGGGCCAACCTCGAGCTGGATCGTTCCCCACGGTCGACCCCTGTAGAAGAACTTGATGTCCATCCGCTGGGTGTGGGTGGTCGCGATGCGGGCGGCCTCGGAACGCTGCAGGGTGAAGCCGTTCCAGTCGTTCCGTAGGGCCTCGTCGATCCGGTTGAGCATCTCGCTTACCTGGGCTCTGAAGGTCGCGTCGTAGTCCGCGGAGGCGCGGGCGGTGAGACCGAGCCGCAGCTCCATCGCCGCGCCACCCTTGAGCGCGAACAGCGGCTCGCCATCCTGGTCCCGGACGCGTTCGAGGGCCGCGCTGAGGATCTGGACGTTGATCCAGCGCTGGTAGCGCCTCAGGGGAATGGATTGTGCGGTGGCAGCGGCGTTCGCCAGCCTCTGCAGGTGTGGGAGATTGCCCGGCGGGCGCTTCGGCTGGGGTGTCATGCGGCTTGCCTCGCGGTCGGTCGTAGCTGGCGAAGCGCCCGCGCCTCGGCCTGGGTCAGCCGGCCCCGACGTCGGCCGTTGCCGATCGCCTGCTCAATGATGTTCCATCCGACGCCCTGGTCGATCGCACCGCGGATCGCCACGGCAACGACGGCAATCCGCAGTCCCTCGTGCCACGTGAGGTCTGCTTCGGGCAGGTCCGCCTTGTGCAACCGCATGACCTCGGGGATTGGCCGGGTCGTGCGGAAGGCCTTTGGCACGGTGACGTCGATGCGGCTCGGGTTGATGTCGCAGAGGTCATGCAGGTCCAGCGCGGTGGAATGCGTCAGGGCGCCCTCGACGGTCAGCGGCCACAACGTGGCGGCCTTGTATCCGTCGAGCGGTTCGGCTGGCACGTCCGGGAACCGGTACACCCCGCGGCTGACCGCGTCGAGCGTCCCGCGGTGCTTCAGCACCTGGAGATAGCGCGCGGGCACGCCGAGATCCTCGGCGTCGCGCGTCGTGACGAAGCCGTTCGCGTCGACCGCGTGAGCGTGGAGAAGGTTGTAGATCGCGCCTGGCATGCGAGAAGTACTTCGAAATGAATCAGAAGTCGCAAGAGGAACGGTATCATGCGAGAAATCCTTCAATTTGAAGTATTCATTGCCTACCTGGAGGTCGTGGAGCACGAGCAAGAACCGCTTCTACATGCGGCGTTTCGCCGCGCTGTGGCCGGATCCGGAGAAAGTGCAGCCACTGGCTGCACAATTGGCGCCCCTCGACGGGCCACCCTTCCGGGCCGCCATGTGGGCTCGTGCGAGCGGGAGCGCTCGCCGGAGCGCCTCGGGACAAAGTGGCGAGCGACGCGAACGAGAGGCAAATCGACTTAGCTCCAGCCCGGGCAAATCACAATCAAGGGATCACGATGCCTGCGACGCATCCAGGCGCACCTTCGTTACGGTGACCCAAACCGGATACCCGACCTGGGAGAGCATCATGACGAGCACCACGAGGAACGCATTCTGGCGGCCACGAACGGATCTGGTGGTGATCCTCGCGTTGGTCCTCGGGGTGGGTGCGTTGGGCCTTGGTGCGGGAGCGGGTACGGCCTCAGCAGCGACGTCGGGTCAGGTGTATGCCTGTGCCAGCAAGAGCGGCAAGTCCGTCAAGCGGCTGTCGGCCAAGAAGACCCGCTGCCCGCGCGGGCAGCACCGAATCTCGTGGTCGACGACATCGAGCACGAAGGCGTCCAAGGACGGTCGGGTCTACGCCTGCGTCAGCAAGAGCGGCAAGTCGGTCAAGCGTTTGTCGGCGAAGAAGACCCGCTGTCCGCGCGGCCAGCGGACGATCTCCTGGAGCCTGGGGAGCGCTGAGAGGGAGTCGGAGCGCGGGGCGCCCGGTGCTGCGGGTCCGCAGGGTGCGGCCGGTCTGCCCGGGGCGCAGGGCGTGGCCGGTCTGCCCGGGGCGCAGGGGGTGCAGGGCGTGGCCGGGCCGCAGGGTTCCGCGGATGCCGCGACCCTGAAGGCGATCACCGACCGCCTCGACGCGCTGGAGAGCGACAACGCGGCGCTGCGGACGCAGGTCGCCGAGCTACAGACCAGATTCGCCGGGGTCAGCCGCAGCAGTGACGCGAAGACGCTGACGCTGGAGGGCATGAACCTGCAGATCACCAACGGGGAAGGCACCACGGACACCACCAACGGCACGGGGAACCTGATCGTCGGCTACAACGAAGTCCCCGGAACGCAAACGGGGTCGCACAACCTCGTCGTCGGCGACCAGCACACGTTCAGCTCGTTCGGCGGGCTGCTGGTTGGTCTCGACAACTCAATCACCCGGGAGTGGTCCACCGCCCTCGGGAGCTCCAATGATGCGTCGGGGTTCGCTTCGGCGGTTACCGGCGGTTACTCCAACGAGGCGTCGGGGTCCAGTTCGGCGGTTACCGGCGGTCGGAGCAACTATGCGTCGGGGATCATGTCGGCGGTTGCCGGCGGCTACATGAACGACGCGTTGGGGGAGCGGTCAGCGATCCTCGGCGGCTCCGGGAGGATCGCCGCAACCACCAATAGCACCTACCCGGCGGGCCCCTGATCGCACCCGTCGCATAACCCCGGTCGGTCCGGGTCCAGGCCCGGACCGACGGGTGGCGTGACGGCGTGGGTCCGCCCGCGAGATCGGGCGGATGACCCGCCGTTGCTGGTCCACTTGGATCGTTACGAGCGTCGGCGCTGGTGTGTATGCACACGCCGCGCCCGCTGGTCCGGCCGAAGCCTAGGAACTCAACGGCGTGATCTGCCCCCGCAGGAGGCCCGAGCCCTTCTGTTGGGCTTCGAACGTCTTGCGGCCGAGGAAGAGCCGAGCGATGCTGGAATGTGCTCGATCGGTTCTCGGAGGACATCGACCTGTTCGTCGACCCGGCGGTCGAGCCGACGCTTTCCGCGCGTGGGATCGACCGGACGTTGAAGCAATTGCGGCAGGACGTCGAGGCGATCGGTGGTCTGGAGTTCGTTTCCGAGCGCTCGCGGACGATCGGCGGCTTCGGGCGGATGGATAACTTCCGCTACGACTCCCGGCACCCGCGGT